>NZ_FORJ01000004.1:0-403129 GCF_900113985.1 Phyllobacterium sp. CL33Tsu | reverse complement strand
TTGAATATGTCCGGGTATGCGATGCCTACGGAGCGGGCTTCTTCTATATCCCGGGAACCGAAACATGCCTCAAGGTCAACGGTTACCTGCGCTTTGAGTTTTCCGGCGGGGACAACGTGTTTACCGGTGGCCCCGTTGGTGCAGGCGGAAATGATACCTGGCGTGTCCGCACCCGCGCCGAAATTCGTTTTGATGCGCGTTCCGAAACAGAACTTGGCACGCTGCGGTCGTTTATTGACACCCGTTTCCAGAATACAAACAGCGACGACGCCGGAGGCACGCTGCATCAGGGGTTTATCGAGCTGGGCGGGTTCCAGATGGGTTGGCCGCTGCATACCGACTTTCTTCATGTCGATGAACAAGAGGAAGTCACGTCCTAAGTTGTAATAGTGGATGTTTTGCCTTCGACCTTCACTAACTCCTGATTGATCAAAAATCTCGAACAGGCATCAAACTCTAAGGCTGAATACAATTGCGGGTTGGTTACCGGGGTGAGAACCCATCGAGTTTGAATCGATCGACGGACCGCCGGTCGACCTGGTCTTCGTTCCTCCGACGCCGGATATTGCAACAAGCAAACAGCTCAATCTTCGTGCCTGCTTTGCCTGGATGCCTAAGGGGATGAGATCGGCGGAGGACGCCTATCGCTTTATGACCGTCTTGTCGAGGAACCGAGGAAACCACCGGTCCTCCGGCCCAATAACCTTGTTCCCGATTGGACGGCGACCGGGGCGGGGTGAGGAAGGCGGCTGCTATGATCAGTGCGAATCAAAACGCCGATTATGCACCGGATGTTCGGGGATAAGCTCACGGTCTTTGTTCCGTGATCAAAGACATCACGCGCGCTTGGAGCGACGGGGCGCGGGAGCGGTCAGATCGTGCCACGGATCGGTCAGGAGACAATCATCATCATTGGCGCACCACACGGCCCCGGGCCGGTGTTCGCTCTGGGCAATCGCGAAGTGCAGGGCCGATTCCCTGTCAGCAAACAGTCCGCCGACCAGACGCTGCCTGTCGCAGACGATCCAGCATCCTTCCAGATTTCGACCAACGAGAAAACGGGTGCACGTTCTAAAACGATCGTGGCTTTTACGTGGGTATCGCATGATCTTCGCTTTCAGCAGCTGGCAGGCGCAGGCCCGGCGGATGCAACATTGTTTGATGAAGGGACGCTTGCTCAGATCCGCCAGTTGAGCGGCTGTGCTGGTTTTTCGATTGGCCTTTCGTCCGCGCCGAAAATCGCATCGGCTGGATCGCACGGGACATCGCTGACCGGATCGCCCATTCGGTCGAGCGCTATCCTGATCCGTTCCGCCGTCTCCGCCGAAACAGGCACGAGCGGCAGACGCATTTCGTCATTCATGCCGCGCCGATATTTCAGGGCGTACTTGATGGGGCCGGGATTTGTGTCGAGGTCGAACGCTTTATAGACCCGCATCAGCCGCTGCTGAATATAATTGGCGGTGGACCAGTCGTGTTTCCGGCATGCATCGTGCAACGCGGCGAAGACGTGCGGCAGGACATTGGCAGTTACGGAAATCGTCCCGTCGCCTCCCGAAAGGTTGAAGGCGTGCGACGACGCATCATGCCCAGACAAAAGAATGAAACGGTCTTCGAATGCGCGGCGCATTTCCGCGACACGCCGGACTTCGCCCGTCGCGTCCTTGAGCCCGATAATGGAGGGGATCTCGGCAAGCCGCGCGAGCGTCCCCAGCGACAGGTCAATGCCGGTACGCGAGGGTACATTGTAGACGATGATAGGCAGGTCGACGCGCCCTGCGATCTCCTCGAAATGACGGACAATGCCATCCTGGCTCGGCTTGTTGAAATAGGGCGTTACGACCAGCGCAGCGTCGGCGCAGCAGGATTGGGCGGCCAAGGTATGGGCGATCGTCAGTTCCGTACTGTTCGTGCCGGTTCCGGCGATCACCGGCACCCGTCCGCGCGAGGCTTTTACGCAGGTCCTGACGATTTTCAGCCGCTCGTCCCAGGCAAGCGTGGGGCTTCGCCGGTCGTCCCGCAAGGAACCAGTGCGCTGATTCCGAATTGAATCTGCCAATCCGCAAGGGCGGCGAGGGCGTCGTAGTCGACGGCTCCGTTGTTGAAGGGGGTAATGAGGGCGGTCATTACGCCCTTTAATCGTGAGGGTTGCTCGGCTCTCGTGTTTATCATGGATTTGCTCATCGATTGTGATCGCAGCGATACTTGCGTCGAGCCGACTCTGTCGGGATCGGAAGATCGCGGCTTGCTCAGATCGCGTGGTTGAAGGCGACCCAAACGCGGAGCGCTACACAAACCGCCACGATGACGGCAAGGGCGATAAAAGTTGGCAAGTTCCGCCAAACTACATGCTTAAAGTCGATGGTGGGCTGGTAGCGGGATATTACTTTCGTTAGTCGCTCAGACATTCCAGGCACTCCTTTGTTGAGTACGTGGCAACAGGTATCATGGGGTCGGATAGGCTTTCTATTCTGGCTTCAAGGCAAAATATCAGGAATTCATAAAAATCGGTCGTCCGGCAAAATAGCGCAAAAGGTCGTGCTGCCACCGCGCTTGATCCACGACCTCGAAAGCTCAAGGCCCCCGCGGTCTCGATCGCATTTATCCTGCTCAAGACAGAAGGTCGTAGACTGACAATTCAGCGCAGCGGCTTGAACGCGGCACGAAGCTCTGCGCTGAACAACTCAGGTTCTTCCCACGCGGCGAAGTGACCGCCCTTGTCGACCTCGTGGAAATAGCTCAGGTTCCGATAGGCGCGACGGGCCCATGTTTCCGGAGTTCGATAGCTTTCGCCAGGAAAGACCGTGATGGCGACGGGAAGCAAGATGTCGGAAGTCATCTCTCCGGCCGAGAGGGCGGGGCTCCGCCCACCGCCATATTCCCAGTAGAGACGCCCGGACGAGGTCGCGGTATTGGTCAGCCAGTACAGCGTTATGTCGTCCAGAACCTCGTCAGGAGACTTTTCGGGATCGTCGGTGCTGTATGTCCACGTCGAAAAGCCTGGATGTCCGAGCATCCACGCGGCGAGACCGGCAGGCGAGTCGGTGATGCCGTAGCCGATCGTCTGCGGTCTTGTGCCCATCATCGTTGCATAAGACCTGTTGCCCATCTTGGCAGCGGCACTGAGCACATCGAAAGTCGAGCGCTCCTGGTCGGACAATCCCGCTGGCGCTGGCCCGCCTGAGGCCAGGGCCGCGGCCACCTCGGGTGGCACCACCGCCGGAAGGTTGATGTGGATGCCGAGCAATCCTGCCGGTGCCAGGCGAGCCATGGCGCTGGAGACCGGCGAACCCCAGTCCCCGCCCTGCGCGACATAGCGGGTGTACCCCAGACGCTTCATCAGCTCAGCCCAGATTCGCGCGGTGTGGTCAGGACCCCAGCCCGTGCCGGTCGGCTTGCCGGAAAAGCCAAAGCCCGGCATCGACGGAATGATCAAATCGAATGCGTCGTCGGCGGTGCCGCCGTGAGCGGTCGGGTTGGTAAGCGGATCGATGATCTTCAGTTCCTCGAACACCGATCCCGGCCAGCCATGAGTGATGATCACTGGCAGCGCGTTGGGGTGCTTGGAGCGGACATGGATGAAGTGGATGTCGACGCCATCGATTGTGGTGACGAATTGCGGCAGGGCATTCAGTTTCGCCTCCGCCTTGCGCCAGTCGTAGCCGGTGCCCCAATACTCGACGAGCGGCTTGAGTTTCGCAAGCTGGATGCCCTGGGACTGGTCTTCTACCGTCTCTTTATCGGGCCAGCGCGTTTCCTGGATCCGGCGCCGCAGCTGATTAAGGGCCTCGTCCGGAACGTGAACGCTGAATGGCCGGATCGATGCGTCTTCCGTGGCCTTGGATGCGGGGGCAGTTGTTGCCTTTGGCGCAATCGCAGTCTGGGGGAATGCACCCGAGACGACGACGGTGACGGCCGTGATAGCAGCAGCGGCCGTGATGAGCCTGGTCATGGCCTCGTCTCCTTCGGATGTGATGCTGACAAAGCTACGATCAGTTCCGCGGGCCCCATGATTGCGTGGGCGCAGGTAGGACCACTCAGTTCGTGCGCGGTGTGCATCATATCATGCCAGAGCGCTGCCGTCGCGTCGCGGACCAAGGTCAGATGATAGCCAAGCTCTGGGGCATAATGCGCAGTGGTTTCGATACGAGTATTGGCCAGCAACCCGACCACGATAACATGGGTGGTCCCCTTCTGCCAGCCACAAGTCGAGGTCGGTATTGGCAAAGCCGCTAGCTCTCCAATGTTCCTTGGCGACTATGTATCCTGCTTTCGGGGCGAAATCTGGGTGCCACTCGCCACCCCACTCGCCGCGCGCGAAATGAGGGCCTCTCACGATGTTTCGTTGGGAGGGGCTGGGATGGTCCACTGCCCGTAGTCTCCGGGCTCCCAGCTAGACGCCGTTTGCTCTTACTGACGACTCGGCAGTTTCGCGTGCGCTCTCAAAGTTCCGGAGGTAGCGCTACGCCGGCCTTTCAGCTCACGGGAGATATCCGGAAATGCCATCCCACATCAGTTTCAACGCCGTTAGAACCAACAATCCGTAGCAGGCGCGATAAATCTGGCGTTGGTCCAGCCTTCCGTTCAGCCGCCACCCAAGCCAGACGCCGCTGGGGATGGCCAACAGTCCAATCGCCATTATTGCCCAGACACCCGCGGTCGGCCTCACCAGCAGCAGCCACGGCACCGCCTTGGTCGCGTTGCCCACTGTGAAAAATATACTCGTTGTTCCCGCGTAGATTTCCTTGCTGAGGCCGAGGGGCAACAGATACATCGCAAGCGGCGGTCCGCCCGAATGTGCAACCATCGTGGTCACTCCTGAGGCAAGACCCGCAGTGATCGCCTTTGTTGTCGAACGCGGACGTCTCGTCACCTGTCCGCCCCTGACAAACCAGAGACCGACAAAGATCAGGGTGATCTCCGCCATCACGATCGCGATGGCCCGGTGGTCGAGGAAGCGGAAAAGCCCATAGCCGAACCCGATGCCGATCACCAGCCCCGGCAGAAGCAGCACAAGGTCCGGCCTCGACCATGTCGAGGACTTCCAGTAGCGCAGCGCGAACAGATCCATCGCGATGAACAGGGGCGCAAGCAGACCGCCGGCGGTGACCGGATCCATCACCAACGACAGCAGCGGAATACCCACGATGGCAAACCCGCCTCCGAAAGCTCCTCTCATGAAGCTGATCAGGAATACACCGGCAAACACGACCAGGATCGTGGCAGCGGTCAGCTCCGGTGCAACCGGGGTGGCCATCATCACCTCCTCGCCCCGTTGGGGTTGGTCACGAAGCCGTAGGCCGCCCCTTTGATCTGGGAGCGGGCGATGCCAATATCCCGAAGTGCTTCGTCGTCGAGCTCGCAAAGGCTCGCAATGGCGGCGCGATGGACGAAATAGCGAGCGATCCGCTGCCAACAGGCGTTGAATGCCCGAAGAAATGAGCCGTGCGTCTTTGTTCCCGCCCGCCTACCGATGGTGGAAAGGGCTGTAGACATTTTGACCTCCAGCTATTGCTGTGCGGCAATCCTGCTTCGCCGCCATCAGCGCTTGTTAAGCGCCGTCGCGTTCTCATTACCGCAGACCTTGGCAATTCCCGGTGCAATCCGGTTTGACTTAGCCATTATGTTCCGATAGGTTGCTCGGAGCAATTAAAACATTGTGCTCGGAGCAATAGATGTCGGAATATCTGAAGCTCGCTGACATCATCGCCGGAGAAATAGCTGATGGCACTCTCAAGCCCGGGGAGCGCCTGCCTCCGCAGCGCCGTTTTGCCTATGATCGCAAGATCGCCGTCTCGACCGCGAGCCGCGTCTATACCGAGTTATTGCGCAGGGGCCTTGTCGTCGGCGAAGTTGGGAGGGGCACCTTCATCTCCGGCGATGCCCGGCGCGGGGCGGCAGCATTAACTGAGCCGCGCGGGATCCGAATTGACCTTGAGTTCAACTACCCGATGCTCTCCAATCAGACCGCGATCATCGGAAGAAGCCTGGCTGGCCTGGAGAAACCTGCGGCGCTCGACCCCGCCTTGAGACAGGCGACCAGCGTCGGAACTCCAGCGGTCCGAACCATTGGAGCCGCATACCTGTCGCAGGGCAGGTGGTCCCCGACTCCCGAACAACTCGTATTCACCGGCAACGGACGACAGAGTATCGCCGCAGCGCTCGCCGCAATTGTTCCTACGGGCGGCCGTTGCGGTGTGGAGGCCCTGACATACCCGTTTATCAAGGGCATTGCCGCCCGGCTGGGAATTACACTGGTGCCACTGGCGATGGACGAAGGCGGTGTCCGGCCTGACGCTGTGCAAAAGGCGCACCGTGACGCCCATCTCTCGGCAATCTACGTTCAGCCGGCGATCCAGAATCCATTAGGCATGACGATGACCGCGGCGCGCCGGGCCGACCTCCTGCGCGTTGTCGAAAGCTTTGGCCTCCCGATCATCGAGGACAATGTCTACGGTTTCCTTGACGATGAGCCGCCGCTTGCCGCACTCGCGCCGGACACCTGCATTGTCATCGACAGTCTCTCCAAGAAGGTCGCCCCGGGCCTGACGCTGGGCTTTATCGTGTCGCCGCCACGATTGCGTGAAAGCGTCACGGCATCCGTGCGTTCGGGCGGATGGACTGCATCAGGATTTGCGTTTGCGGCCGCTGAGCGGATGATGGGCGACGGTACCATTGCCGAGCTTGCAAGATTGAAGCGACTCGACGCGTGCGCCCGCCAAAAACTGGCAGTCGATCGTCTTTCGGGTTTCGAAATCCAGACCAACGGAAAATGCTATCATCTATGGCTGGTGCTGCCCCCGCACTGGCGTTCGCAGGCTTTCGTCGCTGCGGCAGCCAGGCGCGACATTGCGTTGACGCCTTCCACAACCTTCGCCGTCACCCCCGGCCATGCGCCGAACGCTGTCAGACTGGCACTAGGTGCGCCGACAATGGATCAGCTGGATGTCGGCCTGCACACACTGGTTTCCATCCTGAATGCCCGGGAGGATGATTTCGATTCAACGGAATGAACGAGAAGTGGGGGCCGGAAATCGCGATGCTTGCTCTGCGTCCAAAGGCCGTTGGACAGGGCCGCGCCCGAAGCGGACTGGCGGGCGATGCGACAAGAGCTGGCCGAACTGGTATGCGGCTTACATGACGGCGGAGCAGGCGAGGAAGGCCGTCGCAGTAGAATAGCGTGAACGCGCGGCAGCATGCCGGCGCTTGTTCGTCAGGTCCCTGCGTCGATCGATATGGAGTACATGCACGTACTGGCGAATTGAAAGCTGTTATCGGAGGAGGCATGAGCACTACAACCATCCCCGCGCAACGCGAACCCGAACTGCTTGGCCAGACTGTCGTCGTCATCGGCGGCAGCGCCGGTATCGGGCTGGAAACTGCCCGGCGAGCGCGCGCCGAAGGTGCCAGCATCATCATAACCGGACGCAATCGCGAACGAACGCAGTTGCGGCAAAAGACGTGTAACGGTATGAAATTATGAAAATTGAAACGTTCTGTTCGAAGCTAGGGGAGCCCTTCTACCGTTTCGGTTCCATGGACAGCCGAAGGGAGGCACCTCTACGGCAAGCGAATCTTCAGCCGAACGCGTTGTTCGATAGATTTCATCAAGTTTGTTCTGGAGGGTAGCGTGCGTCACAGACCTAAAGCGCGTACCAACAACGTCATACAGAAAACGCTAACTCGCTAAAGGGCCGATCTGAATATCAACACTTAGTTGACGAACCGTACAACAACGCCAGGCTTCACCATTCCAGCGAGCTCCTCGGCGTCCCAGTTGGTCAGACGAATGCAGCCATGCGACCCGACTTTGTCGATAAGTTCGGGATCAGGCGTTCCATGAATGCCGTATGTTGGCTCGGTTAGATCGATCCAGATAGTTCCGACCGGTCCATTGGGGCCTTTGGGGATCGTGAGTATCTTATTGTTCTTCCCTTGCTTAAAGTTGACCTTTGGATTGTATCTGAACACCGGCATCCGCGCGACGCCCTTCACCTTGTGCGTACCCTTTGGAGAAGGATTATCCTCGCTGCCAACTGTCGCGGGATATGCCGCTAGTATGACGTCGCGCCTGTCGTAAGCCGTGACCTGCCCAGCGGTCTTGTCGGCTTCGATGCGGACCACCTTTCCATGGCGCGGGGGACCGGGCATCGCCACCTGGACCGTATCCCCGGAAGCGAAATCAGAACCTGGATTGAGCGTAGTCAACAGGTCGATATGCATGTGAAAACGCTCTGCCAGTTTTTCGGCGACGCTGGTGTATCCCAAGCTGGGCATCTTCGCCTTTTCGCCGTAGTCCACGGGAATATGGTCCACGAGACCTTTCAAGTCATCGTCCGTCACCGTGTAGGTGCTAATTATCGGGCCCCCTGTCTCCAGCCTGCTGACGACATCGGGGTCGATCGCACCGTCCGGAGGTATCCCCATCATATTTTCGAAACTTATCACCGCCTTGGTGACGTTTGTTCCATCAAGGCCGTCGATCACCCCCGGCGACACACCTGCGCGGTCTAGGAGAACCTGCAGACGGACGATCGCTGGATCGGGATCAGCTATTGATTTGGAAGCGGGCCCCGCAGTGATTGTGGAAAGTGAAGCAGAATTGATCGCGTCGGGTGTTACCTCTGCAGCTTCACCGACGATGACGGAAACGATCAGAAAGAATGTGGACATTCCAACAATTGTTTTCATGTCGTTCAAATGGCATTTGTAATGAAGATGTTCCAAAAATAAGTTTCTTGTGAAGTTACAACATCTTCATAAAGTTTCGTGGTTCGAAAGTCGCGTCATCGCTCAGCAGGAACCGTACGTTCCGCAGACAGGTCCGATTCTGCTCCTGGAAAGGGCCGCTCGTACGCCGACGTCACGCCGACCAACTGGCCGGGCCCGAACACCTGCACCATTTTGAATGTTCGATAATCTTCATACACGGCCGCAATGTAGGGGCGGCGTTTCCGGATTCCGAATCATTAAATCGCACTTTATTTTTTTGCGGTCCGGCGTGGCCCGATCCGCCATTACGCATTTACATGGGCGGGTCGGGCGCACGTGGCAATGGACGATCGTCGCACCTGCCTCAAAGGATCCGTGGGTCGACTCGACCTGCTCTGCGATCGTTATCGGCACCGCAGGATTGTTAGATTTTTGCGGCAGCGAGCCGGTGATCGCGACGCAGATTATGCAGGGTTCGAAAGGCCCACTGAGCATCGAGACAGTGCAACACGTCAAGGAGATCGATGAGGCGATAAGCCAACTCATCGGTTACCTCCGACTCGAGTAGTCCAGATAGGACAAAACGGCGCTAACCCTGGGCCTCTCAATAATCTGGTGGAAATTCCGGCAGCGATCGATGCCTTATGGCGCGCCAAGGAACATGAGATGTCGTTGTAGAAGCCGTCACGCCTCCAACGTACAGCCCACCGAGCGGCATTATCAGCTAAGTAGCCCATTGGAAACGCATACATCTTTCACCATATTCTAACCATGGCAGCGCAGGGCTCCATTGGTTGATAGGCCAACATCAGCCGGCCGCACCAAGGCGGCAATGATCTACAAGGCGCCAGGCAATCTTCGCGCTATTCAAATCCTGTTGGGGCACACCAAGATCGAAAACACGGTCAGGTACCTTGGTGTGGACATCGAGGATGCACTGGAGCTAGCGGAGCATACTGAGATCTGAGCGCGTGCGGCCCCGCTCACTGTGGGGCTGCACGTATCAATGGAATGTTTCCAATTTGAACGTTTGCAATTGAGCGGCTAGGCGCCTCCATAATGGTCATCGAGCCACCGGTCGCTATCGCTGCAAAGCGGACAACACACAGTGACAACGCGGGTCGAAGTTGCGCCAACAGCGGTCGTTGTTCACGATTGGTCATCAGCAACCTTTACACGGCAGACGTCGTGGAAATCGAGCGCAATACTTCGCAGATGTCAAAGTATTTTCTGGGGCTAAGTTCAGGTCGCAACTTAGGTTTAGATACGGTGTGTTTCGACCTTACAGCGCTCGCAGACGTGTCGTATTCAACAGCCCCTGCTCCTCGAGCACGGGGTAAGCCATCGAAGCGAGCAGCGAGTTGATCTGCTTTAAGTCGCGGATCGTGTCGAGGTGAATGGAGCTCGTCTCCAGGCTGCGCGGCGTGCCTTCGCGCAGGCGGCTGAAATGCCGGTCACTGGTTTGCTTTTCCACATCCCGCAGATGATCTTTTTCAAGCACGAGCTGATGTGCTGTTTCGCGATCGCGCGAAATAAGGACGTTGAACGCCATCCGCGCATTGGTCAGTACCCTTGCATGGAAATCGCTGAGTTCGCGCCAGCCCTCATCGGTAAACTGCAGCTTGCGGTCCATCTTCTTTTGCACGAGCGCCAGCATGTTGCGCACGATGATGTCGCCGACCTGTTCGAGTTTGACGCAGGCGCCGAGTAGTTCGCGCGCCCGGCCCACCTCATAATCCGACAGTTTCCGCGTCGTCAGTTTGGCGAGATAGAGCTTGATGGCGGCGTGCTTGCGGTCGACCTTGTCATCGAGCGCCGAGAGTTCGTCGATGCGTGCCTGGTCGGGATTTTCATAAAGGTCGATAATGCCGCGCAGCATGATCTCGACCGTTTCGCAGACGGCAACCGCCTCGCGTGTCGCATTCGCAAGGGCAAGGCTCGGCGTGTCGAGCACGCTCTCGTCGAGGGCACTGAGCTCGGCATGATCGAGCGACCGAGGCGATTCGGTTGGAACGTTAATGGCGACGACAGCCTTCGTGGCCTTGAGAACGAGATGGGAGAGGGGAAGTCCGGCAATGAGGATGATGATGTTGAAGAGAATATGGCCATTGATCACCTGATCGGCCGGCGCGGCGCCCAGGAACGCAATCGATGGCTTAAAGCTCAGATAGAGGATCAGGATCACGACCGAACCGAGCCCGCGCATCAAAAGGTTGCCCATAGGAACGATGCGAACTTGCGGCGCCGCATTTCGGGTTAGAATGGGGGCGATGAATGACGAGCCAAGGTTGACGCCGCAGATCATGATGATGCCGAGTTCCGGCTGGATCAGGCCGCGGGAAGCGAATGTGACGACGAGCAATACCGCGGCGATGCTCGAGTGGAACAGCCAGGTCATGACCGCCGCCAGAAGGAAAGCGGTTACGGGATCGGTGTCGAGGTAACCGACGATCACTGGCAAGAGGTCGCTGTTGCGCAAGGGCTCGGTTGCCTGCCCGGTCATCTGGAGCGACAGCACCAGCAAACCGATACCGACAAGTATACGGCCCATCTGCCGCCAGTTGCTGCGCTCGGTCGACATGAAGATGGCTGTGCCGGCCACAAGGCAAAGCGGAACCAGCAGGGTCAGATCGAACGAGAGGATTTTGACCACGAGGGCCGAGCCGACCTCGGCGCCGCGTACCGCCATCAACCCGGCAATGCCGCTGACGATGCCGGAGCCGACGAAGGAGCCGACGAGCAGGCTCACCGCCGTCGAACTTTGCAGGGCGATGGAGAGCATCAGGCCCCAAAGGGCGGCAAGCATAGGGTTGTGCAGGACACCGCGCAGGCTTTGTCGCATGCGTTCACCATACGCCCGCTCCACACCGGTGCGGACCATGCGCGTTGCCCAAAGTAGCAGCGCCACCGCTCCCGCAAGGTGCAACAAAACCGAAGAGCCGTTCACCTCATGTTTTCCTTCAGTGCATAGACCGCAGAGCAACGGCGCGTGCACGTACAAATCAATTTGCCAGGCTCCCAACGAAGCCTTGATCCAGCTTACTCTCGCCGAACCAGTTAAGGCGGTTTACGCATACATGACCCAAATCAATGAGATCGTTCTCATCCCCCTTGGAGGAGCTGTGATCGCGGCCACGTGGCACGATCAGCGTGGTGACGCCATTTTCTTCATTGAGGACGTCAGCGCTCCGCCCAATCTTGTCACGTCCGATACGGGGTTGTCTGATCGACGCCGGCAAGTCTGCCGGCAAATTGACGCTGAGCCAATGTCCAGCCTCGGCCCACTTGCTTCGCTCTTCCCATGCCCGCCTGATAAAGCCGGTTAGCCAGTGGATATCGGCGGGCGTTTGACGTGGCTCCTTGACTCTTGAAAAGCCAATCGCAGGAATCCCCCAGAAAGTCGCCTCGCGGGCGATGCCCAGTGTACCGGAGTAGGCAAGATCTTCAGCGACATTGCGACCGTCATTAACGCCTGCAAGAACCAGATCAGGCTTGGGCTGGTCATTGAACAACCAACTCATTGCGGTAACGACGCAGTCGGCTGGCGTGCCTGAGCAGGAATAGCGCCTTTCGCCAGCTTGCCGCATCGTCAATGGGCGAGCAATGGTGATCGACGAGCTTGCGGCTGTACGTTTTCCATCCGGAGCGACGATCCATACGTCATCGGTCACCAGTCGCGCAGCTTCCCACAACTTTCCGAGCCCCGGCGCGTCGATACCATCGTCGTTACAAACAAGAATTCTCATAAAGTGCTCCAGGTCAACATCGGGCTTCACACAATACGCCGCTGTCCCGACTTGGCGGTGACATCCAGTTTCGGCAAATAAGTTTTCAGTTCCTTAAGCGTCTCCACGACGCAAGAATGCCCCAGAACCGGCGGACGGCCGGCACTTTCCCAAATCGCCACGCTTCCGTCTCTGGTCGGATGCGTAGGCAGTCGTATCCATTCGGCACGTTTCTCCGAGAAGAGCCTACTCGCCGGCGTATTGGGAGGTATGTGACCGGTCAGCAGAATGGGCAAATTCTGCTCCGCCGCCCGACAGATCGCTCCCACCGAGGGACCAGCACTTCCCATGCCGTCATATGTGAGGAGAGGACAATCCGGAAATGGGGCTTCTTCGCGCCAATCGAGCGCCCTATTGAGGCACGCTTGCAGCACCGGAGCGATACCGGGCAAGAATGCGTCACTTGCGGCGATCTGAGCAGCGATTGGCTCGCGCATCGAAGCATGTATGGCGAACCGTCCCTGCAATATTGCCATTAGCTCGAGGGGTTTGCCCGACAGAGGGATCGGGAGTAAGCAACCCGCTTGCCGGTTGCCGATCCAGTCGCGAATAGCCTGGCTGCGTTCATTTCCGGAAATCGGATCCGCACCGTAGGATGCATCGAGAACCAGGAGATCACATCTGGAGATCGCATCCATCGCAAGGACGTTGCTCTCGGGGACAACATCGGCAGTATAGACGACGTTCGACCCACCTGCTTCGGCACCAAACCAGACGCCGCCCGGAACGTGGCCCGAACGGCCGGTCGCGATGCGAATATCGCCGACATCTATTTCATCGCCCGCGAAAAACGTCCTGATTCCTTGCAGATTGACAGGAAATGAGCGACCACTCCCATTGCCGGCATACTGTTCCAGCATGGCCGGCGCCTCCGACAGCGTTTCGGCCGTCATATAAACTTGACCACGGAAGCCCCGGGATTGAAGCCAACTCAGGCCGCCAATGTGATCCTCATGCGCGTGCGATATGAAGAGTGCATCGACCCGGGAAATTTGATCATCGTCGATAGCCGGGTAATACTCCCTGCCCACAGCGCCAACCTTGATACCAACATCGCACACTATGCTCGTGGTTTGCGTTGCTATGCCAACGCTGGTACGGCCTTTTTCGCCAAATCCGCCAAACAGATCGACGCGGATCACGATACGTACTCCTGCGGAATGACCCAACCTGATATGACGCGAATTTGTATTCGATCACCAGCTTTGAGTCGTTTCGGTTCAGGAAGATCGAAATGGAGTTCCAGATCAGACCCGTCCAACGGTCTCGCCTCGATACGGGCACCGCCGCCGCGATAGATGCATCGTTGGATTTCAATGGGAATGCCACCGGTTTCGACCAATTCAATGTCTGCCGACCGTATGCAGGCATTGGCCGGAGCAATGACCTTTTGATCCGAACTGCATCGAAGCTGGACGTCGTGTCCGAGCATCCGCGCTCTGCACTTGCCATTTTGCGCAGATAGAATCTCAATCGGGAAGACCATGCCCTGCGCGATGAACGATGCCACCATCTCGGTAGCGGGTTGTTCGTAAAGTTCGCGCGGGGTTGCAAATTGGACGAGAACTCCCTTGTCCATCACGGCAATCCGATCTGCGAGCGCCATAGCCTCGGCCTGATCATGGGTAATATAAACGATCGTAGTGCCAGTCCGTTTATGGAATGATGCGAATTCGTCCTCCATCGAGGCGCGAAGATGAACGTCCAAATTGGCGAGTGGCTCATCGAACAGGACAAGGGATGGCGCAGAAACAAGGCAGCGCGCCAACGCCACACGTTGTCTTTGACCTCCGGAAAGGTTGGAAGGGCGGCGATCGCCAAAACCCTTTAGATCGACGAGAGCAAGCGCTTCCTCAATACGCCGGTGTCTTTCGGTCTTGTGGACCTTGGCGACCTTGAGGCTGTAGCCCACATTTTCCGAAACGGTCATATGAGGCCACAAAGCGTAGTTCTGGAAGACAATTCCAACTCTGCGCGATTCCGGCGGTATGTTGATAGACGGGCTCGACATCAGATTGCCGTCGACGGTAACAGTGCCTTCTGTGACCTTCTCGAAGCCAGCGATCAAGCGCAATAACGTCGTCTTGCCGCAACCTGAAGGGCCAAGGATCGCGACAAATTCACCGTCGCGCACGTCCAACGATACGTTCGTTAGCGCGTTGAACCCGGCGAAACTTTTCGACACATTGTTGATTTTTAATCCCGCCATGGGAGCACTCCAGCTGGAAGATGCCGCGCAAAAAGACTGGTGAACAGCATGAGAATGAAGGTTAAAGCGACGGTGAGGACTGATATGGCCGCCGCGTAATTCGAATCACCGCCCTGTTCGAACGAAAATATCACGACGCCGATCGTCTCGGAGCCTGACGCCCAGAGCAATGCCGACACGGTCAACTCGCTGAACGCGGTCATGAAGATCAATATTCCGCCCGCAAGTGTCGCTGGGGCGACGAGCGGAAAGATGATCGAGCGCATGCGATAGAGCAGCTTTGCACCCGCAACCTGCGCTGCTTCCTCAAGTGAACGGTCAATTTGGTGCAAGCCGCTGATCGTCGGACGGACCGCCAGCACTAGAAATCGCGCCAGATATGCATAGAAGATGATCCAGATCGTATTGTAAATCTGCACCCCAAGAATCGGCAATGGCTTCAAAAACAGAAGAAGTGAGGCGATGGCAAGCACCACTCCAGGCAAGGCATAGGGCAATTCCACGGAAAGATTCAGGAAATTTGTCCACCACCGTACACGCCAGGTGACGAGGTAAGCGAGTGGAACGGCAAGCACCACCGCGAAGAGAGCCGCAGCTATCGAGAGACCAAAGCTGTTAAGAAAGGCACGGCTTGCTGCAGTGTGGTCGAACATGACGAAGGCATAGTTAGCCAACGTTACCGTCTTCGCATTCAGCGGTATGCCGTAAGCCGAAACAAGCGACGTGAGGAACAGGCCGAGAATAGGCAAAATAAGAACGACCACGATCAGTGACCACATCAAAATTTCGAAACAGATGCGCCAACCCCCAAGCTCGAACGGAGCAGCGGGCAATGAAGTTGACGCTATCCGATAATCTCGGCGGCGTGACGTGTAGTCCTGTGCCAGGATACCGGCGATGGCGATCAGTCCTATCAGGAACGAAAGCACAGCAACTTCCGACAAGACGGCGGGACCGCCGCCGGCCAACCGCTGATAGATAAGTGTTGGCAGGACCAGATAGTTTGCAGGAATTCCCAGGAAAGCAGGAATACCGAAATTTCCGACACACGATACAAAAGCAAGCGCCGTCGCGCCGATTATCGATGGCGTCATGAGCGGTAGGATAATCGTGCGTAAGACCGTAAGGCGGCCTGCACCCGAACTAAGTGCGGCCTCTACCAACTCGCGGGGAAGCTTTCGCAATCCCGCACGCACCATCAGAAACACCAGCGGACCATATTGGACACCAAGCAAGACGATAATGCCGGTTGTCGAATAAAGGGGATTCCGGCTACCCAGTGCTGGTGCTAAGCCAACGAGCTTGAGGAAGGGGCTGGCCGGTCCAAACAATTGCAGCCAGGCCAGTGCCGTTACCTGCGGTGCAATAAGCAGCGGAACAACGTAGAATAAGACGAACGGGCTCTTGGCGCGTACGTCTGTCAGGCTGACCAGCAAAGCGACGCTGGTCCCCAGCACGACTGAGAGTAACGTGCCTCCGACACCAACTTGCAGGGAATGCCACGTTGCCGTCCAGGTAGTCGAACTGCCCATCGCCGTCTGGATCGGGCGAAGCGAGAAGCTACCCTGAGGCATTACCAGCTCGAACACCAACCGTCCCATGGGGAGGATGGATAGTGTCGCGACGACAAGCGTCACCCCTGCGATCAGGGCCATGTCAATGCCCTGACGCTGTTTGGTCTGCGTTAACATGCTGTTCCTTAGCCGCCGAACATTTGCGAGAATTTTTGCTTGTCGACGTCCGTCGTTTCGAGAACCTTTTGAGTTTCGATAGGCATGACCGTGACTTTGATTCCTTCCGGCAGCCAGGCAGGGCGACCAACCGAGGGCTTGGCCGGCAGATACCCTTGGCTTAGAGCGAGTTTCTGGCCGTCATCAGAAAGGATGAAATCGACGAACTTTTCTGCTGCAGGGACGTTTTTTGCCGTGGACATGATTGCCACTGGCTCAGTCACAGCCGGCACGCCTTCAGACGGGAATACAAACTCGATGGGTGAACCTTTTGCCTTTGCGTTGAGTGCCATAAAATCCACGAGAATGCCGTATGGCTTTTCGCCGCTTGCCACCGATTTCAATACAGCGCCGTTACCACGTACGCTCACGACTTCGTTTGCCTTGAGCTTTTCGAAGTAGTCCCAGCCGAGTTCGGGTTTTGCGGCAAAACCACTGAGCATGTAGGCGGCTGCTCCCGAATAAAGGGGGCTGGGCATGACAATCATGCCTTTGTATTCCGGCTTGGCGAGATCTGCCCAATGTTCTGGTTTGGCGGTGGCCGCAGAGTTATAGGCGATGCCGGTGGTGATGAGCTTGCTGCCGAAATAGGTCTTCTCCGGATCATAAGAATCCGTAGAAAATCCATCAACGTTAGCTTTCTCGTAGGCCTTCAGCTTACCTTGCTTCTTCAAGCCTTCCATGCTCACCGCATCGGCAATGAGGAGTACATCGGCTTGGGGCGCGCCGGCCGAGAACTCCGCTGCAAGCTTGCTCATGATGTCGCTCGTACCCGAACGATAGACCTGCACGTCGATATCAGGATTGACTTTTTTGAAAGCTTCCACCGTCTTGGCCGCATCGGTATCCGGTTGCGAGGTATATAGCATCAGCGATTCAGCCTGCGCCGAGGCCCAAAACATCGAGGCGGCCAACAAGGCCGGCACGCCTATGGCAATGCGCATCAACTTGTTCATGTTAATTTCCTCCCGGGTTCTCTTGCGACAAGCGCAAACGCATTGTCAGTTAATCCTCCATGCAAAGGCGCCGTAACCCATGAACACCCTTGCTTGAACATATAATCAATGTTCATTTGTTTCATGTCAATGACAATTGAACAGTTTTGATGTAAAACGAAACGGCGAACACAAAGAAAGCGGCCCATGGAAGCTGAAGCCCTCCCGATCGTTTCCTCCGACATAAAGGTGAAGACAGCCTGGCTGTACTATGTTGAAGGCATGACCCAAGAGCAGATTGCCGACAAGCTCAAGGTCAGCCGTGTCAAGGTCATGCGAACGCTTGCTGCCTGCACTGCCGAGGGGTTGGTCATAACAACGATCAATACTGCCACGGCAGAGCAGATCGCTCTGGAACGAAGACTCGAGGCTCAATGGAGCCTCGCCTCGGCAATTGTTATTCCGACCCCGAGTTCGGATGAGCACCTGGAAACCGCATTGGGGCATGCCGTTGCACAATATCTGGGCGAACAAATGCAGGATGGCATGACACTCGCGATCGGCGGCGGCGCAACACTTTTTGCAAGTCTCCGATTTATTGAGCGTCGAAAGCTATCGAATGCGGCTGTGGTTGCGCTCGTTGGGAGCCTCGCCCATTCGCGTTGGATCAACCCGTCCATTGTTGCAGCAAAAGTGGCCGAGGCTTTCGACATCGACAGCTATCAGATCACAGCGCCGGTCATCGTAGACGATGAGCTATTGCGCGAGGCCCTCTGGCATCAGCCTACCCTCGAGGAGGTGCGCCAACGGGCCGCTCGAGCAGATATCGCGCTTCTGACCGTGGGTGACATTTCGCGGCAATCAACGATCTTCCGGCACGGCATCGTGCCGAACGAACTGGTTGATCCCCTGAAGGCCCAAGGCGCAGTTGCCAACAT
The DNA here is from genome assembly GCF_900113985.1 of Phyllobacterium sp. CL33Tsu. Taxonomy (NCBI): domain Bacteria; kingdom Pseudomonadati; phylum Pseudomonadota; class Alphaproteobacteria; order Hyphomicrobiales; family Phyllobacteriaceae; genus Phyllobacterium; species Phyllobacterium sp. CL33Tsu. Next base: position 384,820 of record NZ_FORJ01000004.1, on the reverse strand, counting down.
TCTTTGCTATTTCATCGACAGGGAAGGCAAGCTGGTAGACCATATGATAAATCGTCAGGTGATGGCCATTGACCTCGATATTGTCGCTCGGATACCAAATGTGGTCATTGCAGCGGGGGGGAGTTCCAAAGTCGAAGCCATTAAGGCGGCGCTGAAAGTCATGCCCGCACGGGTCCTCATAACCGATAGCCAAACGGCTACTGCCCTGATAGGTTAAACTATGCCCCGGCTGCGCAGAAAATCTTTAAGCCCGACATGGGTGATGGCTTCAAACTCCTCGACAGCCTCGGCAAAGCGCTTGCGCTGGCTCATAAGGTAGGCAAATACCTGTTTCATCTCGATGGACACGCCGAAACGCTCCCAGCGTTCGGCTACGTGCGCTGGCATGCCTAATTCAGCGCAGAATTCCACGACAGTGCGATAGCCGAGCAATTCCAACGCAGATCGTAACTCTTCTCCCGACATACGTTCTTCGAGCGCATGATCATGCAGTCGCTGGGCGACGAGCCGCAAATCAGCGGGCGACGAACCCATTACTCGGTTAAGAATGGAACGGACCTCGGCAGGAAACGGCGGCATCAGAAACTCCAGATTCGAAATGAGTAACTTAGCTTAGACCGAAGCATCCCTGTTCGCCAGCGCATTTGTTTATAAGGACAGCGTCGCGCTTGAACAAACTCGCCTCCGCGCTGTCGATCGAAATACTTCCATATAATCGCGAATTTCAATTGGTGCTGATTAATCACCATACCCGCCTAAACGCATCGCGGAATAAAGCCATTCTCAACTCGGCGCGAGTTTTTCACCCACGCGAGGACCCCACCGCCTCTTCGCCCACACCAATGCTTACCCTTTGATGCGCGCACCTGCGACGGCGGGAAAATGTCCGCTTTGGCCAATCCCAAACCCCGGCGGCAGAGCTCTGATGTCCGCTTTTCGTGTGGGGTGTCCTAGCAGCGGACGGTCGGCCGTCGGCCCCGACAGTGTTCTCATGAGTTGTTCTTGCGGCCAATGTTGGTCGAAGGAGAACGAAAATGGGTATTGCACAATATGATCCTAACACACTAGGACCTCCGGCATGGAACCCTGGCCAAAAGGTTGGCGTCAAGAAGCCGCTTAAACAGCGCCAGATTTGGGCGATCCGCTTCTTCCCCTGAGTCGCAGGTCATCGTGCTCCAATGCAATTCCTCCTCTCAATTCCTCGACGAACACCTGAGCGGTGCGGGACATCGGCCGGGCAGCCGACCATACGACGCGGGCGCTCGTCTCAATCCGCGGCACGAAATCTCTCTGGACGAGATCGGGAAAGACATCGACAGGCATCCACGGATCGACCAGCGCGACCGTTGTCGTCGTATCGAGGAGAAGGCAGGTAGTAACATGATGGTTCACAGCAATGGCAACGTTAAGGTCGACCTTGCAACTGCGAAATGTCGCCTGTACCGCATCGTATATCGAATGATGTGTGTTGGTTATCAGCGAATACCGTTTGAGGTCCTGCGGGCGGATCACTGACTGGCGCGCCAGCGGATGATCCTTGTGTACCAGGATGCGCAACTCGGAAACCGTTAGGTCTTCCGCGGTTAATTCCGGCGCATTGAAGGGACTGGCAATGACACCAATATCGATCTGCGAAGTATTGGCGAGTTCGACGACACGGCGGGAATTGGTGATATTCATGACGACACGAACGTTCGGGTGCTGCTCGCGAAACCGTTTCACCGCGGGCGCGAGATAGGAGTAACTCAGGGACGGCGTCGACGCCATGCTCAAAAGCCCAGACTGGGCTTCGCGCAGATCCTCGGCGTACCTGCGGATGGATTCGAACTTCTGGAAAAGCGTTTCCACTTCCGGCAGCAGGCTCAACGCCTCCGGCGTAGGCTCGATGCGGCCATGCGCGCGCCGAAAGAGTGGCATTCCGAGTTGATCCTCGGCATAGCGCAGGGCTGTGCTCACCGCGGGCTGAGAAATGCCAAGAAGGCGCGCCGCCTCGGTGATCGAGCCGCCGCGCATAATAGCATAGAAAATCTCAAGTTCGCGCAACTTCAACATCGCTCATAACCTGTATTTATGGGCAGTGCACAAAATACTATTGGAATAAATGCGCGCCAGCGTGCAGCCTGTCAACGGGTCGGTGCTATTGAGGAGCAGCACCCGACCCCACAAGGACATGGGAGGAGTGATTGCATGGCGCCGGTCGGCATCAGTAGCGTTCGCAAGTCTTTTGGTGCGCTCGAGGTGGTGCACGGCGTCTCGATTGACATCAAGGATGGTGAGTTCGTAGTGCTCGTCGGCCCCTCTGGTTGCGGGAAGTCCACCCTTTTGCGAATGGTCGCGGGCCTCGAGGACGTCACGTCAGGCGAAATCAAGATAGGCGAGAAGGTCATCAACAACCTTCTGCCGCGCGACCGGGACGTGGCGATGGTGTTCCAGAGCTATGCGCTTTATCCACTCAAGAACGTCCGCGAAAATATGGCGTTTGGATTGCGCATGCGACGCACGGCGAAAGAGGTCGTGGAAGAACGTGTGGCGTCGGCCTCCAAAACCCTTGGTCTAAAGGAATATCTCGAACGTTTCCCGAAGGAGCTGTCGGGCGGCCAGCGGCAGCGTGTCGCCATGGGCCGGGCGATCGTGCGTGCACCTCAAGTTTTCCTTTTTGACGAGCCCCTTTCGAACCTCGATGCACGGCTGCGTGCACAGATGCGCGTCGAGATCAGCCTGCGCCACGAACGACTGCGGACCACCAGCATCTATGTGACACACGACCAGGTCGAAGCCATGACCATGGCCGACAGAATAGCTGTCATGCGCGATGGCATTGTTGAGCAGTTCGGTACGCCAACAGAGCTCTATGACCAGCCTGCCAACGCCTTCGTCGCCTCTTTCATTGGTTCTCCCCCCATCAACATGATGAAAGGGTCGCTACAGCGAACGGCAGAGGAGGCCTGGGTGGACCTCGGTGCAGGCGTCCGCCTGCCAGTGCCGCAGGGGGGGAATGGCGAGACCGGAATGCCGGTGACGTACGGTGTCCGCCCGGAGAACATCGTAATAGGCGGCCCACACGCTCTCGAAGCCAGGGTTACGCTCGTCGAAATGATGGGGCCGAACTATCAGGTCCTCGCAACGTCAGGCGAGCACCAGCTCTGCCTGACGGTTGACAGGTCAAATCGCGTTGCCGCCGGCGACCTCATTTCGCTCGGCTTCGATCTTAAGTCGGTTCATCTGTTCGATCAGAAAACCGGGGTTCGCATCTAGGAGAAACAAAATCGGGAGAACACCCGAACGAAGAAATCTTCAACTGGGAGGAGTTGCATGATGTTCGAAATGACCCGCCGCGGCATATTGGCCGCCGTAATTTGTGGAATGGCCTTTTCCGGCACCAACTGGGCCGAGGCTGCCGACAGCCCGTACAAGGGCGTCACCGTTCGATTCCTGACGTCGAGCAATGCGTCGCAGGATGCTTTTTCGGAGAAGATAAAGGAGATCGGCGCCGCCTGGGGCATGAATGTCGAGATCCGCAAGCTCACCACAGACGAGCTTCAGAAGAAAGTGGTCCTGGATTATGTCGCCGGGGCCGATACCTGGGACCTCGTCTATTCCGGTGGCGTACAGCGCACATTCCAGTGGTACAATCAGGGCATTTTCGATGACCTTGCCCCTCTGATCGCAAAGTATGGCGACAAGAAGCTGCTCGACTGGGATGGCATAAGCGAATCCGGCCGCGGGGCGGTAATGCTCGACGATCACATCATGGGGCTCACGATAGCGGCCAGTGACCAGGCGCTGGCCTATCGCAAGGACCTCTTCGAAAATCCGGAGGAGCAGGCGGCGTTCAAGGCGAAGTACGGCTACGACCTGAAACCGCCGGTGACCTATGAACAGTATCACGACATGGCAGCCTTCTTCACGCGCAAGAAGGGGGAGAAGCTTGCCGGCAAGGTATTGGACAATGATTCCTATGGTCTCATCAATTCCAACAAGAAGGGGACGTTCCTCTGGCACGACTATGAGAACCAGTTGATGGCCTTCGGCGCCCAGGTCTGCGATCCCAAGACCATGAAGGCCGGGCTGACCTCACCTGAAAGCATAAAGGCGGCGGAATACTACAAGTCGCTCATCCCCTACTGGCCACCGGACCACATCAACATGGCGAGCGGAGAAACCATGGCCTTGTTCGCCGCCGGTCGCGTCGCCATGAATATCGAGTATTTCGACCGCGTCGTGTATACGATGGGCAAGGGCGAGGGAGCGATCACGTCCGAACAGGTCGGCTACACCTATCCCCCCACGGAAGACAACAATGCCCGCAGCCTGAAACATCCCTATCGTGCCGGGCCGGCGGTGATCTCCATCTTCAGCCGGTCGAAGAACAAGGAGGCTGCGTACAAGCTCCTCGAGGCGGCATCATCCCTCGAGAGCCAGGTGGACATGGCACGCAAGACCCTGGGCTTCATGCCCTCCCGCACCGCTGCGCTCGAAACGCTAAAGGGCGAAATGCCCTATCTTCAATATCTGATCGACGTCGCCAATGGCGGAGCCGATGCGCTCTCGGACGCGCAGGAGATGCCCTATCCCTGCATCCTTGCTTCATCGGAAATCGGTGATGCAGTGAGCGACGCGATATCGCAGATCCTGATAGGAGGCGAGATTCCCGACGAGCTCGAGAAAGCGCAGGCAAAGGCGCAGAAGGCTCTCGACAAGGTGAGGGGCTCGCTCGCCAAATAGATCATACCCCCAAGCTGAACTGCACGCGGCTCGGCCGCCGCGTGACTGAACAACGGACGACCGCATTCCGTTCACAGGAGATGTCATGCCTGCTTTCCGCACCAGAGCACTGGAAATACATAGCGACTATGTCTGGGATTTCGACTGGGTCAACAAAGCGCTGCGTTTCGTCCGCGAACACGGTTTGACCAGCCTCGTTTTCCATCAAAACGATATCGTGGACAAGCTCACCTATCCTGCGGGAATCTTCGCCAAGGGAAAGAATTTCGCCAACATCCACGATCGCTATCGGGGCATCTACCGTGAACTCTACAAATACGCAGCACGCGATCGCAGCGTCCCGAACATGCGCCGGGACTACCTAAAACGCATTCTGGAACTCGCCGACCGGCAGGGCACGGAAGTCTGGCTCGAAAATAAGGAACTGTGGTTCCACGATGTCTTCGCCGAACTCAATCCCCAGATTTTCAAGAATGGAGCACTTTGCCCGAACGAGCCGGTCTGGTGGGACTACATCAACACGAAATACGAGGATCTCTTCTCCGACATAGACGGCATTGCCGGTATCATAACCGCGCCCGCCACCCGTGAAAGCCGGCTCTCGATCTCGGGTCACCGCTGCACATGCGATCTCTGCAAGTCGAGCCGTCCGGAAGACTGGTATCGACGCCTGCTCAAGACGATGTACAAACCCATCAAGGCAGCGGGTAAGACACTGGTGGTTCGCGATTTCGTATTCGATTTAAAGACCCAGACTGAAATCGCGACGGTGATGGAGGAACAGCCCGATGACGTCATCATAAGCCTCAAGAATACACCCCACGATTATTACCCGACGTTTCCGCACAATGTACGCATTGGCAATGTCGGAAACCATCGCCAATGGATCGAATATGATGTCATGGCGCAGTACTATGGCTGGGGCATCGGGCCGAGCCATATGGTCGATGACATTCGCTATCGCCTGGACTATGCCCTTAAGCACGATGTAGAGGGCGTACTGATCAGGACCGACTGGGAGGCTTTGCAGGGTCACACGACTTTCCACACCCCGAACGTGCTCAATCTTTATGCGGCTGCCGCTCTATCCAACGACAATGCAACATCGAAGCGGGAGATCTACCGCGACTGGCTGAAAGGCGAGAACTATCTCAACTCCAATGCCGGCGAAGCGGACATCGATGAGGCGGTCGCCTGGTCAATAGAGCTCCTCGGCGATTCCTGGGAGATCGTTCGGCGCGCGCTCTACACCAACAGTTGCGTATTTTCGGATTCCAGCACGTTTCCGGTCAGCCTTGCCCATGCCTGGTGGCTGGCGGAGGAAAAAAACAGTCTGCGCGACTGGGACCCCACCAAGGAGCACGCGATGGATGCGGACGAGCCCAACGTGCACCGCATCCTTGCGGAGAAGGACGAGGCGCTGCGGCGTGTCGAGGCCCTCAAGGATGTGATCAAGCACAAGCCAAGCGCACTGACCGATGCGGCCTACGAGAATTTCGTTGGACGGATAGAAGTGTTTCGACGCTACGTGCGCGGGTTCCGTGAAATCGGCCAGGCATGTATCCTCACCAAATACATGACGGAAAATAACGAAAAATCGGCCTTTCGAGAGGATGCGCGCCGCATGCTCGGCGAGCGGCTCCAGGGACTGCTCGATCTCGCGGCAGAACTTCGCGACTATCGCAAGCGGACTGATCATGGGTTCACGACCTATATCGGTCTTGGCAGTGAACGACTGGAAGTTCTCCACACCGATTTGACCAGACTGCTTTGCGCCAGCGCGTCGACCAACCCGGTCGATCAGCTGACTCCATCATGAACGCAACGCGGCTTATCCCCATTATTTCAAGCCAAATCCACTGCATCGAAGGAGCCAATGATGAGTTTCGACTTCCGCGGACTGGAGCTTAACAGCCACTATGTCTGGAACTTCGATTGGGTGAGGAAATCGCTCGCCTTCATCAAGGACAACAACATGACGGCGCTGGTGCTCCACCGAAACGAAATCATCGATCAGCTGGTCTATCCGGCCGGTGTCTTCGCCAAGGGGCAGCGTTTCGAGAACATCTTTGATCGTTACAGAGTCATCCACCGCGACCTCTACAAATACGTCGCCCGCGGGCGCAGTACGCCGATGCAACTCAGCGACTACTTGCGCCGCGTCATCGAGCTCGCCGACAGGCAGGGAACGCAGGTCTGGCTCGAAAACAAGGAGTTGTGGTTCCACGACTCCATCGTCGAACTCAACCCCCAAGTCTTCAAGAACGGCAGGCTCTGTCCGAACGAACCGGTGTGGATGGAGTTCATCGAACAGAAATATAAGGATCTCTTCAACAATTTCGACAATATAGCGGGGATCATAACGGCCCCTGCCACCCGGGAAAGCCGGCTTTCCATCTCGGGTCATCGCTGCACATGCGACCTGTGCGCCTCGACGCCGCCCGAAGATTGGTATCGGCGCCTGCTGAATGCCATGTACCGTCCCATCAAGGCAGCCGGCAAGACACTCGTCGTGCGGGATTTCGTCTTCGACCGACAGACACAGACCGAAATAGCAACGGTGATGGAGGAACTGCCGGAAGATGTCATCATCTGCCTGAAGAACACGCCGCACGACTATTATCCGACGTTTCCCGACAATGCCCGCATCGGCAATGTCGGACCGCACCGGCAATGGGTGGAGTTCGAGGTCATGGCCCAATATTACGGCTGGGGCATCGGCCCGAGCCATATGGTCGACGATACACGCTACCGGCTTGGCTATGCGCGATCGCACTGCGTTGAAGGGGTGCTCGTGCGTACCGACTGGGAGGCACTGGAGGCCCATTCTGTGTTTCATACGCCCAATCTGCTGAACCTCTACGCGGTCGCCGAACTTGCGGTGGCCGAGGACACTGCCAAGGAAACGATCTATCGGGACTGGCTCGTGGGCGAACAGTATCTGAAGCCCGATGCCACCGGGTCCGAGATCGACGCGGCGGTGGCCTGGTCAATCGAACTTTTGGGCGATTCCTGGGAGATTATCCGGCGCGCGCTCTATACCAACGATTGCGTCTTCTCAGACTCCAGCACCTACCCGGTGAGCCTGGCCCATGCCTGGTGGCTGGCCGAGGAGAAAAACAGCCTGCGCGATTGGGACCCGGCGAAGGAACATGCGATGGATGCGGATGAACCTAATGTGCGCCGCATCCTCGAGGAGAAGGAGGAGGCCTTGCGGCGTGTCGATGCACTAGAGGATGTCGTCAAGCGCAGGCCCACGGCAATGACGGATGCTGCCTATCAGGACCTCGTCGAGCGCATCGATGTATTTCGCCGCTATATCCGCGGGTTCCGCGAGATTGGCCAGGCCTGCATTTTGACCAAGTATCTCACTGAAAACGAAGAACCCTCCGGATTTCGCGCCGAGGCACGCCGCCTCCTGCAGGAGAGGCTCGATGGCCTCCTCGAGCTTGCGGCGGATTTCCGTCAATACCGCCATACCACCGATTTCCGCCATACCACCTATACAGCTCTCGGCAGCGAGCGCCTGGAAGTCCTGCATGCCGACCTTTCGCGCATCCTTGCCCTGAATGCCTCCAGGCTGGAAAATCAGGCAGGGACAGGGAGCACCGCATGACAATCACGCGGCAGCAGCGGATTTTTCTCCTGCTTTTTCTGCTCCCCGGCATGTTGTATCTCGTGTCGCTGCGGATCCTGCCGGCACTCTTTACAGTGTTCCTGAGCTTCACAGACTGGGATCTCACCCAGCCCTATGGGCCCGAATTCATTGGCCTGCAGAACTATATCGACATCTGGAACGATCAGCCTTTCATCGATTCAATCTGGCGCTCGCTGACATTTACCGTCGTCGCCACCACCGTCGAACTCTTTTTCGGGTTCGTCATCGCTCTCTTCGTCCATCGCGAGCTGATCCTGAAGAATACGCTGCGTGCCGCCATCCTGACGCCGATGGTGATCACGCCATCGATCGTGGGCGTGATCTGGTCGATCATGTTCCATTCTTCCGTCGGTCCACTCAACTGGCTTCTCGGGCTTGTCGGCCTGCCCGCGGTCGGCTGGCTGACGACACCCAACATGGCGATGCTCTCCGTCGTCATTACGGATGTGTGGCACTGGACACCCTTCATGTTTCTCCTGTGCCTCTCGGCAATGCAGATGATTCCCGACGATCTCTACGAGAGTGCGGAGGTCGACGGTGCGTCGCCCGCCCAGCAGCTGTTTCACATCACGATACCCATGGTCCGCGAAACGCTGATCGTCGCGATAATTCTGCGTTCCATGGATGCGTTCGAATTGTTTGCCGAACCGTTCGTAATGACGGGCGGAGGGCCGGGAACGGCAACCGAAACGGTCAGTCTACACATCTATAAATCAGCCTTTCTGTTCTTCCAGATGGGCTATGCCGGGGCGATGGTCGTCGTCTGCATCTTCATCCTCGTCGCCGCCTATTCGCTGTACTGGCGGTTCATAAAGTTCGATTGAGGAGGTTGGGATGGCCAGACGCAAAAAAGAAACCCCGACCGGTACAATGGGCATCGCCATCGGCGTGATCCTCTTGTTCGTCCTTTCGCTGTTCCCGGTGTACTACATGCTTATCACGTCGCTGAAGCCCGCGAACATACTGCTGGCGCAGCCGCCACGGTTCCTGTTTACGCCGACGCTCGACAATTACGTGCGCCTGCTCGCCGACGGCAAATTCGGCCGCTACTACATGAACTCGATCAACGTAGCATTCTGGTCGTCGCTGATCGCGGTCTTCATCGGCACGATGATGGCGTTTGCCTTCACCCGGGTCCGGTTTCGCCTGCGTAAGCTGCTGTTCTTTCTCATCCTGATACCCCGCAGCTTTCCGCCGGTGACGACGATAATTCCGATCTTCTTTGCTGCCCGCGCGCTGGGAATGACGGATCAGGTCATCACGCTGATCGTCTTTGAGGCGGCAGTTAGGCTTCCGCTGGTGGTCTGGGTCATGCGCGGCTTCTTGCGCAATGTTCCCAACGAGCTGGTGGAAGCCGCACTCCTCGACGGATGCGGTCTCCCGGGTGCTTTCTTCCGGATTGTGCTGCCACTCGTCGCGCCAGGACTGGTTGCCGTAGGCATCATCTGTTTCATCGACACCTGGAATGCTTTCCTGGTGCCGCTGGTCCTCACCAACTTCAACGCCGTTACGGCCCCAGTGGCCATCCTCGGCTATATGCAAAGCGAGGAGACTCTCGTCTGGGGCATGATCGCCGCGGGTGGCTTCCTCACCATCCTGCCAATACTCGTGTTTTCGCTCGCCCTGCACAAGTTCCTCTTGCGCGGGCTGACCTCCGGCGCCGTCAAATAGATGGAGATATCAATGAACTTCGATTTTCGCGGACTTGAACTGTGCGGCATGCGGATGTGGGAGAGAGGATCGATCCTCAAGTCCCTCGACTTTATCGAAAAGCATGGCATGACAGCGCTGGTGCTGCACGAGACCGATGGTCTGCAGAAGATTCTATACCCCAGGGTCTACTTCGATCCCTATGCGAAATGGAAGAGTGCCCCCGCGCGCCGTGGAGAGAATGCCATCCTCAACAACCGGGTCTATTTCGAGCACATCCTCAATCTGGCCTCCCATCGCAGGATCGATGTCTGGCTGGAGATCAAGCAGCTTGGCTTTCCTGACGAGGTGCTCGAAATGCGCCCCGATCTCATCAAGGACGGCAATGTCTGTCCGTCGGAGCCGTTCTGGTATGAATTTCTCGAAAACTCGGTCGATGAACTCTATCGCGATTATCCGAAGCTCTCGGGCCTGATCATCAGTGCCGGCTCACCGGAGGGACGGGCTTCGCGAGCTCAGAACAAATGCCAGTGCGAATTGTGCAAACGGACGCCGCTCGCAGACTGGTACGAGAACATCATCCTTTCGATGTGGAAGCCGTCCGAAAAGCACGGCAAGCGCATGGCTGTCCGCGATTTCGCCTACAAGCCCCAGGACCATGAGCCGCTGATCGCTGCCATGGATCGCACGCCCAAGGACATTGCGTTCTGCATCAAGGTGACCCCGCATGATTTCTACCCGACGTTCCCGCACAATTCCGCGATTGGGCGGCTTAGGGATCGGGTGCAGTGGCTCGAATACGATACGATGGGGCAGTTTTACGGCCTGGCAGTGGTACCCGGCTACGTCGGTTCGGATCTTCGCGATCGCATGGAATATGGCGAGGCGAGGGGTGTGACCGGCGGCGTGTTCAGGGTGGAATGGGAACGCGTGAACGACTGGTGGTCAATCGATACGATCAACGAAACAAATCTCATCGCCGCCGCCATGCTGACGCGTGGGGACGATGTGGCGACGGCGCGTGTCTGCGAGCTCTGGTTGCAATCACAAGGCTGGCCCACCGAAGCTGCGTCTTGGCTCGCATCCGCTCTCGATGAAACCTGGGATATATTGAAGCGCGCGCTTTATATCGACGACTTCATGTTTGCCGATAGCAGCTTCTTTCCGCGTGGTGTCGAGAAAGCATGGTGGACGATGGAAACCAAGCACAGTCTCATCGCGTGGGACCCCTCGCGGGCAGGCGATCTGAAGCTCGATCCCCAGCGCATCAAATCTCTGCTTGAGGAGAAGGCCGAAGCGGTAAGGCGTGTCAACGCATACGCGCAAAAGGTTCGGCAGGGCGATCCCTCGCTGCCTGCGGAATTGCACGAACTGCTGATTGACCAGGCCGGTCTGTTCGTGACCTATGTCGAAGGGTTCGAGGCTTGCGCGCGTGTCTGCCTGTGGGCTCGAGCAAAACAGGAAGGAGTGTCGGCAAGTGACGCGGCACTTGCCGAAGCCATCGATCTTCTCCAGTCCTATAGCGAGCGCATCAGGCCGATCACCGATGACGCGAAATATCCCCATCAGGTCGCTGAATTGATCGATGTGCGCCGCGTAGAGGATGTACTTCGGGAAGGACGCGCGATCGCGGCGGGGTCGATGGCCGCGTGACCCCGGCCAGTCTCTGTAGCGAGTAAACCGAGGCAGTCTGGCGTCAAATGGGGATAGCATGGAACACACGAACCGGCGGGTTATTGTCACGCCGCCATTCTTTGACGATGAAGCGCTGGCATTCCTCAACGCGTGCCGGTGCGATGTCGAAATCGTAAAGTGGCAGGACGGCCGGCACGAGGGGGCGCTGACGCGTGAACAACTTGCAGCCCTGCTGCAGGGTGCCGACGGGTGGATCGTCGGACATGGCGTTGTCACGCGGGAATTGCTGGCCGCTCTTCCTGACCTCAAGGTCCTTTCGCGCCGCGGCGTCGGATACGAACGCATCGATGTCGCCGCCGTCAGGGATCTCGGCCGTGTCCTTACCATCGGTGCCGGAGGAAACGACGCGTCCGTGGCCGATCATACGATCGGTCTGATGCTCGCCGTAGCCCGGCGGCTACGCGAATCGCAGGAACGCATGCTTGCCGGCAACTTGTCGATCCTGACCAGCTCTGACCTTTATCGCAAGACCGTCGGTATAGTCGGGCTGGGGCGCATCGGCAAAAGCGTCGTGCAGCGTCTCAAGGGCTTCGAGGTCACAATTCTGGCACACCATCCGCGGCCCGATCGGGGATACGGTGAGGCTAATGGGATCACCTATGTCGATATGCCGACGCTTTTACGGCTGAGCGACTATGTCACTGTCCATACTCCACTGACGCCCGAAACACGGTTCCTGATTGACGCAGCCGCGCTGCAGCTGATGAAATCCGGAGCAATTCTTGTCAACACCGCACGCGGCGGTCTCGTCGACGATAGAGCACTGCTCCATGCACTGAAGGAGGGGCAAATTGCCGGGGCGGGGCTCGACGTCTTCGTCAGTGAAGGCGTCCCCGATTTCAAGGCCGTCACGCTCGAGCTTGTTTCCTTGGCGAACGTGGTTGCGACGCCGCACGCCGCCGCCTCATCTCTTGAAGGTCTTGCCCGGACCAACATGGTCGCGGCCAAATGTGTCGTTGCCGTGCTTGACGGCGTGGCCCCTCCGGACGGCTGCGTCATCGCGGACGGGCGTCCTCGGACAACCACGAAAATGGGAGCTTCATGATGAGCGGAATGGCCAATACCGAGACTTACTATCCGGGATGGCAGCTCCTGCAGATCCCTGGACCGAGCAATGTACCGCCCGCCGTTCTGCATGCCATTGCCAAGCCTACGATTGATCACCGCGGACTGGCGTTTGCCGCGTTTGCCAGAAATCTCCTCGAGGATCTGCGACCGGTCTTTGGCACGCGCGAGGACATTATCGTCTTTCCAAGTTCAGGCACTGGAGCCTGGGAGGCCGCACTGGTCAATACAATGTCTCCGGGTGAGCGGGTGCTGATGGCGGAAACCGGGCATTTTTCCACTCTGTGGTTCGAGATGGCCGAAAGACTTGGCCTCGGCGCCGAGCTCCTTCACGGTGACTGGAGACATGCGGCTGATCCCGAAGCAATCAGTAAAAGGCTGGTCCGCGACACAACACAGGAGATCAAGGCTGTCTGCGTCGTCCACAATGAGACTTCGACGGGCGCGACAAGCGACATCGTCGCGGTCCGACGGGCGATCGATGCGACCGGACATCCAGCGCTGCTCATGGTCGATACGATCAGTTCTCTGGGTTCCGTTCCATACGAGCACGACCGGTGGGGCGTGGATGTCACCGTCTCGGGATCACAGAAAGGATTGATGCTGCCGCCGGGTCTGGGTTTCAACGTTGCTGGTCCGAAGGCGTGGCAGGCGGCAGCCACGGCCAAGATGCCGCGAGCCTATTTTGACTGGGCCGCGATGGCAACGGCAACTGCATCGGGCCAGTTTCCCTATACGCCAGCTACCAACCTTTTGTTTGGTTTGCGCACCGCATTGGACCTTCTGTCCCTAGAAGGCATGGACAAGGTGTTTCGAAGGCACGCTCGTCACGGACGAGCAACCCGCGCCGCTGTTACCGGCTGGGGTCTCGAGGTCCTGTGTGTCGAAGAGGATCACCAGTCGAATGTGCTTACGGCGGTTGTCATGCCTGACGGCGCAAGCGCCGATGCATTCCGGTCCTATATGGTCGAACGTTTCAACCTGCCACTCGGCAATGGACTTGCGAAGCTGAGGGACCGGGTGTTCCGGATCGGTCATCTTGGTGATTTCAATGATCTCATGCTGATCGCCACCCTCGGCGCCCTGCAGCTGGGGCTGGAGGGGTTCGGTATCCCTGTTAAAGCCAGCGGGCTTGAGGCCGCCATGGCAATATTGCGCGAACCATGATTTCGCCTTGACGGAGACTTTGAGGACGGGCCTGGCGCGAGGGTGGATTGATACGGAACCCAATGTCGACCTCATCGAGGGCGCTGGTTGCGGGCACGAGGCGAGCGAAACATGCGGTGGAACGGCGCAGGGGTGTCGCGGCTGCCTCTAGGAGACCCATGTTTCTCTACTAGGGGAAAGCGATTTCCTGGTAAACGGCAGCTAACCCATTACCGCCCGCCAAAACCAGTCAGTCCGCAATCCTACCCGATTCGCAAAGGAACGGCGGGAAGAGGGAATGGGCACGATGGAAGCGGCCATTGCCGGAACTTCCGAACGGTTTCGTCCGGTGCTAATGACGGCTGCGGCTTCAATATTAGGGGTTATACCGCTGGTGATCGCGACGGGCGCAGGGGCAGGAAGCCGGCGCTCGATTGGAGCGACCGTGTTTGGCGGCTCATTGCTGGCACCGTTGTCGGGCTATTCATGATCCCCGTTCTCGACTTCATTGTCCAGACAATCAGGGAAACCTTGAAGCACCACTTGTTCGGGATTGTAGAGAACTCACGCGTTGGGGCGGGCAGCGGCTCGCCCGATTGACTGGGCATAGTTGGGCGAAGTCGGCAAACACTGATGTAATTTGACGTTGGGCGCCGCTTGGGACTCTGCCAAAACCCTATTGCGTGGAGCCAGGGCTGGGTCGCCGCCCGGCGTTTTTGGCGTCTCCGAAATATCGGATATGGCCGTTGTCGACGTCGAACAGGTCACGCCAAGGAGTGAATTCAGATCCTTCACGGTGAGGGCTGCTGTTGACATCGAGGATGCACTGGAGCTAGCGGAGCACACTGAGATCTGAGCGCGTGCGGCCCCGCTCACTGTGTGGCTGCACGTATCAATGGAATGTTTCCAATTTGAAAGTTTGCAATTGAGCGGCTACGCGCCTTCGATGCAGACATTCTAGCAAAATCGCGGAATGCCAAAAGCGGACGAGAAAACGATTGCTTCGTAGCTTCCGTAGCTTCCTTAGGACGACCGCGCGTTCGGCCTGACAACCGTTCTCACATTATCAGCTTTCGGATTAATTGCCTCCGCCGCCTATGAAGGCGTTCGCGATTTGCCGTCATCGAGCAGGGATAACTTCTAATCAACGACTCTTTTGTCAAGGTTGCTCGGCCGAACTACTCGTTTTGTTCCCACATGATCAGAGTTGACTTCCACCTCGTTGTTAACCATCGATTCGCCCCAGCCTTGTCGGGCAACAATGGTTGCAGCCACGCGGTTTTGGACTCCGAGCTTTGCCATTGCATTCGTCATGTGCGATTTGACAGACTTTTCCACGATCCCGAGGATGTCGCCAATCTGCCGATTGCTTAATCCGTTCGCGACTAGGCGAAGCGTACGCTCCTCTTGGGGGGACAGGGAGGAAAGCACGTCTGCTACCGAAGGTCGTCTTAGGTGAGCGACGACACGGAATCCAATGATTGGCGACATGAAGGATCCGCCGGCAGCTACTATTTTAATCGCCGATACAAGGTCGGTAGCACTGGTATCCTTCAGAAGATACCCAACGGCGCCAGCGTCGATGGCCGCCAATACTTTGTCTTCTGCTTCCAACTCAGTAAGAAATATCACCTTAGTCAGGCTAGTCGACGTCAATAGCTTTTTGGCGGCCTCGATGCCACCACCTGGCATGGAAATGTCCAGTAGTGCAATATTAGGAGCATAGCGAGAACTGAGTTGGATAGCGTCCTCGGCCGTTGATCCTTCGCCCACAACCGTAATATTCTCGTCAGTACTGATAGTTTGAATTATACCGGTCCGGAATAACGGATAATCGTCTACTACGATGACCTTAATTTGACCCGACATAACCCTTGCCTCACTTCCGAACCTGCTCTTGCCTTGAGTGACAATAAACCGCAACAAACTGGATGAAGATGATGGTCGCAGTGGCGTTGCACGTCTTCAATAACTCGAGAGGCCACAATAGCCATTTGCACGGATAGTTTACAGCTGACGTTTCACAAACTAAACTTTGTGAGAAGCATTGGTCCTAGCAAATGATGCGGCCACTCGTTCTGGCATACTGCATAGCGTCCAGCGAGATTGCTGCTTTGGTTTCAAAATGTGGTACGGTCAAACCCAATTTGTTGAGGTTCGTTTAACGTTGGAGACTGACCGCACGCAGATGTTTTTCCTAATGCCTCTTCCTTACTGTTCGCGAAAAGCGCGATTAAATTGATCCGCGAGGGGTTTGGACAGGAAGGACATGGCCGTGCGCTGTTCCGTCGAAACAAATACTTCGACTGGCATGCCAGGCATGAGCTTGCTGTCGCCGAGCTTTTCAAGCTCCTCCGAGGGAACGATCACATCGCACAGATAGTAGACCTGGCCTGTTGTTGGGTCGCTACTGGTCGCGGCGGAAACATAGGCAATCTTGCCATGCAGTTCTGGCGTCGTACGCGTGTTGAATGCCGAGAAGCGCAATTTTGCCGGTTGGCCGACGTATAACTGGTCGATATCCGTCGGAGATAATTTTGCCTCGATCTTGAGTGCCGCGTCGGCCGGCACGAGTGTCACCAGCTTCTCAGCTGGCGTTATGACACCGCCGATGGTGTGGACCGCGAGTTCGTTGACGGTACCTGACAGCGGCGCACGAATATCGGCTCGCGCCAGCCGATCCTCAATGGCTACTCGCCGTTCCCGAAGTTCGGAGAGCTTGGGTTCGATGGAGGAGAGTTCCCGCTGTGCTTCGGTACGGGCAGTCTCGTCTATGGCAATGATTTGCAGGCGAATTTCACCCATGCGGGCCTTGGCCCGTGCGATATTGGCTTCGACCTCTCCGCGTTCTCCCAACAGCTTGGCCATTTCCCGGTCGATGACATACTTGCGCGAAGTCTCGATCAGCCGCTTGTCGGTCAGCCCCTTGATCTTGTCGTGTTCAGTCTTCACCAGTGCGATCTCGTCGATCTTTGCATCGCGCTGCGCTTCGAGCCCCTTGATCTCCTCACCCAATTGATCAATGCCAAGGATTAGCTGTTCTTTCTGGCTCTCGCGGTTTTGACGGTTGCCATCAAACATACGCTTCTCACCAAAGAACACGTAGGGGTAATCATTGGTTCGTGCGGTTAGTTCTGCTGACATCATGATCGCATCGAGATTATCGCGCTCAGCCATGAGCCTTGCCTGTTTCGCCATGAATTCGACGAGCTGCGTGCGGACGATCGAAAGCTCTGCTTTGGTTTCGGCATCGTCAAGCCGCAGCATAATCTGACCCTTGCTTACAAAATCACCTTCTTTGACCGCAATCTCACTGATGATGCCACCATCGCGGTGCTGAATTGACTTCAAATTTTGGTCGACCTTAACCATGCCTGGCGCGATGATCGCCCCGGTCAGTTGCGCGGTTGCAGCCCATCCTCCTGCGCCCACGAACAGAAGCATGCCAAGGGTGATACCTGCAAAAACCCGTGGGCCCACCGGGAAGGTGTTTTCCGGCTCGATCTGCGTTCCAAGGCCCAGGTCTTTTTGTTTTTTGCGGCCGAACATTTCTTCACTCCCGTTCGCGTCAAGACGACGTGTTCATTCAAGGATTTTCAACGATCATCAGCATGTGATGACCGGTCAGGTTAATTGTCATTTCATAGTGTTCGTCGCGGTCCATATCGACCTCGATTAACGTCTGCTGCAGTTCGTCAGTCCCTTCGTGGCGCACCCGAATTGGCAGCGGTTGTTCGTCGGCGTCGTCGCCGTATGTATCTTCAAAGCGGTCCTCTAGGCTATCGATGACATCTTCGAAGATCTCATACCTCGACATCTCGATGCGATCGCCAACCATGAAGTCGAGGATCTGGTGGATAACCTCGGCGCTGGAACTGCCTTCAGGGATCTGGAACTGAAAAGTATCGGCACCCCCATTGCCTTCTAGAATCATTGCAGTTGTGCCAATGTTAATCTGATCATTGGCAGCACTTCCGATTACCTGCTCGAAGCCTGAGATCACATCATTCCCGATCGCAAATCCTGTCGCAGTACCGGTGTTCAGATCGACAAGCACGCCCTGTGCCGACTGCGAATAATCAAGGGTGTCAGACCCTTCCTCGCCACGATAGATATCATCGTCTCCGTCGGCAGCGGCCTGCACGATATCGTCGCCCGTGCCTGCCAGCACGCAGTCTTCGCCGGCCCCGTCCGAAATCACATCGTTTCCGTCGTTGCCGATCAGGGTTTCGTTGGCGCCACTCCCCGTGATTTCGTCATCCCCTTCGCCGGACTTGATGACCTCGAAATTGGTGACGCTATCGCTGCCGATTTCCGCGCCGCTGGCATTGGCAGCAACGAGGTCGATAACCACGTCCATCAACGCGGCGGAATAGTCGAGCGTGTCGATTCCTGCGCCGCCATCATAGGTGTCCGCCGCCCCATCCATGGCGGCCGTGACAGTATCCCGGCCAGCATCGCCGCTGACCCTATCCGCTCCTGCTCCACCAGACAGCTGATCATCGCCCACGCCGCCTGACACGATGTCAGCGCCACCACCGCCATCGATCAGGTCATCGCCGCCATTGCCATGGATCTCCTCGGCCGCATCGCTGCCTTGTATGTCATCCTGTCCCGCCCCGGCTAGGAGCACTTCAAAGTTCGAGATTGTGTCGTGACCGATCTCGTCACTGAATGCAGCACCTTTGTCGAGATCGATCGTGCTGCCGTGCAGGACTGCGGAATAGTCGAGTGTGTCGATGCCGGCGCCACCATCATACCGGTCGGCTGCCTGATCGACATCACCTGCGACGGTATCATTGCCGTCGCCGCCGCGCACGATGTCTTCGTCATCCCCGCCACTGAGAAAATCATCGTCTGCGCCGCCGTCGAGAACGTCTGCTCCGGCTTGGCCAAAGAGGCTATCGTTCCCGCCGCCGCCATCCAGCCTGTCATTCCCGACGTCGCCATGTATGGTATCACGGCCAAGATCACCGGCAATGCTGTCATTGCCCTCGCCGCCGAACAGCAGGTCGTCGTCCGCTCCGCCGCTGATGCTATCATCGCCGCCTTCACCGAAGATGGTGTCGCGACCTTCTTCCCCGAACAGACGGTCGTTGCCGCTGCCGCCAAACACCTGATCGTCGCCGAGACCGGCCAGAACGATGTCGTCGCCGGCTCCCGCGAAGATGAGATCATCACCACTGCCGGTGATGATATGGTCATTGCCGTTGCCGCCGTTGACCGTGTCGTTGCCGCCCCGGGTGTCGATATTGTCATTTCCGTCACGACCGTCTACGTCGTCAGCGCAGTTTGTTCCGACGAGGATATCGTCGCCTTGGGTGCCGATGATCGGCGGTGCCTTCAGCACGGAAAACTGGGCCGTTTGCAGGATCGACACCTTGCCGTCACTGATCTGATAGGTGACAGTCACCGGACCGAGCATCGCCGCATCAAAATACCAGCCACTTGGCGTCTGCGTCAGTGTCCCCGACGACACGGTAACGTTCTCGATGCGGAGAGCATCGCCGTCCGGATCAGATGCACCACGCAGAAGGTCGGAAAGCCCGATCAGGGCGACCGCACACCCAAAGACGTCCGCCAGATAGACCGGCCCGTTGACCCTGGGCGCACGATTGACGGCTTTCTCCTCGTCCGCATCGTCCTCGTCATCCACCTCAGATTCGGGATCGTCGCGCGGGTCGAGGTCATACACAGGCGCAGCCTGGGAATTTGAACTACCGCCACCGCCACCGCCGTAGCCAATATTGGATACCCTGCCACCACGCCAGGCATTGTCATTTGCCGCATGGAACGAGAACGATACCCCACCGAACTTTTTCAGAAGGACAGTGTGTGGCAGGTTAAGCTTTTGGAACTCGATCATCGGGGAATCGGAAAGCTCATAGCGCCAGTCTCCGCTTCCAAACAATCGGCCACCGGAACCGGACCTCTCTTTTGCTGTTTCTTCGAGTTCCGTCGTAACTTTGGGAGCGCCAGCTGCCACAACCGCAGGCGACCCAGACTGCTCCGGCGCTTGAGACTTGGCTTCTTCTTGCTGCTCGTCACTGCCCAGCCGTGGGAATGCGCTTTTCAGGTAAAGCGCAAGCCCGGTGAGAAACACCGTAAAGAACAGTGGTGCATTGGAGCGTTTGTCCTGGTTCTTCAGGACATAATGTTCATGTGACTCGTCCGTTTCCGGCTTGGTGGTTTTGGTCCCTTTGACATCGATCATCATGCTGAAACCCTCGATGTGACGCGCGGCGCATTTTGTGCGGCAGGCGCGGGTCGGTTGACTGTTTCTGCGGGCGTGGACGATTTGAGAATCTCGTCCTTTGGTCCAAAAGCCACCATCTTGCCGTTCTGGATGACGGCGACCATGTCGACTGCGGCCAAAGCGCTTGGCCGGTGGGCTATGACGATGGCGATACCGCCGCGTTCGCGGATAGCCTTGATCGTCTGGGTTAGTGCCATCTCGCCTTCACCATCGAGATTGGAATTCGGCTCGTCCATGACAACGATGAAGGGGTTGCGGTAAAGGGCACGTGCCAAGCCGATGCGCTGGCGCTGGCCAGCGGAAAGTGAGGCACCCTGCGGACCAAGCGCCGTGCGATAACCATCCGGCATACGCACGATCATCTCATGAATCCCGGTGATCTGGGCCGCCTCGACGATCGCCCGTGCGTCTACCTTGGGCTCAAGCCGCGAGATATTCTCTTCGACCGTTGCATCCAGCAGTGCCACATCCTGCGGAAGATAACCCAGATATTGGCCAAGCTTGCTGTCCGACCACTGCGTCAGTTCGGCATCATCCAGTCGCACGCTACCGCGTAGCGTTGGCCAGATACCGGTCAGGGCACGCGCAAGTGTCGTCTTGCCGCCGCCGCTCGGTCCGATAATGCCGAGCGCCTGACCCGCATTGATCTCAAAGGTGACATCACTAAGAAGCACCCGTCCGGACCCTGGCGCAGCTACCGTGATCTTTTCAACCTTCAACGATCCAACAGGAGCCGGCAGATCCATCGGTGCCTCAATAGAAGACAATGCTACGACGGTTTCCTTGAGCCTCCCAAATGCCGTGCGCGCAGCGACGACGCTCTTCCAGTTACCAATTGCGAGATCGACGGGCGCGAGAGCACGGGCTGAAGAAACCGACGCGGCGATAATTGCGCCAGCGGACAACTCACCCTGGATCGTGAGCCACGCACCCAGACCAAGCACAGCAGATTGCAGGATCATGCGAAGTACGCGAGAGATCGCTCCAAATGTTCCACTGATGTCGTTCGTGCGTGTTTGGAGTTCGAGGTGATCCTGATTGGCTTGATTGAAGCGATCGACCGCTCTTCCGGCAAAACCCATCGCCTTCAAAATATCGGCGTTTCGGGCGTTTGAATCGGCGATCCCGTTGCGAGCAATGGCGGCCTGATGGGTTGCACTTGCCAGGCGGCGGGTCATCAGCTCGGTTGCAATCGTCAGCATCGACAGGATGAATGCGCCGGCAAAGGTGAGGGCGCCGAGATAGGGATGAAGCATATAGACGAAGATGAGATAGAGCGGCATCCATGGCAGGTCGAACAGCGCGACTGGGCCTTGGCTGCCCAAGAAGCCGCGTACCGTATCGACATCACGGCCACGCTCCAGCGCCTCGGCCGTTGAAAAACCAAAGCGTGGCATGTCGATAGCCACTTGATGCGCCATCGGAGCGATCCTGCTGTCGAGACGCGCGCCGATACGCACCAGTACCTGAGAGCGGATAATATCAAACATACCTTGGAACAAATAGAGACCAATGGCCAGAGCCGACAAGGCGAGGAGCGTCGGAACACTGCCGCTGGTCAGGGCGCGATCGTAAATCTGCAGCATGTAAAAGGAGCCGGTCAGTGCGAGAATGTTGATGACGCCGGAGGTGGTGAAGAGAAATACGAATATCCCGCGAAAGCCTTGCGTTAGCTTCTCGGCATTTTTCCGCTTAGTGCCAGTCAATGGGGTTTTCGAGCGCATTTTGTCTTACCGTTTCTTGTTGAAGCTTTAGGCGGAGCGCCACGGGCGGACCGCGCTTTCCAATTCAAATCAATGTGTCGGGCTCCACCATCGTTCGCCACGTAGCCGCCTCTGGGACGACCGCTTAGCGACAAGGCGCTTCGTCAGTATTTCCGAAGTAGCCGTCATGACTGCCAGGACCACGGCGGCAGTGACTGCGGCTTGGCCCAAAGCTGGCTGACAAACACAAATCGCGAAGAGATAGAGAGGGAGCAAGGGCAGATGCAGCGTCCTTGTCGGGCTGCGCGCGTCCGAAGCGCCGGCGGCGCCAGCAGTGCGGCGCTTGAAGGGATCAAAGCGAGCTGTGCTGCCCGCAGGGTTGGTAAAATAAAGTCTAGTACGCATTTCAAGCCCCCCTTTTTTATATTTGTATAGGGCGGCGAGCCGGTTGTTGCGGCTCGCCGTCGGTGCTCGGACTACAGATGGAAGTCCGAGTTGGTCAGGTCGTGGTTGCCCTTGATGCTCAAGCGCAACTCTGCCCCACTATCGCCATCGACGCTGCCCTGGACGATCGTATATTCGCCGTCCTCGCGGGTTTCATGCGTGACAACCAGTTGTGCGGCACCGCTCAGTGTCGAGCCTGCAACCAGCGTGAAGGACTGGTTCCCGGCCGCGCCGCCATTGGCATCGATACCACCAAGATCGATCTTGTCTCCGGGCTGGAAGCCGGCGATCGTATCTCCGTCTGCATCCCCTGCAGAGAGGAAGCGGAAGGTGTCATTGCCCGCGCCACCGTCGATGACATTGACGGCGCTGCTTGCAGTGATCGTATCGTTGCCGGAACCAGTCACGACATTCTCGACGTTCCACAGTGTGTCGTTGCCTGATTGACTGCTCGATGCACTTCCCCGGCCCGCAAAGCCCGTTCCAAGGTCGACTGTGAGGTTCGCTGTGATCGCAGCCATGTCGAGCGTATCGCTGCCGGCGTCACCGTAGTAGGTGTCGTCGCCGTCGCCGGATGCGGCAACGAACATGTCGTTACCTTCTCCGCCATGCGCAGTATCGTTGCCGGACCCGGCATCGATCAGATCATTGCCGGCATCGCCGAAGATGCGGTCTGATCCAGCATCGCCGTAGAGCATGTCGTTACCCGCTCCGCCGAGGATGTCGTCGCTTCCCGCACCGCCGAAAGCGATATCATCGCCGCCTTCCGCACTGATGAAGTCATCGCCCTCATCGCCGCGAATGACATCGGCGCCACCCCCGCCAACGACCGTATCATTGCCGCCAAGCGCTATGATGTTCTCGCCGTTGATCGTTCCAAGCAGAACATCTGCATTGGCTGTCCCTATGACCGGCGCGCCAGTTCCGCTCGAGTCTGATCCCGGTGCCGGAGCATCGTCATCATCATCATCACAGGAGCCGCCACCGCCATTGTGATGATCGTCGCTGTCGTCGTCTTCGTCCTCATCCTCCTCGTCGTCATTTCCGCCGGGGAGTTCGGTTTCTTCTTCGTCGTCTTCGTCTTCATCGTCGATCGGGTCGTTGCCAATCTGCGGCATCCCATCGGGGGCGGTGAATTTGATCGTATGTTCACCGCTGGTCATTGTTGTGACACCGTCTTCGATAGTCACCTCATAATCAGCAATGGTGGCCCCACTTGGCAGCTCGACCACATCCTGCGGACGCAGGGTTCCGATGATAGTGTCATTACCGCCATTGGACTTGAAGACAATGCGGTGAGCCGAGCTGAGTGACGTGATATCGATGTTGTCGTCTCCTGCATCACCATCGATGGTGATGGTGTTGAGCCGCAGGCTAGTACCCGAGAAGTCACCGATGATCTCGAAGTTGTCCCCGCCGGCCGCTCCTGTGGCACCCGAAGGATCAGCGCCGTTGACGCGGATTTCCTCGATCTCCGCCAATTCAGCGATGACTACCGCAGGCCCGGCGCCAACCGCACGTGTGATGACGATCTCGGCCGTCGCCGCCGATGCTATGCCGGCGGCTGTCGCTGCCAGCCGTGTGTAGATGCGGTATGTTTCGGCGCTAGCGTTGCCGTTGATCGTGAACGTATCGCCAAGTGCGTTTTCGGTACCACCGTTGACGATGTCACGGCCGTCGGACGGAGCCGCCGCATTGGCGTTCCAGATGATGGTATCGTCACCGGCATCGCCGTTGATGGTGTCGACACCGCTGTTGGCACCCAAAGTTACGGTTACATTGTCGATATTGAATGTCTCGGCGGCATCAAAACCGCTTGTCGTACGGAACCGAATAGCCGAGTGGGCCGGATCAAGTGCGGCGACGAATGCGCCGCTGGTTGCTCCTCCCAGCGTCCCGAGAGACTGCCAAGTACCGCCATTCAATGCTTCAACAGCGATGGTCTCGCCAGTGGCGCTACCCTGATAATTGAAGGACAGGGTCGGTGCAGTGGCTCCAGTAAGATTGATCGAGCGCTGGATGAAATCATTGGTGTCGATCGTTCCAGCAAACCTCAGTTGATTGTTGGTGACAAAAATATCGCCATTCGTCGCTGAGTTGTTGTCACCAGTCTCTGTCCAGTTACCAGCGAAGTTGAGCGTCCCGTTATTGTTGTTGTAAGCCACGGCACTGAAAGTATCTGCATAGGTGCCGTCGGCAATATTTGTTCCTCCACTGAGCGTGTCGTTGCCATCGCCGCCGTTGAGGACGTCTGCACCCTCGCCGCCGTTGATGACATCGTCGCCGCCGGCACCACTCAAAGTGTCGTTGCCCCCGAGGCCATTAATGGTATTTGCAGCAGCGTTGCCGGTAATCGTGTTGGCGGCAGCAGTGCCGACGCCGAACACGGGAGGTGCAGCTGCCGCCAGGGTGAAGTCCGTGATATCGATATTGGCGTTGGTGACGCCGTTGATCTGGATCGTGCCCTGGATCGCCGATGCCGCTCCATTCTCACGCACTGTAATGATCGTGTTACCGCCAGAAGTGGATTCGAACACACGTTGGGCAAAATTCGCCGCCGTGACCCCGAGCCCGCTGAGATCGATCCGGTCCTGAGTTGCGGGAGTTCCGCCAGCTGCATCGAAGCTTGCAATCGTATCCGCACCGAAACCGGCAGCGTTATAGACGATGGTGTTGAAACCGTTGCCCACGTCAATGGTGTCGTTGCCGGCACCACCGATAATGGTGTCGTTGTCGTCGCCGCCATTGAGGATGTCATTACCCTCGCCGCCGTCGAGCAGGTCATTGCCGTCATTGCCGGCAAGGGTATCGTTACCGCCACCGCCGAACAACTGGTTAATGCCGTCATTGCCGTTGATGATGTTGTTGAGAGCGTTACCCGTACCGTTGATGTCGGCATTGGCGCCGTTGAGGTCGAGGTTTTCGATATTGGCCCCGAGCACGAAGGTCACGTCGGATTCCACCCGATCGATGTCCGTCACCAGCGCGGAGGTCTCCGTCACCACATCGCCAACTTCGTCCACGAAGTAGACGTCGCTGCCGTCGCCGCCGGTCATCGTGTCGGCTCCGAGCCCGCCTTGCAGCGTGTCGTTGCCGGCCAGACCGCTCAGCGTATCGGCAAGATCGCCGCCGCTGATTACGTTATTGCCCGCATTGCCGGTACCGACGAACTGGTCGGCATCGACGCCGGTATAGGTCAGGTTTTCGACATTGGCCATCAGTTCGATAGAGAGTGCAGCCAGCAGGGTTTCCACCGTGTCGGTGCCCGCATTGAGGGCTTCGACCACCACATCGCCGACATCATCGACGATATAGGTGTCGTTGCCGCCCAGGCCGACCATGGTGTCGAGGTCAGCGCCGCCATCCAGCGTATCGGTGCCAGTGCCGCCAACCAGAAGGTCGTCGCCAAGTCCGCCGTTCAGCGTATTGTTGCCGGTGCCGCCGAAGATCAGGTCATTGCCGCTGCCGCCGGTGATGGTGTCATTGGTGCCATTCTCGCCAGCCACGAAATTGTTGACGAGCGAGCCGGTCAGGTCGACGCGGGTAGTGTTGTTGGGGTCCGCCCGGTTGATCAGGTAATCCTCGGCACCCAGCGCGTAGCCCTCGTATGTGGCCCCGTTGAAGTTGATGCGTTCGACACCCGTCTCAGCATTGGCACCGTTGAAATGGCCGGCCACCGTGATCGTTTGCGAATTACCCGCAGCCAGTCCGTAGTTGATGACCAGGTCGCCGGTGGTCGTCGCGGTGTTGCTGTCATTGGCGTTGAGCGCCGTCATCGTCATGATCGGCAACAGAGTCACTGGATCGATGCCGGTGGTCGGCGCCAGGATCGAAATCCGATCCGCTGTACCACCACTGGATGCGTTAACCGCTTCGTTAATGGTGTCGTTGCCATCACCGAGGCTGAACGAGTAGGTGTCGTCCCCGAGTCCGCCGTTGAGGGTATCCACGCCGGCTACTTGAGCAACTGTCGAGTAGCTGATGGCAAGGCCGTCGATGCTGACTCCTTCGCCGTTCGCGTTGATCGCCGTGGTCACGAAGCGGATTGCCGCGTTTGCCGCAAATGGACCGGTGACGGTATGGGTATAGTTGGTTGCGTTGCCGTCACCACTGATCGTCTGAAGGTTTACGAAGTTCGTGCCATTGGCCGCGAACTGGACCGTTACGGTTTCGCCGGCGTCGAGACCGTCCGGATTAGCCGAGTACGTGATGGTGGCAGTTGAGGCGGTAGAGAGGTTCATGGTCCGCGTGATCTGCGCACCATTGTAATCGTTAGCCGGCGTGCCGCCGTAGAAGCGAAGAACATTGTTGCCGTCGTCAATCCGGATCTGGCCACTGGTCGTGCCACCAGAGTCATTGGCCTCAACCCAGTTCGACGCGAAGTTCGCGTTGCCGTTGTTGTTGTTGTTGTTGCCCTGCTCGAAGTTGTCGGCAAACGTCGTCGTCGTCGTCGTCGCCGCCGTACCGTTGGCACCACCAACAAGGATGTCGTTGCCAGCGTTGCCGTTGAGGACGTCGGCACCGGCGAGGCCAATGATCAAGTCGTCCTGTGCCGTGCCGTCGAGCGCGGGCTGGTTCAATGGCCCGGTACCCTGCGGAGGAAGGCCGTTGTCGCTGAACGGCGTGCCCACGATGACGTTGATTGCAGTGCCATCGCTGAACTGCAACCGTTCGATATTGCGCAGCATGTCGGTGCCGTCAAGCGCAGTGCCACCGGTATGGGAAACCACCAGCGTGCCGTCGGCATTGGCCGAGAACGAATAACTGGCACGCAGGTCCGAATAGACGGCAGTGTCGACGTCAGGCGTGGCATCTCCGGTCGAGACTATATCGCGGACGATCTTGAGCTGGCCGGGATTGATAGTTCCGGACATAACCTGCGAAACCAGCGTCTTCATTGAGTCATGGTAACTAAGCACCGTGTTGCCGGTCGGACCATTGGCGTCGAAGGTGGACATCACAGCGATGCGCACCCGCAGCCATTTGTCGCCATCGATGATGTCATCGCCGCCGCGGCCTTCGATGAGGTCGCTGCCGTCGCCGCCGAGCAAGATATTACCGCCGACGAAGCTGCCCTCGGCATCGAACGAGGTCGCGCCCGCGCCGACCAGCAGTTGCTGGAGCCCGTCGATCAGGGCGAGGCCTTCGGCGTCGAGTGCACTGCCACGGAAGCCTTCGGTCGGCACATCTGCGGCGGTCACGTCGGTGCCGCGGATCACGTCGGCGAATTTGGAGCCCGAGGCACCTTCCACTTGGGTAAAGGTATCCAGCGCCACATTGGCTGGAAGCACCGGTACGCCGGGGAGGATCTGCCGCGCGAGATCGACGTCGACAGGGAAGTTCATGTCGGCATAAGTAGTCCAGTCATAGCCGGACATGCCGTCGAACTTGCCACGGCCGAGACTGCCGAACCAGATATCGTCGCCGCCTTCGCCGATGAACTCGTCAAAGCCGCCGTCGCCATGGAACACGTCATGCCCCTTGACCGCGTCGGCTTGGAACTGGTCGTCGAAATCGTCGCCGACCGCGCCGGTCCACGCTCCCACCTCGATCCAGTCGTCGCCTTCTCCGCCCAGCGTTTGCTCGGTGGTCTTGCTGCCGAGCACGAAGTCATTGCCGACGCCGCCAAAGGCTTCGTCGAGCAAGTCGGCGCCCAGGATGATGAAGTCCTGCCCCGCGTCACCGACGATCAGATCGACGCCAGCCCCGGCATTGATCGCATCGTGCCCCGCGCCGGAGCGGATGATGTCGTCGCCGAACAGATCGCTGATGATGTCGTCGCCGTCGCCCCCGAAGTAAGAGTCGTTACCGGAGCCCCCTTCGAGCCGGTCATTGCCACCGTCGGCATACAGCGTGTCGTCCCCTTCGCTGCCGATGAGGATATCTTCCCCATCGGTGCCGCCAAGCAGAACGTGTTCGGTGCCGGTATATTTCAGGTAATTGGTGTCAGCACCCGGGGTGGCGGGATTGTTGCGGATCACCAGCGGGGTCAGAATGCTGCCCCCAGTCGGATCGTTACCGAGATTGTCTGCAGATTCATCGACATTCGTCGTGGTCGGGTCATCAAGCAGTATGCCGTCCGCGCCGGCGGTTTCGCCGAGGCCGGGGTTCCATTGCTTGGTCCGGTCTACTTCCAGGATCAGGCCGGGGGTTGAGAACACGTCCGAAGGAAGGTGGCCCGCGTCGGCATTGAGGCTGATGATCTTGGCGAAAGTGTTATTTTCCATTTCAGACAACAGATGCAGGCCGTCAAGGCGCTGTAGGTAGTAGAACCGGTCGCCGTCCTGAAGTTGTTCGAGCTGAACTTCGAACACGAAGTTGAAGGTCGAACCGAGCATGCCGCCAAACGGCAGGATCTTTTCCGCGAGACCGCCGATCCACAGGTCGATATTGTCCAAACCGGTTGTGGTGATGCCGTTGACATTGGCCCAGGCGCCGGTGCCGTTGAGGAAATCCAGGCGGTCAGCGGGCGCAAGGTCGACAATGCCATCGCCGTCGATATCCATGTCGCCGAAGATCAGCAGCATGGCGGCATCGCGTTTGCCTTCGATCGTCGTTTCGCCGGTGATGGAAGAATGGAGGCCATAAGCCGCCATGAAGTTAATGACGGAGGCTTCATTCTTGAGATTACCGGCAAACTCCACCCAACTATCGTAGGGCTTGAGTTCAGGCGCATGCGAGCTTGCCTCGTAGAAATCGCGGCGAGCGGCGTTCAGCGAGGGCACGCCGGTATCCCGGCCACGCGCCAGATTGATGGTTGCCAAGTCGAGGGGCAGGCCGAGCAGGTTGTTGCGCAGCGCACTGGTGACGAACTCGTCGATCTCATTGCCGACCTGGCGCGTCATGCCGCGGATGATGTCGCCCGCAGCAATGCCGTCGGCGATGGTGTGGCCTGAGTCGAACTCGATCGGATTGAGGAAACCCTGAATAAGGCTGATCTGATCATTGGTGAACGAGGCATCGAGCCTGTCGATCTGCTCGGTCAGCATGGAATGGCCGAAGCGGTAAACCACGTGAGCGAACTCGGCGACGATGGCAGGGTTGATGTCGGCGTGATAGCCGTCAGGCACCACGAAGAAATCGATATTGGGTTGAATCTTGCGGGCAAAATCCTCGAACACGGTATGCTGGTACTGCATTTCCGTGCCGAACTTGGCGGCCTGAAACAAGCGTTCGCCATCCCAGGTCAGGGTGTCGGCATAAGCTGCAAGAGCAATCGGGTCCGTCGGGATGGCATCGACCTGCGTCTGCGTCAGGTCGACGTCGAGCCACTCATTGATAAATGCCATATCCTTGCTGGCGAGCACCACTTCCTTGGTATGCTGGGCAAGCCGGTTATGTTCGGAGTGGAAAATGTGATGCACGGCGGTGAGACCGATGTTTTCGTTCACGCGGCCGTCGCCAGCAATGAAGTGCGCATCAAGCAATTCGTTATCATAGACGGCCGGGTTGTTGCCGGGGTTCTGAAGGCCGATTTCGATGTCGCCGTCCGCAATGCCGTTTGGAACCGCGTCATGGGCGATATCGGCCAGAAATGCCGCATTGATGCGAATTGCACCCGTCAGCGGCACCGGCGCGTCGAGCGTGCCTGAGATAACGATGTCGTCTGCAGTATTGGGAATGCCATCGGTCCCGACGCCTGTAATGATTTGGGCAAAGCCCGCGGCATTTGGGATGAAGTTGCCATAGGCGTCGGTGCGCAGCAGAGGCACAGCGCCAACATCCTGGTCGGTCAGGAGAATGCCAAGCATCTTGGCTTGTTCCTTGACATCAGCCCAGGTCGCCATACCACCCGGCTGCGCACCACCACCTTCAATGAGGTTGCCGGTAGCGTGCGGCTTGCCATCCGCGCCCATTGCGTATTGACGCAAGAAAACCTGATGGGAGGCGTGCGAAGTATAGGTCTGGTTTTGATCGACGAAAGGCGTCGTGGTGTTGACTGGACGCGTGTCGTCGGCCGTTCCCATAACGCCATCGGCACCAGGGCCCACCGTAGCGCGCGTCAGCACCATGAAGTTGGTGTGACTGCCCTCAACGTATAGTGGGTCATCGGGCTGTAGCGGAATGAACACCGTGCCACTGCCGCCTTTGTTTACAAGGTCAAGGCCGTGATCGAAGAACTGGCCGAATAGGGTGAACCAGGAATTGAACGGAGCCGACAGGCCGACGTCGGGCGAGACGTTGGTGATCTGGACGTTCTCGCCATCCATGGCGATGCCGAACGGCTCAAGTGCGGTATCGCGAACGACGCTCGCCGCTTCAAGATCGGTTACGGTGACATCGTGCGCAGCCGTCGCCGTTGCCAGCGCATCGAGAGCCGCCTGTTCGGCGGCACTCGGCGGCGTGAGCGGATCGCCGTCGCTGAGGGCGTTGGCAGCTGATTTTGCGTTCTCCATGACAACGCGCGCCTGGTATTCTGCATCAGCAAAAGGCTTGTAGGCGGCATAAATATTCTGCACGAGAGCCACATTAGCAAGGTCCGCGGCGACTAAGCCGCCCACCTGCAAACCCTTGATGATAGCCGCGGGGTTGCCGAGCGTCTGATCAACGATCAGGTTGGAGATCGTGCGCAGGCTTGAGTCGAATACCAGCGAATTGGGGTTGTTCGACGGATTATAGTTGGGGGACGTCGGCATCGCCGGAGCCGGCCCGGGACCATCGGGATCGAACAGGGTGCCATCAGCATTGCGATATGCAGGATCAAGCAATTCCGGGAACGGCAGGTCTGCAGAGCCCCACGTTTCTTGTCCTGGCAACAGGTTGTTGTAAGAACCGTCGACGGTCCGCAGCCCCAGGCTAAGTGTATAGGCTGGAACGGACCCAACTTGGCCGGCAATGCCCACACCGAAGAGCGGCGCAGCGTTCGGATCATTGGGATTGGCAACGTATGCGGCGTGCTTTTCGGCGATCTTAATCTGCTCGAGAATGAAGTCCAGATCGGAACGGATATAGTTTACCATTTTGTTAGTCTCCCTTTAACCCCTGCAGAAATCGCCATGATGGCGTATTCTGACCGCACCGCTTATGCGGACGCTTGTTGCGTTGTCCCGTGATCTGGTTCTTCTTGACCGCCCCTGCTATTCGCTCGGGATTGTCAACATGATTGGCACGAGTTTCGATGGTCGGATGATGGCGAGGCGCAGGACAGCTTGATAGTTCTGAAGGTCCTGCGACTTTAAAAACACTTAGGTCCCAAGAGAATTAGGACTAAAGGCACGAGCTAGTGATCCAATGCGGCGCTCCAAGCGGCGGAAGCCTAGACCAACGTAAGGTGGGAGATGTAATTCGGACCGGCTTGTTTATCCTGGAAGTCCGTCCTGTCGATTCCGAGCTGGTCATCACCCAGTGGCAAGAGGGCGAACCGAATCCGGTCTATCCGCAGCTCTCACAGTAAACCAGCCGAATGGGGATGATAGATTAGTTGTGTATATGAGTATGCACGGAAATGATTAGAAATATGCTTGACCGATGGCACTATGATTACTTGGAACGAACTTCGTGAGATTTTGAAACCGATACATCAAGCCCTGTCCGGCAGGGGCATAGATATTTTTCACTGTGTGGCGGAGCGTCATGTAAAGGCCCGACGCCCATTGATCCGGCGAACAGCGGAAAGGTGCTTTTACTCGCGATTCCTCCCCATTTTGTTCTTTCGCAACGCTTCTTCGAGCTTCTCTTGATATACTCCTCACAGCGGTGTGGGAACTGCGTGTGAATGTCCTCCACTTCTTTCGACACATGGCGGATATTGAGATCAGCAGCCTTCGGGCGTTATGCCCGTCTGTCGATCTCCGCCAATAATTCGGCATTTTGGCTCATCGTTCGTTTCTCCTTTGGATGCAAAAATAGCAGACTTCGCGTGGACTACCGACCGGTTTTCGGATAACGATGCCCATTATGGAGCATCCAATCCTCATTGCCATTGCTCTGATGGTGATATGCGTCGGAATTGTATTAGCGGTCTTCGCCCTCCGGGCAGACTGAAGCCAATGCGAGCCATCAATTGTACTAATTAAGCTTGCTACCCCGCTCGGCGCCGATGTCAGAAACATGTGTCTCTTGCTGGACCGCTGTCACGGCGATCTCCTTCGCGTCGCGCATGCCGTGGCCAAAGAGTTTCATCACCAAATGTCCGCTTTCGCGTCGAGTATTCTAGCAGCGGACTGTCTGCGATCGGCCCCGTTCCAGACGGGCAACAATGCGCCTTCATCGAGCAAGCTTGAGCGCTGAGACCTCGGGCAGATAGGGCAGAGACCGGTCCGTCTCGCGAAGGAGTTCGTAACGCTGCCTGTACGCCTATAGTACTCCCGATACAGTTCCAACGCGCGAACATAGCGCTTGTGTTCGGCAGCCCGAGCTTTAGCGTCGGCAGTTGGATTGTCAGGAATGCAGAAATGCACCATTCTTAGTTTCAGCGTGGCGCGTTTCACATGAGTGAAGTGTATTTTGCCGCTCTGTGCCTCGAACAAGACGGTCCCAGAATAATAGCGGGCGGTCGGCATCCAATTTGAGTTGAGGCTATATGCTTCTGTTACGTAGATGATGTAGTCGCCCGTTGGTTCGCTGGTTTCTCGCGAAGAGGGTTTTGCCATTGTAGTCTCTCGGTCATCAGTTGGGCAACCTAACGATTGTCCGACATCGCCGCCGGCGCAACGATATTTCATGCCGCATCTGTTGGATGTATGCATCCGCTCGTGTGTGGGTCCGTTGGCACCCCATGCGGCCGCTGCGATTACTTCCCATGATCAAAGCACCAGTGCGCGGCATTGATTCTTCGGATTGCAGGCGATTTGGCGCCTTGCCGTGAAGTCGGTCCACTGGATCTACCTGGCTGTGAATGCCATCGCTGACGTAGAAAAGCCCCATCTTCCAGCGAGTTGAACGAAGCGCCCTTAAGCCGTGAGTCATCGCTGAAGTGCAAACCTTTCGGCTAAGGAATTTCTCGGTCGTGCGCTGGCTTCGATGATCTTTACGATGTCACCGGTGGAATTCTAATTCCCTATCATATTTTGCTAGTTTCTGCGTGATTAATCGCAGATGCATGTTGGACGGCATGCCTGACGGCTTCCGATTCTAGTATCACGGATAAGAACCGATCCGGGCTGCGGCGCTCCGTACGGCAAAGTGGCTCACCTTTGCGCTAACTTCTGAGTGGCAACCCCGAGACGATTTTAACAGCTCATTTGGAGATGCGGCTGGCTGTCTTGTCGTTTGAGGTACGCATTGGGGAGGTTACTATATTATGTGTCGTTTGATATTTGCAACGCTGTGGACACATCAAACAGTCCATCAAAACAAGTCAAAAAGAGTTGCACACCTCAATGGGTTGATCTAAGACTTTAGCCGGAGGAGAATTCTCGTGGGGAAAATGACGCTTGAAGACGTCGCCCGAGAAGCCGGTGTAAGTCTCGCAACGGTTGATCGCGTCGTGAACGGGAGGATGGGCGTGCATGCACGCACCATCGAGCGCGTCAATGCGGCCATAAAACAGCTTGGTTTCCTGTCGGACCCACATGCCTCGCGCCTTGCACGCGTGCGTGACTACGACTTCCGCATCATTCTGCCGACCGGCGAAAACGAATTCATGCAAAGCCTCGCCGCCGAGTTTCGCGCAACACGCGAGCGCCAGCTGCAGGAGCGCGTGCGACTTTCGATCGAGCATGTCGATACCTTTGACGGCGTCGCCGTTGCAGCGGCGCTGGAAAGCCTTCCTTCCGGAATAGATGGCGTCGCCGTCGTCGCGCTCGATCATCCGGCCGTGACCGAGGCTATCAACGCGCTCGCCGATTCCGGGGTCGTTGTACTGACACTCGTATCGGACGTTCCGAATTCCCGCCGCGCCCACTATGTCGGGATCGACAATTTTGCTGCCGGTCGCACGGCAGCCTCGCTCATTGGCCGCTTTGTCGGGCCGCGCAATGGCAAGGTCGGTATGATCGCGGGGTCGCTCGCCCTGCGCGATCACATCGAACGCCAGTTTGGCTTTGAGCAGATCATTTCACGCGAGTACCCGAACCTCGAAGTATTGCCGGTGCGCGAAGCCCGCGACGAGAACGCCCGCGTCGAAGCGGCGGCAGGCGCGCTTTTGAAGGACCATTCGGATCTTGTCGCAATCTATAATGCCGGCGGCGGACAGGCGGGCGTGATCAAGGCGCTTGAGGCAAGCGGCCACGTCTCCGACGTGATTTTCGTTGCCCACGAACTGACGCCCTCGACGCGGCGGCATCTGGTGCGCGGCACCGTCGATGCGCTTATCAACCAGGATGCAGGCCATATGGCGCGCAGCACCGCACGCATCCTGACGGCGCTGCGCGAGGGACGCCCCATCGTTCCGGGGCAAGAGCACATTCGCATCGATATTTTTCTCAGGGACAACATGCCCTGACGGCAGGAGACTTAAGGGAGGAATTCATGAAGACGATCAAGGGACCAGCCATTTTTCTCGCACAGTTCGCGGGCGATGCGGCGCCATTCAATTCCTTCGATGCCATCTGCGGATGGGCCGCATCCCTCGGTTATAAAGGGGTACAGATTCCGGCTTGGGATGCGCGCTTGATCGACCTGAAGAAAGCGTCGGATTCCAAGGATTATTGCGACGAACTCGCCGGTACGGCGTCGGCGCATGGCCTGACCATCACCGAGCTTGCCACCCATCTTCAGGGGCAGCTCGTCGCCGTTCATCCCGCCTATGACGAAATGATGGATGGATTTGCAGCACCGGAAGTGCATGGCAATCCCAAGGCGCGTCAGGAATGGGCGGTTGATCAATTGAAGCGCGCTGCGCGGGCGTCAAAACATCTCGGCCTGAAATCCATGCCGACCTTCTCCGGCGCCCTTGCATGGCCGTATATTTATCCGTTTCCGCAGCGTCCGGCCGGTCTGGTCGAAACAGCGTTCGATGAACTTGCCAAACGCTGGACCCCCATCCTCAACTATCTCGACGAGCAGGGTATCGACGCCGCCTATGAAATTCATCCTTCGGAGGATCTCCATGACGGCATAAGCTACGAAATGTTTCTGGAGCGCGTGAACAATCATACGCGTGCCAATCTGCTCTACGATCCCTCGCATTTCGTACTGCAGCAGCTCGACTATCTCGACTACATCGACATATATCACGAGCGGATCAAGGCGTTCCACGTCAAGGATGCAGAGTTCAATCCGACGGGGCGCCAGGGCGTCTATGGCGGGTTCCAATCATGGGTCAACCGCGCCGGTCGCTTCCGTTCGCTGGGCGACGGTCAGGTGGATTTTGGCGCGGTGTTCTCGAAATTGACCGCCCATGATTTTGATGGCTGGGCTGTTCTGGAATGGGAATGCGCGCTGAAGCACCCCGAGGACGGTGCGCGCGAGGGCGCCGAGTTCATTAATGCGCATCTCATCCGTGTGACCGAACGCGCGTTCGACGACTTTGCCGGAGCCGGCACCGATGAGGCCGCAAATCGCCGCATACTTGGCTTGAAGTAAGGGGAACGAGATGGTCATCGGAGCATCGAAGGAAAAGCCGGCGTCACGCCGCATTCGCATCGGCATGGTCGGCGGCGGGCAAGGCGCCTTCATAGGGGCGGTGCACCGCATCGCCTTGCGTATCGACGATCAATATGAGCTGGTCGCCGGCGCCCTATCGTCCGATCCGGAACGAGCCAAGGCGTCGGCACGCGAGATCGGCATCGCCGAGGAGCGTGCCTACACCTCCTTCGAGGATATGGCCAAGCAGGAGGCCAAGCGGCCGGACGGCATCGAGGCGGTTTCCATCGTCACGCCCAACCACATGCACGCGCCAGCCGCCAAGGCATTCCTGAAGGCCGGCATTCATGTCATCTGCGACAAGCCGCTGACGACGACGGTGAAGGAAGCCAAGGAACTGGTCTCGCTTGCCGGCAAGAGCGGCAAGCTGTTCATCCTCACCCACAATTACACCGGATACCCGATGATCCGACAGGCGCGGGCCATGGTGGCAAAGGGTCTGCTCGGCGACCTGCGCGTGGTGCAGGCCGAGTATCCGCAGGACTGGATGACTGAAAAGACCGAGGCCACGGGTTCCAAGCAGGCCGAATGGCGCGTCGATCCGAAACGCTCGGGGGCTGGCGGAGCCATCGGCGATATCGGCACGCACGCGTATAACCTTGCCTGTTTCGTTTCGGGGCTGAAGCTCAAGCAGCTGTGTGCCGAATTGACCAGTTTCGGCGAGGGCAGGGTGCTCGACGATGACGTGCAAATCCTGCTCCGCTTTGACGGTGGAGCAAAGGGCATGATCTGGGCAAGCCAGGTGGCGCCCGGCAACGAAAACGGGCTCAAGCTGCGCGTCTACGGCACCAAGGGCGGTCTCGAATGGACCCAGGCCGACCCGAACTATCTCTGGTACACGCCATTCGGCAAGCCCAAGCAGTTGCTGACCCGGGGCGGGGCGGGGGCTTCGCCCGAGGCGGCGCGCCTGACGCGCGTGCCAAGCGGCCATCCTGAAGGCTATCTGGAAGGTTTCGCCAATATTTACAGCGAGGCGGCGCAGGCCATCATCGCTGCGCGCACCGGCAAGAAGGCGCCAAAGGATGTAGTATTCCCAACCGTGGAAGATGGTCTCATAGGCATGGAATTCATCGAAGCCGCGGTGAAATCGTCGAAAGCCGGCGGCGTCTGGACGAAGGTGTGATGGGCAATCGGCAGGACAGAGGGAGGTGCCAATCATGAGCGTGGCACCCACAGGAGAGACCAGCACTTCGCTCCCCGTCCTCGAGGCGCGTGGCATAGCCAAGGCATTCGGCCCGGTCGAGGTCCTGACCGATATAACCCTGTCGGTCATGCCGGGCGAGGTGCATGCCATCATCGGCGAGAATGGTGCTGGCAAGTCGACCCTGATGAAGCTCCTGAGCGGCCACCTTTCGCCGACGCGTGGAGCGGTGGCGATTGACGGAGAGCCCGTCATATTCAACGGTCCCGTAGATGCAGAACACCGCGGCCTCGTGCTCGTCCACCAGGAGATTTTGCTCGCGCCGGATTTGACGGTTGCCCAGAACATCTTCATGGGCCGGGAACTGAAGCGCGGTCTGATGGTCAACGACCGCGAAATGAACCGTCAGTCCGCAGAAGCGGTGCGCAGCCTCGGTGCAGAAATTGAGCCGACGACGCAGATTGCGCGGCTATCGATTGCCCGCCGCCAGTTGGTCCAGATCGCGCGCGCCCTGCAGGTGCCGCATCGTGTCGTCATCTTCGACGAACCCACTGCCTCGCTGACGCCCTTCGAGACCGAAGCCCTGCTCAAGGTCATCCGCGATCTGCGCGACAAGGGCGTCGCCGTGCTCTATATCTCGCATCGCCTGCCGGAAGTCGCGGCAATCGCCGACCGGATCACCGTGTTGCGCGACGGCAAGCTGATTGCAACCCGCCATGCGGCGGAACTGCAGCCAGTCGACATGGCGCGCCTCATGGTCGGGCGCGACATGTCGAAGCTCTATCCCGAACGCGAGGATACTGCGACGCGGCAAAACGTTCTCGAGGTAAAGAATTTTGACGTGCCGGGCTATGCCAGCGATGCGAGCTTTGTCTTGCGCAAGGGTGAAATCCTCGGCTTCGCAGGCCTGATCGGCGCCGGGCGCACGGAATTGTTCGAGGGTCTTGTCGGCCTGCGCACTGCCCATGGCGAGGTCAAACTCAATGGCAAGCCGGTCAAGTTTCACAGCGTGCGCGACAGCATGTCAGCGGGCATCGTTTATCTGAGTGAGGATCGCAAGGGCAAAGGCCTTTTGCTGGCGCAAGACCTGCGCACCAACCTGACGCTGGCGACGCTCGGCAAATTTACCAACGGGCCGCTCATCGAGCGCAAGCGCGAGGACAAGAGCCTCGACAAGGCAATCGCTGATTTCGACATCAGGGCGCGCCGGCGCGACCTTCTTGCTGGACAGCTTTCAGGCGGCAACCAGCAGAAACTGCTCCTTGCCAAGATGATGCTGCTCGAGCCGAGCATCGTCATCATTGATGAGCCGACGCGCGGTATCGACATCGGCACCAAGGAACAGATCTACAGGTTCATTGCCGATCTCGCGAAGGCAGGCAAATCCGTCGTCGTCATATCCTCCGAAATGCAGGAACTCATCGGCATCTGCCACCGCATTCTCGTCATGCGTTCGTCGCGCATTGTCGGCGAGGTTACCGGCGACGCGATGACGGAAGACGAGATCGTCGTCTACGCCACCGGCGTCAAGATCAACGAAGCAGAGCTTTACAGTGCGGGGAACGCATGAGCGACACCAAGGTTATCACCGACACACGCGGTTTTGGCCGCAAACTGGCGGATCTCGACAAGACGGCGGTTGCGCCATTCCTGGCGTTGGCGGCGCTGTTCGTCCTCGGCGCGCTCGTCAATCCGAACTTCCTTTCGATCGACAATTTGCTCAATGTCTTAACGCGCTCGTCCTTCATCGCCATCATTGCCGTTGGCGCGACTTTCGTCATTTCCGCGGGCGGGCTCGATCTTTCGGTCGGCTCGATGGCGGCGCTCGTCGCCGGCATCATGATCCTGTTCCTGAATTCAGGTGCGGTCGATGGCGACATGGCGATGCTTGCGGCAGGCGTCGTTGTTGCCATCGGCGTCGGTGCGCTGGCGGGTCTGCTCAATGGTGCTGTGATCACCATCGGCAAGATCGAGCCCTTCATCGTAACGCTTGGCACCATGGCGATCTTTCGCTCCGTGACCGTGTGGCTGGCGGATGGCGGCTCGATCGCCATGAAATCGATCGCGATGCGCAACATGTTCCGCCCTGTCTACACCGGCGTGTTTCTTGGCCTGCCGATACCGGTCTGGATCATCATCATCGTCGGAGTTCTTGGCGCCTTCATTCTCTATAAGACGTCCTTTGGCCGCCACGTGATTGCTGTCGGCTCGAACGAAGACGTCGCGCGCTATTCGGGCATTCACGTCAACCGCGTACGCGCCATGACCTATATTCTTCAGGGCATTTGCGTCGCCATCGCGGTCGTCGTCTATGTGCCGCGTCTCGGCGCAGCCACGACGACAACGGGCATGCTGTGGGAATTGCAGGCGATCACTGCCGTCGTCATTGGCGGTACGGCGCTGCGCGGCGGCGTCGGCCGCATCTGGGGAACGATCTGCGGCGCCTTCATGCTGGAAGTCGTGGGCAATATCATGGTGCTTTCCAATATCGTCAGCGAATACCTGATCGGTGCAGTGCAGGGCACGATCATCATCATCGCCATGCTGGTGCAGCGCACCCTGCAGAAGAAGAAGGCGTGACGCCGGCAGAGGAAAACCGGTGGCAGGGCCATCGCAACGAGACCGGACGGGGGAACAGGGCCACCCACCGCGCCGCAATCAAGGCCCGAGCAGAAAATTGGGAGAAGACAAATGCGTAAACTATTGATCGGTCTTGTTGGAGCGGCGCTCGCTTCGACGATGACCTTCGCCTACGCGCAGGACAAGAAGGTCAATATCGCCGTCTCTATACCTGCGGCCGACCACGGCTGGACCGGCGGCGTCGTCTATCATGCAGAACGGGCCGCCAAGCTTCTAGAAGCCGCTCACCCAGGCCTGAAGATCACCATCAAGACTTCGCCGGACGGTGCTGCGCAGGCAAACGCGCTCGAAGACCTGACCACACAGGGCATCGACGCGCTGGTAACGCTGCCGCACAATTCGGACGAACTGACAGATCCGATCCGTGCGGTAAAGGAAAAGGGCGTCTTCGTGACGGTCGTTGACCGCGCTCTTTCCGATCCGACGATCCAGGATCTCTATGTTGCCGGCAACAATCCGGAGCTCGGCCGCGTCGCCGGCGAATACCTCAAGGATACGTTGAAGACCGGCGACGTCGTTGTCATCCGGGGCCTCCCGATCGTCATTGACGAAGAGCGCCAGAAGGGTTTCGACGATGCGATTGCCGGCAGCGGGATCAAGGTTCTCGACAAGCAGTTCGGCAACTGGTCGCGCGATGATGCCTTCAAGATCATGCAGGACTATCTGACCAAGTTCCCGAAGATCGACGCCGTATGGTGCCAGGACGATGACATGGCAGTTGGCGTGCTCGAAGCCATCGATCAGGCTAAGCGCACCGACATCAAGATGGTCATCGGCGGCGCCGGTATGAAGGACATGATCAAGCGCGTTGCCGACGGCGACAAGATGACCCCGATCAACGTTCTCTACCCGCCATCAATGGTTGCAACAGCGATGGAACTGACGGTTGCGAACTTCTACGATCAGGTTCCGGTGCGCGGCAAGTACATCCTCGACGCAACCCTTGTGACCAAGGACAACGCCAAGGAATTCTACTTCCCGGATTCACCGTTCTGATTAAGGCTGGTCTGTCCAGCTTGCGATCGAAAGGCCCGCAAGGGCCTTTCTTTTTGACTGAAATCCGGTTCCAGCGATGTTGTCTGACTTTCGATTGATTGACTTGATCCGAGTGTTCGGATTAAATATGAATATACTTATCAAGTTTATTGAACGGCGGCCGACGCGGGTTGCCGTTCAACGAAAGGCCCAAAATGTCCCGCCGCCAGATCATCGACCTTCAGGTCCGCCTTCCAAATCCTGTCTCGCGACCTGCCGCGCCTGTCCAGCCATCAGCGCCTGAATTCCGCGTTCTAGGTAGTGAAGTGCTTTTTAAAGGCAATAAGGAAGTTGGTATCGAACATGGCGGCTCCTTGTACCGGTTGAAGATCACGCGCCAGGGCAAACTCATTCTCAACAAGTAACCGAGCGATTCCTATGTCTCGGACGAGCCTCGGGAGGGCGCTGCGGGCATGGTGGTGCGCCTGCGGCGTTGCGACATTATTTGCCGCCATTAGAACTGACTTGTTGACATAAAGATATCTTTATGTGACCTTTGCGCCTCCCTAAAAATCATTATGAGACATTTCGAGTCATGGGTATTGCATCTGGAACGATTGGCGAAAAATTGCTCGGCCCGGAAGCGGCACCCCGCGACGGCTCCGAGGTTTTTGCAGCGCTGACGCAGGCAGCTAAAGAGCGAATCCTTATCCTTGACGGCGCCATGGGGACGCAGATCCAGGGCCTCGGCCTGAAGGAGGAAAATTTTCGCGGCGAGCGTTTCGCCGATTGCGCCTGCCACCTCCAGGGCAACAACGATCTTCTCATCTTGACCGAACCGCAGGCGATTGAGGACATCCACTACGCCTATGCAATGGCCGGCGCCGACATACTCGAGACCAATACCTTTTCCTCGACCACGATCGCCCAGGCCGACTACAGCATGGAGGACGTGGTCTATGAGCTCAATCGCGATGGCGCCCGGCTTGCGCGCCGCGCCGCGCTGAAGGCGGAGCAGAAGGACGGCAAGCGCCGCTTCGTTGCGGGCGCGCTCGGACCGACGAACCGCACGGCATCGATATCGCCTGACGTGAACAATCCGGGCTACCGCGCGGTGACGTTCGATACCCTGCGGGCGGCCTATGCCGAGCAGGTGAGGGGATTGATCGACGGTGGCGCCGACATCATCCTCATCGAGACGATCTTCGACACGCTGAATGCCAAGGCTGCCATCTTCGCGACGCAGGAAGTCTTCGAGGAAAAGGCAATCAACCTGCCGGTCATGATCTCCGGGACCATCACAGATCTTTCCGGACGCACCCTGTCGGGACAGACGCCGACCGCCTTCTGGTACTCCGTACGTCATGCCAGGCCCTTCACCATCGGTCTCAATTGTGCGCTCGGGGCCAGTGCCATGCGCGACCATCTGGCCGAGATCGCGGCAGTCGCCGATACGTTCGTGTGCGCCTATCCCAATGCAGGGCTCCCGAATGAATTCGGTCAATATGACGAGAGTCCTGAAGCGATGGCGGCGCAACTCGAAGAGTTCGCCAAGGACGGCCTGCTGAACATTGTCGGCGGCTGCTGTGGCTCGACTCCGGAACACATAAGAGCCATTGCCGAAGCGGTCGGCAAATACCGGCCGCGCCCCATTCCCGAGACCGAAACCCATATGCGGCTATCCGGCCTGGAGCCATTCACGCTGACCAAGGATATCGCCTTCGTCAATGTTGGCGAACGCACCAACATTACCGGCTCGGCGAAATTCCGGAAGCTGATTACCGCAGGCGATCTGCCGGCGGCGCTCGATGTTGCGCGTGACCAGGTCGCAAACGGCGCGCAGATCATCGACATCAACATGGACGAGGGACTGATCGACAGCGAGAAGGCCATGGTCGACTTTCTCAATCTGATCGCCGCCGAACCCGACATCGCACGCGTGCCGGTAATGATCGATTCGTCGAAATGGGACGTGATCGAAGCCGGGCTCAAATGTGTCCAGGGCAAGCCGCTCGTCAATTCGATCTCAATGAAGGAAGGTGAAGACGCCTTCATCGCTCATGCAAGGAAGGTTCGCGCCTATGGGGCGGCTGTCGTCGTCATGGCGTTCGATACCGAGGGCCAGGCCGATACGCTCAAGCGCAAGGTGGAGATTTGTACGCGCGCCTACGAACTCCTGACACGTGAGGCTGGCTTCGCGCCTGAGGATATCGTGTTCGACCCGAACATTTTCGCGGTCGCTACCGGCATCGAAGAGCACAACGGTTATGGCGTCGCCTTCATCGAAGCCACCCGGCAGATCACGCAGACCTTGCCGCACGCTCATATTTCCGGCGGCGTTTCCAATCTTTCCTTCTCGTTCCGTGGGAATGAACCGGTGCGCGAAGCGATGCACGCCGTTTTCCTCTACCATGCCATTCAGGCTGGCATGGACATGGGCATCGTCAACGCCGGACAATTGGCGGTTTACGAATCGATCGATCCGGAATTGCGCGACGCCTGCGAGGATGTGGTCCTCAACCGGCGGGACGATGCCACCGAACGCCTGCTCGACCTTGCCGAGCGCTACAAGGGCTCGGCCGGCAGGGAAGCACGCGAGCGCGATCTTGCCTGGCGCGAATGGAGCGTCGAAAAGCGGCTGGAACACGCGCTCGTCAATGGCATAACCGAATTCATCGAAGCCGACACTGAAGAAGCGCGCGCACGGGCCGAGCGCCCGCTTCATGTCATCGAGGGACCGCTGATGGCCGGCATGAACGTTGTCGGCGACCTGTTTGGTTCCGGCAAGATGTTCCTGCCGCAGGTAGTGAAATCCGCCCGCGTCATGAAGCAGGCCGTCGCCGTGCTGCTGCCCTACATGGAGGCAGAGAAGCTTGCCAATGGCGGATCGGGAAAACGCGAAAGTGCCGGCAAGGTGCTGATGGCGACCGTCAAGGGCGATGTCCACGACATCGGCAAGAACATTGTCGGCGTTGTCCTCGCCTGCAACAATTACGAGATCGTCGATCTCGGGGTCATGGTGCCGTCAACGAAGATTTTGCAGACGGCGCGCGACGAGAATGTCGATATTATCGGCCTTTCGGGCCTTATCACGCCCTCGCTCGACGAGATGGTCCATGTTGCGTCTGAACTCGAGCGCGAGGGCTTCGATGTTCCGCTGCTGATCGGAGGCGCAACCACGAGCCGTGTGCATACGGCGGTCAAGATCAATCCGCGCTACAGCAATGGCCAGACCGTATATGTGACCGATGCAAGCCGGGCGGTGGGTGTCGTTTCGAACCTTCTGTCGATGGATGCCAAGCCCGGCTTTGTCGATACGATCCGCGCGGAATATGAGAAAGTTGCGGAAGCGCATGCCCGCAACGAAGCCGACAAGCAAAGGTTGAGCCTAGAGAAGGCCCGCGGCAACGCTCATAAGGTTGACTGGTCGTCTTATGTACCGCCCGAGCCGCAATTTACGGGCACTCGCGTTTTTGAAAATTACGATCTTGCGGAAATTGCCCGTTACATCGATTGGACGCCTTTCTTCCAGACCTGGGAGCTCAAGGGTCGCTATCCTGCGATCCTGCAGGACGAGGCACAAGGCGAGGCGGCGCGCCAGCTCTTTGCGGATGCGCAGGCGATGCTGACAAAGATCATCGATGAGAAATGGTTCAATCCAAAGGCCGTCATCGGGTTCTGGCCCGCAGGGTCTGTCGGGGATGACATTCGCCTCTTTGCCGACAACGCCCGCGATAAGGAGATCGCAACGCTGTTCACGCTGCGCCAGCAGCTTTCAAAACGCGATGGCCGGCCGAATCTCGCTCTTGCTGATTTTGTCGCGCC
This sequence comes from Phyllobacterium sp. CL33Tsu, assembly GCF_900113985.1. NCBI lineage: Bacteria > Pseudomonadati > Pseudomonadota > Alphaproteobacteria > Hyphomicrobiales > Phyllobacteriaceae > Phyllobacterium > Phyllobacterium sp. CL33Tsu. The sequence goes on along the minus strand of NZ_FORJ01000004.1, from coordinate 340,370 downwards.
GGTGTCAAGCGGTGCACAAGACTATGTCGGTGGCTTCGTCGTCACGGCAGGCATTGAGGAAATCGCCATCGCCGAACGGTTCGAGCGGGCAAATGATGATTATTCCTCGATCCTCGTCAAAGCGCTCGCCGATCGCTTTGCCGAAGCCTTTGCCGAACTCATGCACGAGCGCGTCCGCAAGGAATTCTGGGGCTATGCGCCGGAAGAGACATTTGCGGCGGATGAACTTATCGGCGAGCCCTATCGCGGCATCCGTCCCGCTCCCGGCTATCCGGCGCAGCCTGACCACACAGAAAAGGATACGCTGTTTCGTCTGCTTGACGCGGAAGACAAGATTGGCGTGCGGCTGACGGAAAGCTATGCGATGTGGCCGGGCTCATCCGTGTCGGGCATCTATATCGCTCACCCGGAATCCTATTATTTCGGCGTTGCCAAGGTGGAGCGCGACCAGGTGGCTGACTATGCGAACCGCAAATCCATGCCGGTTGAAGAGGTTGAGCGTTGGCTGGGTCCGATCCTCAACTATGTTCCGGGCCCGCGCGTTCAGGCGGCAGAGTGAAGATAATGGCGCGGCGGGGCGCCCAGCATGCGTTTGAACATGGTTGTGAAGGCAGGAACGCTGTAGCCGAGATCGAGTGCGACGCTGGTCACAGGTTCGCCCTCGGTGAGGCGGGGCAGGGCTGCGAGCAGACAGGCCTGCTGACGCCACGTCGAGAGGCTTAATCCTGTTTCGCGGCGGAACATACGGGTAAACGTGCGCCGGCTCATGCCGAGCCGGTCCGCCCAATTGTCGATATTGGTGTGCGGCGAGGGATCTTTCAGGAAACCCCGACAGAGCATGGCAAGCCGCCGATCCTCGGGAAACGGCAGGCCAAGTGGGCGCTCCTCAAGGTTCGGAATCTCATGCAACAACAGTCCCATGACGAACATCGTGCGTTCCTCCGCCTGCCTCTCGGGCGCAACGGCGACTGCTTCGCGAATGAGATTGTCCATCAGCGGTGTCAGGCCGACGACGTGCAGGTGATCCTTCAATCCCGCCACGGCATCCGGCCGCACATAAATCGAATGCATCGAAACATCGCCAAGCATGTCCACCGCGTGTTCGACGCCGGCCGGCAGCCACAGCGCGTGGTGCGGAGGCACCATCCAGCGGCCGAATTTCGTGGTCACCATCGCGACGCCGGAAATTGCGTGGAGCAATTGCGCCTGGATATGGTGGTGGTCGGGAATGTGGTGGCCTGACGGATAAAGCGTGGCCAGCGCGAAAACATCACCCTCGGCCTGCTCCAGCCATTGCAGCCGCAACCTGTGCAACTGTTCGAGCTCCAACCCGGCGGCATTACGCGCAACGAAGGTTTGGTAACGCATGTTTTGGCCCACTTGCGAAAGAATTGGACCAAACCACGAAAGCAGGTTGATGGCAACCGATATATCAGTTTGAAAAAGGGCGGGGCAATCCTTGCGACGACGCCCTTGTTTTTCGATGGAACGCCTTGATGACCGATACGACCTTGCCCGCACAGCGGACCTCCGCTGACACGACCGTCTTTGCGATAATTTTCGCCGTCAGCTTCTGCCATTTGCTCAACGACATGATGCAGTCGCTACTTGCCGCGATCTATCCGATGCTCAAGCAAAATTACGGTCTCGATTTCAAGCAGATCGGCTTTCTGACGCTGACCTTCCAGGTCACCGCCTCGCTGCTGCAGCCGATTGTCGGAACGTATACCGACAAGCGGCCCATGCCGTATTCGCTCCCGGTTGGCATGGCGTTTTCGCTCGTCGGCCTCGGACTTCTTTCGGTCGCAACCCACTACGCCATGCTTCTTGCCGGCGCAGCCTTCATCGGCATTGGTTCATCCATTTTTCACCCGGAATCATCGCGGGTGGCACGTCTTGCCTCGGGCGGCCGCCACGGTCTTGCGCAATCCTTCTTTCAGGTGGGAGGCAATTTCGGTACCGCACTCGGTCCGCTGCTCGCAGCTTTCATCGTGCTGCCTCGCGGCCAGCAGAGTATTGCGTGGTTTTCCGCCGCGGCCCTCATCGGAATGATCGTCCTTTTTCAGGTCGGCAACTGGTACCAGCGCTATCGCAAGGCCAACGCGAACAGGCCGGCTGCAAGCAAGCAACTCAAACTGCCGCGCGGCAAAGTTGCCATGTCGCTGATCATCCTGACCTTGCTTGTCTTTTCCAAGAACATCTATCTCGCAAGCATATCGAGCTATTACACATTCTATGTCATCCACAAGTTCGGGATCTCGGTGCAGCAGTCCCAGATGATGCTGTTCCTGTTCCTTGGCGCAGCGGCAGTCGGCACCATTGTCGGCGGGCCGATTGGTGACAAGATCGGCACGAAAGCCGTGATCTGGTTCTCGATTCTCGGTGTCTTGCCGTTCACGCTGATCATGCCTTATGCGGACCTCTTCTGGACAGGCGTCCTCACGGTCCTGATCGGCCTTATCCTGTCCTCAGCCTTCCCTGCGATCGTTGTCTTCGCTCAAGAACTGGTACCGGGCCGTGTCGGCATGATTGCCGGCATCTTCTTCGGCTTCGCCTTCGGCATGGCCGGCATAGCGGCGGCGGTGCTCGGCTTCGTCGCCGACAACAAGGGCATCGACTACGTTTACATGATCTGCTCGTTCCTGCCCTTCCTCGGCCTGCTCACAATTTTCCTGCCGAGCATGAAGGAAGTGCGCGGCGAACAGGCTTAACAATTGAAGGCCCGGTATCGTCCGGGCCTTTTTCTCGATTAGCCAGATCCTGCGCTCTGCTGACGCCGAATGTCAGGAGAGGTGGTTTGAAAATCCCGCCTTAACCCCATATAAGGAACACCATTCCCCTGGTGACCTCCGCCAAAGGGTTTCGTTTCGCTCGCCGCATTCAAACCCAAAGTCCTCCCCGGGAAGCTTCATGTCCTCAGCCATTTCCGTCTCCAGCCTCAACAAAACCTATGAGTCCGGTTTTGAAGCGCTGAAGAATATCAATCTCGATATCCGCCACGGCGAAATCTTCGCACTGCTCGGGCCGAATGGCGCAGGCAAGACGACGCTGATCAGCACCATTTGCGGCATCGTCAATCCGACCTCCGGCACAATCCTCGCCGATGGTCACGATATCATCAAGGAATACCGCGCGGCGCGTTCCAAGATCGGTCTCGTGCCGCAGGAGTTGACGACGGATGCATTCGAGACCGTCTGGGCGACGGTCAGTTTCAGCCGCGGCCTTTTCGGCAAGCCGGCCAATCCCGCACACATCGAGAAGATCCTCAAGGAACTTTCGCTATGGGACAAGAAGGATAGCAAGATCATGACGCTCTCGGGAGGCATGAAGCGGCGCGTCATGATCGCCAAGGCGCTGTCGCACGAGCCGGAAATCCTTTTTCTCGATGAGCCGAGCGCTGGCGTCGATGTCGAATTGCGGCGCGACATGTGGAATGTGGTGCGGGCGCTGCGCGAATCGGGCGTCACCATTATCCTCACGACGCACTATATCGAGGAGGCCGAACAGATGGCCGATCGAATCGGCGTCATCAGCCATGGCGAGATCATTCTCGTCGAGGAGAAGGACGCATTGATGCGCTCGCTCGGCAAGAAGGAGTTGCGCCTGCTTCTCCAGGAGAAACGCGAGGAAATACCCGAAGCTTTGGCGGCCTACGGGCTTGAACTTTCGCCCGACGGGAGCGAACTCGTTTATCACTACGATACCCGCAAGGAACGAACGGGCATTACGGCGCTCCTGAAGGATCTCGACAAGGCAGGTGTCCGCTTCAGCGATATTCAGACGCGGGAAAGTTCGCTCGAGGAAATTTTCGTCAACCTGGTGAGGGAACGCAAATGAACCTTTACGCGATCAAGGCGATCTATCTCTTCGAAATGCATCGCACCTGGCGCACGCTCATGCAGAGCGTCATTTCGCCGGTTCTGTCGACGAGCCTTTACTTCGTGGTTTTCGGTTCGGCGATCGGCGGCCGTATCCCCGAGATCAACGGCGTAAGCTACGGTGCGTTCATCGTGCCGGGCCTGATCATGTTGTCGCTGTTGACGCAGAGCATTTCCAACGCGTCGTTCGGCATCTATTTCCCGAAGTTCGTCGGCACGATCTACGAACTCCTCTCGGCACCTGTCTCCTACGTGGAGATCGTGATCGCCTATGTCGGGGCTGCGGCGACGAAGTCGATCATTCTCGGGGTGATCATCCTTGCGACTGCGGCGCTATTTGTACCGCTGCGCATCGAACACCCCTTCGTGATGCTGCTGTTCCTGGTGCTGACAGCGGTAACCTTCAGTATGTTCGGTTTCATTATCGGCATCTGGGCGGATGGCTTTGAGAAGCTGCAGCTCGTGCCGCTGATGATCATCACACCGCTGACGTTTCTCGGCGGTAGTTTCTATTCGATCGACATGTTGCCGCCATTCTGGCAGACCGTGACGCTGTTCAATCCCGTCGTCTATCTTATCAGCGGGTTTCGCTGGAGCTTCTTTGGCCTTTCAGATGTGCATATCGGAACGAGCCTTGTCATGACAGCCGTGTTTCTCCTCGCGTGCATTCTGATCCTGCGCTGGATATTCAGGACGGGGTACAGGCTGAAGAGCTAAGTGGTTCGTTCGCCAATGACATGCAGACAATTTCGGCCATCCCGTACCGCATCGGTTACGAGGCGCCGATCAAAGGTCGCCAATTTCCCTTGGTGTGCCTGAGCAAGCGCCAGGAGGTATGTATCCGTGACCTGACCGGCATTCAACAGCCGCGACGGATCAATGGAATTGTCCATTAAGCTGATGTCATCTGCCCAAAAGATATGACCCGGAATGGCACGTAATCCGGCCAGAAGCGCAACAACCGCGGCTGGCGTGCCCGGTGAGTTAAGGTAGCGGGCGCTGCTGATAATACGGATCGCACCGTTCTCGGTTATTGGGCAAGTGGCCCAACTGGACCGTCCTATATCAGCAAACCACTCATGTGCAGGATCGTGATGGACATGTGCGGGATCGAATAGGGCAATCAGCACATTGACGTCCAGGAGATATGGCGTCACGGCAATTCATCGCGAAGTTGGTTCACCAGTTCCATCGTTACCGGCGTGGAATTGGTGCCTGCCGGGAGGAGCGGCACGCCGTTTCGCGTCGCTTGACGTGCCGTTGGAGCTTGCAGACCTTTGCGGGCGAGTGTCGATATGACTTCACCTACAGTTTTGCGCTGGCGCTCCGCAAGGCCCTTGGCCGCCGCGAGGACGTCATCATCAATTGCAAGCGTTGTTCGCATCGTCTTGCGCCTCATCACGCATCAAGCATCACGCATCATATATGCGAGATCGTTGCCCAATTCAATTGCGGCGCCGCTTCCGGCGGTCTGTCCCGCGAGTTTCTCCAGCGCCTCGAGGCCATGCTTCAACGCTGCTGCTCCGCGCGGTCCCAGTTGCTGCAGCAGTTCAGTCTCGAAGTCATGCGCAACTTTCACAAGGTCGAGATAGGCCTTCCGCCCGGCCGGGGTCAGCATAAGATTCTCGACACGGCGGTCGGTCTCATCGCGCTTTCGCAACAGCCAGCGCCGCTGTTCGAGGGCAAGCACGGCGCGCGAGACTTTTGTCTTGTGCATTGACGAATGAGTCCCGATCGCCGTGGCGGTCATGGTGCCAAACTGGCCCAGCGTTGCAAGTGTTCGCCACTCCGGCCGTGTCAGTCCATACTGATCCCGGTAAAGGCTCGCAAAACGATGGCTCACGGCTTCTGCCGCCTTGTTGAGACGGTATGGGGTGAACGCCTCCAGTATAAGCGGCGGGTCGATGTCGATCTTCCTTTTCATGTCCACAATCCCGATTGTCATTGATAGTTACAAAATAGATCGTCACAATTGCAACTAAATTGGAGGTTCGATCATGGCTCTTCACTATATGCCGGGCTTCGGCAACGACTTTGAGACGGAATCGCTTCCAGGCGCCCTGCCGCAGGGACAAAACTCGCCGCAGCGCTGCGCTTACGGCCTCTACGCCGAGCAACTCTCCGGCTCCCCCTTTACTGCGCCGCGCGGCACGAACGAGCGATCCTGGCTCTATCGCATTCGCCCATCGGTCAAGCATAGCGGGCGCTTTTCGCCGGGAAAGCGCGAGCACTGGAAGACCGCGCCAAACCTCGATGACCATGAACTGCCGATTGGACAGTTACGCTGGAATCCGACGCCAATGCCGCGCGATTCCGTCAACTTTATTGATGGCATTCGCACCATGACCACGGCTGGCGATGTCCACGGTCAGGTGGGCATGTCCGCACATGTCTACGCGTTCAATACTGCCATGGAGGACGACTACTTCTTCAATGCGGATGGCGAAATGCTGCTTTTGCCCGAGAGGGACAGCCTCAACATTTTCACCGAGATGGGCATCATCGAAATCGAACCCTCGGAAATCTGCGTGATCCCACGCGGGATGATGTTCAAGGTCTCTGCGCCTGACGGCGAGGCCAGGGGCTATATTTGCGAGAATTACGGGGCAAAATTCGCCCTGCCGGATCGCGGTCCGATTGGTGCCAACTGCCTGGCCAACCCGCGCGACTTCAAGACACCGGTTGCAGCCTTCGAAGACAAGGAAGTTCCTTGCCGTCTGCATGTGAAATGGTGCGGCAAGTTCTATCAGACGACACTCGATCATTCCCCGTTGGACGTCGTCGCTTGGCACGGGAATTATGCGCCCTACAAGTATGACCTGCGCACGTTCTCGCCAGTCGGGGCGATCCTGTTCGATCATCCCGATCCGTCGATCTTCACCGTGCTCACCGCGCCGTCGGGCGAGGAGGGAACGGCCAATGTCGATTTCGTTATTTTCCCGCCGCGCTGGCTGGTTGCAGAGCACAGTTTCCGGCCGCCCTGGTACCACCGCAACATCATGTCCGAATTCATGGGGCTGGTGTATGGTCAATACGATGCCAAGGAGGAGGGGTTCGTGCCTGGGGGCATAAGCCTTCACAACATGATGCTGCCGCATGGACCGGACACGATGGGGTTCAACAAGGCATCCACGGTGGAACTCAAGCCGCAGCGGCTGGACAACACGCTTGCCTTCATGTTCGAGACGCGCTTCCCCCAGCACCTTACCCGCTATGCAGCTGATACGCCGACGCTGCAAGACAATTACGCCGACTGCTGGAAAGGTCTCCGCAAGCGGTTCAACGGGACGCCGGAAGGCGACTGGTCGGAGGAGATCGTAAATTAAATGAAACTTGCCTCTCTCAATAATGGAACGCGTGATGGCAAACTGGTCATAGTGTCGAAAGATCTGACCCACTATACCGATGCCTCGTTCCTCGCGCCGACGTTGCAGTCCGCGCTTGACGACTGGTCGCGTATCGCCCCGCACCTCGCGGCGCTTGCCTCCAGCCTCGACCTGCGCGCCGTTCCTCTTGAGCGCTTTCACGAACATGATGCGCTATCGCCTCTGCCGCGCGCCTATCAGTGGGCCGACGGTTCAGCCTATGTCAATCATGTCGAACTGGTCCGCCAGGCGCGCAATGCGCCGATGCCCGAGAGCTTCTGGACTGACCCGCTCATCTATCAGGGTGGGTCCGACAGTTTCCTTGCTCCGCGCGAACCCATCCGCATGGCAGACGAAGCCTATGGCATTGACATGGAGGGCGAGGTTGCGGTGATCGTCGACGACGTGCCGATGGGCGCGGGTCTCGACGAAGCGCGGGCCGCGATCCGCCTGATCATGTTGGTCAACGATGTCAGCCTCCGCAACCTCATTCCGGCCGAGCTTGGCAAAGGGTTTGGCTTTTATCAGTCAAAGCCGTCGTCGGCCTTCTCGCCCGTGGCGGTCACACCCGATGAACTCGGCGAGACCTGGGATGGCGGCAAAGTGCGCCTGCCGCTCTGCGTCGATCTCAACGGCCGGCCCTTTGGCCGCGCCAACGCCGGCATTGACATGACGTTCGATTTTCCGACGTTGATTGCCCATGCGGCGAAGACACGCCCGCTTTGCGCCGGCACGATCATCGGATCGGGGACGGTTTCGAACAAGCTTGACGGCGAAGCGGGCAAACCCATTGAAGAGGATGGCGCCGGCTACTCGTGCATCGCCGAAATCCGCATGATCGAGACGATCGCCACCGGCAGTCCGCGAACGCCATTCATGCGTTTCGGCGACACAGTTCGCATAGAGATGAAAGACGCATACGGCCATTCGATCTTCGGCGCCATCGAACAGCAGGTGACCCGCCATGGGCGCTAAAGCCATCCTCTATGATTATTGGCGCTCGTCGGCGAGCTATCGCGTGCGCATTGCCCTTAACATGCTCTGGCTTGAGTATGACAGGGTGCCGGTCGACCTCTTGAGCCAGGAGCATAAAGGCATCGATCACCTCTGTCGCAATCCGCAGGGGCTCGTGCCGACACTCGCGATCGACGGGCATATGATGACCCAGTCGCTTGCGATCATCGAATACCTCAACGAATCCCACCCCGGGGCTCGCTTCCTGCCGGACGATCCTTTGGGGCGACAACGGGTTCGCGCGCTTTCCTACGCGATCGCGATGGAAATCCATCCCGTCTGCAATCTGGGTGTGGCATCGCATGTCATGCAGCTTGCCGGCGGCGATGAAGCGGCGCGGCGCAACTGGATGCATAAGTTCATCTCTGAAGGTCTGGGCGCATTCGAGACCATGCTCGATCACCCCGAAACCGGGCACTTTTGCCATGGCGATACCCCTTCCATGGCCGATTTCTGCCTCGTGCCGCAGGTCTTCAATGCGAGGCGCTGGGGAGCCAAAATCGAAAGTCTGGAGCGCGTCAATGCCATCGCTGCCCGTTGCGATGCGATCGGTGCTTTTGCCGCGGCGCATCCTGATCGGCTGAGGCCGGGATTACCTGGTTAAATCGCCGGACGGGTCTCGCGGTTCATCGGTTTCGGGATAAGGTTGGGCAAAGTCAGAGTTTTAGACGCCGCTGAAAGATCCGATAGGGTTTTGGACTTGGTCTGGCCAGCGACGCATGACTTCGCCCGTCAAAGCTCCGATGGATCTCCTCGCATCGGTCATTTCCATTTGCAGGACTTCGCTTGCACGCTGCAATTCGCCGGTCGAGTTCAATTTCGAAACGACCCATGCGAGTTTGCGGACAATGTCGGCACCATAGGCACCTTCGGCCTTAGCGATCGCAATATCGGGTATGTTTTTATGATGGTGCACGAGCATGCCAAGGTCGATGGCATCCCGATATGCAACGGAGCGATCGTGACACCTGTCGGCATTTGCCAGGAGCTTCTCCGCAAACAAATCCTCTTCGACAAGCATCGGTAGGCCAAGCTCCGAGTCGATATGGCCACACAGCTCAATCCGCGCTTCGCGGATGATTTCGAATTTGATCACCTGTTCGTTATGCCGTAGCGCGGTTCGCAATCCGTATTGATCGATTTTAAATGTGCGCAGCGGTTCGACAGGTGCTGGAAAGAACGCGCGAATACCACGCTCGACGGCTGCGCTGCGCAGTTCGCGATATCCGTCCGGGTCAGCGCAAAGGAAATCAACATCCAGCGACTGCCGATATTCGCCCAGTTTGAGGACGATTGACGTACCACCACCGAACCAGCATTGGTTGGTCGCCAGAAACGAAGCATCCATCAGGCGCAGCGCCTCAAGGATAACGCGGTGTTCCGCCCTTTTTAGTTCGGTCATATTTGTTCTCGCTGTGCATTGGTACTATGCAGCAGCAAGCATGGATACGAAAGTCAGGAATTCAGCAATACGCCATTGCCGAAAGTATCGGTCAAATCTTTGATGAGATCCGCTTCAGGTCCCGTCAGCTTATCCGTATCGATGAAGCGCCAATTGCGCTCGTAGATTTCAAACGCTTCTTGTGCCGGTATCGCGCGCGCAACATCGCGGTTCCAGGCAAGCTGCTTAAGCTGCGGGAAATCGGCTGGTACAATAGGGGCGATTGTTGCTGGTTTCATAATGCATCCAATATAAATGTGGACTGCGGATCTTTAAAGCTCCAATCTATACCTACTCCGCCGCTTCGATCTTGATGACGCCGCGCCGAATCTGGTCTTCCTCGATCGATTCAAACAAGGCGCGGAAATTGCCTTCGCCAAAGCCTTCGTCGCCCTTGCGCTGAATGAATTCGAAGAAGATCGGGCCGATCACGGTCTTGGAGAAGATCTGCAGAAGGATCTTCGTCATGCCGCCATCGATGACACCTTCGCCGTCGATCAGAATGCCGTGCGTCTTCATGCGCTCGATCGGCTCGTCATGGCCCTGCACACGCTCGTGCGACTTCTCATAATAGGTTTCAGGCGGGCCGGGCATGAATTTGAGCCCGTTTAGGGACAGCTTGTCGGTAGCTTCGTAAATCGCCTCTGTCCCGACCGCGATATGCTGAATGCCTTCGCCCTTGTATTTCCGCAGATACTCCTCGATCTGGCTCTTGTCGTCCGTCGATTCATTGAGCGGGATGCGGATCTTTCCGCAAGGCGACGTGATCGCGCGGGAGACGAGCCCCGTCAGCTTCCCGGCTATATCGAAGAAGTGGATCTGCTTGAAGCCAAAGAGCTCGCGGTAGAATCCCCACCATTTGTCCATGTTGCCGCGATAGACATTGTGGGTGAGGTGGTCGAGGTAATAGAACCCGACGCCTTCCGGCTTCGGATCGCGTTCGCCGAGCCATTCGAATTCGGCGTCGTAAGCCGATCCGCGCTCGCCATAGGTTTCGATGAAGTACAAAAGCGAACCGCCGATCCCCACGATGGCAGGGACGTCCAGGGTCTTGTCCTCGCCCTCATAAGGGGTCGCACCCTTGGCGACCGCATGATTAAAGGCGTGATTGGCATCGACCACGCGCCAGGCCATGGAAGGGGCGCAGGGGCCATGCTTCGAGACGAAATTGGTCGCATGAGAATTTGGTTCGGCGTTGAGAACGTAATTGATGTCGCCTTGGCGCCAAACTGTGATGTTCTTGCTCTTGTGGCGCGCAACCGGCACATAGCCCATGCGTGCGAACAACTCTTCGAGCTTTTCCGGCTCGGGATGGGCAAATTCCACGAACTCGAATCCGTCGGTGCCAGCTGGGTTTGCCTTGGTGATTGCGGCTTTCGGTGCGTCGTGCGGAAACGGTCCCATATCATCCTCCATGTACCACCCTCATTATCGCGCAAATCAGCCGCATGGTGCTTGCATTTCAACGCCGTCTGGACGTAAATAATGCACGTTGTATGCACATTGGCGTTACAAGGAGCACGAATGGAGCATCTTGACGCATTTGACCGCAAGATACTGTTCAGCTTGCAGGAAGATGGACGGCTGACAAACAACGAACTTTCGGAAAAGATCAATCTCTCGCCCTCGCAATGTTCGCGCCGCCGGTCGCGCCTGGAGGGGGGGGGCTATATTCGCGGCTACCGCGCGGAGATCGACCGCGAAAAACTCGGCCTTGGCATCGTCAACATTATTTCGGTGACGCTCGCGACACACAATCGCGACAACGCCCGGCGCTTCTCCGACCTTATCTCGAGATTGCCGCAAGTGATGGAGGCCCATGCGCTCACAGGCGAAATGGATTACTTTATCAAGGTAGTGACGCCTGATCTGCGGGCGCTCTCCGCTTTCGTCAATGAGGTATTGCTGCCGCATGAATCAGTTCAGAATGTCAAAACCGCTATCGTGCTCGACACGCTGAAAGAGGATGGGCGGTTGCCAATCTAAAGATAAAGCGCCTTGCCGGCCATCGCGTAAATGCGGGCGCGCCCGAGCATATAGGCGGTGAGAGCATGGATATCGAAGAGGCCGTGGAATGCGCGGCTCATGATGTTCATCCCGCCCGTATAGGCGCCGAATGCCGGCATGATCAGCCGCGAATGGTCGCTGACGAAGCAGCGCCGCTGCACTGACTGGCCGCGGTGCACCACCTTGGCTGCCGGGTGGAGGTGTCCGGCAATTTCGCCGCGGCACGCGAATTTCGAGGGCTCATGGCGGAAAATGAGATTGCCGAATGCAAGTTCCGTGAAGGTTTCGCCCGGAAGGTCGGCCGGATGTTCGGGGTCGTGGTTGCCTGTGATCCATATCCATTCGCGCCCCGCCATCAGTGCGGCAAGCTGCGCCGCATAGACCTCTGGCAGGCGCGCCGCGGCCTTGCCGTCATGAAAACTGTCGCCGAGGCTGATGACGCAGGCCGGATCATAGCGCGCCATCACCTTGGCAAGCGCCGCGAGCGTCGACGCTGTATCATATGGCGGCAGCATCATGCCGCGCCGCGCGAACGACGATCCCTTCTCGAAGTGCAGATCCGAAACGATGAGGACACGGTCGTCTTCGAGATACAGCGCGCCTGAGGGATCCCCGATCGCCGGATGTCCCGCAACGGCAATCTGCGCCGAGCCGTGCAGTGCTGTCTTCGTTGTGTGGAATGCCGGATTCACTTCTGTTCCATCTCGCGGGTAAGCTCGTCGGCAATCTCCTCGAGGATCCTCTCATGCGCCTCGCCCGGAACGCGTTCCCTGCCGATTTCCAGCATGACGGGAACGGCAAGCGGCGAGATCTGATCAAGATCCTTGTGAACGATATTGCCCTTGATTCGCCCAAGCATATCGGCAAGTCGGCGAATGTCGAGAAGGCCGGTCGCCGCATCGGCCCGCGTCGCCTGAATAAGAATGTGATCCGGCTCGTGCTCGCGCAGGACATCGTAGATAAGATCGGTCGAAACCGTCACCTGCCTGCCCGTCTTCTCCTGCCCGGGATGACGCTTTTCGACAAGGCCCGATATCAGCGCGCAGTTGCGAAACGTGCGCTTCAGCATCCAGCTTTCCGCCAGCCAGGCTTCGAGGTCATCGCCCAGCATGTCCTCGTCGAAAAGCTCGGCCAGCGGCAGTTCGCCCTTCTTGAACATGCGGCCCATGTCGCGCATGCCCCAGATCGTCAACGCATAGTCCGTTGCAACAAAGCCGAGTGGACGCGCCTTGGCCCGTTCAAGACGCCGGGTCAAAAGCATCCCGAGCGTCTGGTGCGCCAGTCTTCCTTCGAAGGGATAGGCCACCATATAGGAGCGCTCGCCGCGCGGGAACGTCTCGACAAGCAGGCTGCCGGGTTGTGGAATGATCGACCTGTCCCTCTGGATGCGCAGCCAGTCGCTCACCTGATCCGGGAGCGCGCCCCAACGCTTCGGGTCGGCGAGCATTCCTCGCACCTGATCCGCGAGATAGGTGGTCAGCGGGAACTTGCCACCGGCATAGGAGGGAATCTTTGCGTCGAAGCCGTCCGCTTTCGATACGAGGCACTCGTTTTCGCGAATGCCTTCGAACCGCAGCACGCGCCCGGAAAAGAAGAAGGTATCGCCCCGCGACAATGCTTCGATAAACGATTCCTCCACCTTGCCGAGAACCGGCCCGCCGCGCACAGCGCCCTTGCTCCCTTGCCGGACGAGCCTGACATTGAGCGCCGGAGCTTCGATGATCGTGCCGACATTGAGCCGATATTGCTGCGCGAAACGCGGATGCGTCACCCGCCATGTGCCGTCGGCGGTCTGTCTTATCTTGGCGAAGCGCTCATAGCTCTTGAGGGCGTAGCCGCCGGTTGCCACGAAATCGATGATCCGGTCGAAGGTTTCGCGCGCCAGTTCGGCATAGGGAAGGGCCGTGATCACTTCAGCATAGAGATCGTCGGCGCGGAACGGCGCGGCGCAGGCCATGCCGAGAACGTGCTGCGCCAGCACGTCGAGCGAACCCGCGCCAAGCGGCGGGGTATCCTGTGCGCCGATATAGTTCGCATCGAGCGCGGCCTGGCATTCCATCACCTCGAAGCGATTTGCAGGAACGAGGACCGCGCGCGACGGCTCGTCCATGCGGTGATTTGAGCGGCCGATGCGCTGCGCAAGGCGGCTGGCGCCCTTCGGCGCGCCGACATGGATGACGAGGTCGACGTCGCCCCAGTCGATGCCGAGGTCGAGGGTCGAGGTGGCCACGACGGCACGCAGGGTATTAGCGGCCATCGCCTGTTCGACCCTGCGGCGTTTGCTGACATCGAGCGAACCGTGGTGCACGGCGATTGGCATGTTGTCTTCGTTCGCCATCCAAAGGTCATGGAACAGGCGCTCAGCCTGACTGCGGGTATTGACGAAGATCAGTGTTGTCCGGTGCGCCTTGATCGCCTCATAGATACCGGGGATCGCATAGATCGCCGAATGTCCGGCCCAGGGCACGTGGTCCTCGGTATCGAGGATGGTGATATGGGGTTTGGCGCCGCCCTCCACGGTCACGAGGCTCGCTTTTGGCGCATCCTCAGTCTGTGGCAGCAGCCATCGCCGCAATCCGTCTGGGTCGGCGACGGTCGCGGACAAGCCCACCGCTTGTAATCCGGGCTGCAGTTGCCGTAGGCGTGCCAGGCCGAGGGCAAGCAGATGACCACGTTTCGAGGTGACGAGCGAATGAAGCTCGTCGAGGATGACGTAGCGCAGGTTTTCGAAGAACTTGCCGGCATCCTTGCCGGATATGAGCAGAGCGAGCTGCTCGGGGGTGGTCAACAGAATGTCCGGGGGGGCGAGTTTTTGCCTCTGACGCTTATAGGCGGGCGTATCGCCGGTGCGTGTTTCCAGCGAAATATCGAGGCCCATCTCGTCGATCGGCTTTTCGAGGTTGCGGTGGATATCGACGGCAAGGGCCTTCAGCGGCGAGATGTACAACGTATGGACGCCGCGGCTTGGCGCATTGCTCTTGCCGCGGGTGGACAGGTCTACGAGAGCGGGCAGAAATCCTGCGAGGGTCTTGCCGGCGCCGGTCGGGGCAATCAGAAGCGTCGATCTTCCCGCCTGCGCCTCCTCGAGAAGCTCGAGCTGATGCGCGCGCGGCGACCAGCCCTTCGACTGGAACCAGTTGAGAAAGGCCGGCGGCAATAGGGGTGTGCCGGTTTCGGCTATGGCGGCTTTGCTGGTGCTCACTTGCGCGAATGTAATGGCGCGGTGTCGATGCGCCAAGTTTTCTTTGTCAGGATTGTACGGAGCCAAATGCGACCTATGTTCGTTGTCGCAAGATCCAAGTGATTGATGAGATGATGATGGTGATATTACCCCCCTCTGTCCTGCCGGACATCTCCCCCACAAGGGGGGAGATCGACTTGCAGAAATCTCGCAATCAACCGGCGACGTTCGCGGAAGAAGAATTTCGTTTGCATCAATATGGTCTCCCCCCTTGTGGGGGAGATGTCCGGCAGGACAGAGGGGGGTGTCTTTATCGCGCTCCCAATTTGCAATGATGCGCCCCGAAGCACTCCTATGCTCGACCCCCGCCGGGCTCTACTCGCCGGCCGGTGATTTCTATATCGATCCGGTACGCCCAGTTGACCGCGCGTTGATCACTCACGGACATTCCGATCATGCCCGCTCTGGACATGCGAAGGTCATGGCCACAAGGCAGACGCTCGATATCATGGCCCTGCGCTATGGTGCGGGCTTCGCCGGCCAGACCCAGGCAGCAGAGCTTGGTCAGACCACGGAAATCAATGGCGTATCCGTGAGTTTCCATCCGGCGGGGCATGTGCTTGGTTCCGCCCAAATTGCTGTTGAAAAGGAAGGAATGCGGATCGTTGCCTCGGGTGATTACAAGCGGCGTCCTGATCCGACCTGCCTCGGTTTCGAGCCAGTTGCATGCGATGTTTTCATCACCGAAGCAACCTTCGCTTTGCCGGTCTTTCGCCATCCAGACAGTCGCGATGAGATCGCCAAGCTGTTGAAATCTGTCGAGCAGTTTCCCGAGCGTTCGCACCTCGTCGGTGCCTATGCGCTCGGCAAGGCGCAGCGGGTTATCCGTATGCTCCGCGATGCGGGCTATGACCAGACGATCTACATTCATGGCGCGCTGGCAAAGCTGTGCGACTATTACCAGTCGCAGGGCATCCACCTCGGCAAGCTTGCGCCCGCGACGGTCGAGAACGGAAGTTCCGATTTTCGCGGAGCCATCATTGTCGGGCCGCCATCGGCGTTTCTCGACCGCTGGGCCCGCCGATTTCCTGATCCGGTATCATGCTTCGCCTCGGGCTGGATGCGCATCCGCCAGCGGGCGCGTCAGCAGGGCGTCGAACTTCCGATCATCCTTTCGGACCATTGCGACTGGGATGAGCTCACGCAGACCATCGGCGATCTCGGGCCGAAGCAGGTGTGGGTCACCCATGGCCGCGAGGAGGCGCTGGTGCGCTGGTGCGACCTCAACCATATCGCGGCGCGGCCGCTGCATCTCGTCGGCTATGAGGACGAGGGCGACTGATGGAAGAATTCGCACAACTCCTCGACCGGCTTGTTCTTACCCCGGCACGCAACGGCAAGATCACCTTGCTGGTCGATTACTTCCGCGTGACGCCGGACCCCGATCGCGGTCTTGCGCTAGCGGCGATCACTGGCGATCTCGACATTGCCAATGTCAAGCCGGCCATGCTGCGCGCGCTGGTAAATGAGCGCATCGATGAGCAGCTCTTCGCCTATTCCTACGACTATGTCGGCGACCTTGCCGAGACCATTTCGCTTGTCTGGTCGGCGGATGAGGCGGTGCGCGCCAATGCGGCGCCTTCGCTCGGCGATGTCGTCGCATCTCTCGCTCGGGCATCGCGCAGCGACGCCCTCCGACTGGTCGAGCGCTGGCTCGACCAACTCGACGCTTCGGCACGCTATGCCCTGATCAAGCTCGCCACCGGCGGCCTGCGTATCGGCGTGTCGGCGCGTCTTGCCAAGCAGGCGCTGGCGCAGTTCGGAAATGTCGATGTCGTAGAGATCGAGGAGCTATGGCACGGCTTGAAGCCGCCCTATGAGGCGCTGTTCGCCTGGCTGGAAAATACCGCGGAGAAGCCGCAAAGTCTTGCAGCCGCTCCCTTCCGTCCGGTCATGCTCTCGACGCCGCTGGAGGAGCCGGACTATACCCGCATCAATGCTGAAGACTATGCGGCGGAATGGAAATGGGACGGTATTCGCGTGCAGTTGACGGCGGAGGGCGGGCAAAGGCGCATCTACTCGCGCACGGGGGACGATATCTCCCATGCCTTCCCGGATATCGCCGATGCCATGGATTTCGAAGGCACGCTCGATGGCGAACTTCTCGTCGGTCGCAGTGCCGTAGACGGTATCGAGATTGGTGCATTTGGCGACCTGCAGCAAAGGCTGAACCGCAAGGCGGTCTCGGTCAGGCAACTTGAAACGCATCCGGCTTTCGTGCGGGTCTATGATATTCTTTTCGACGGACCTGATGATGTCCGCGCTTTACCCTTTGCCGAGCGCCGCGAACGCCTCGAGACGTTCGTCGAGAAACTCGACCCAACGCGCTTCGATCTATCACCGCTCGTTCCATTTGCTGGTTTTGAAGATCTTGTCGAACTGCGGCGCAACCCGCCACATCCGATCATTGAAGGACTTATGCTCAAGCAGCGCTCGTCATCCTATGTTCCCGGCAGGCCGAAGGGGCCGTGGTTCAAATGGAAGCGCGATCCGTTCATCATCGACGCTGTGCTCGTTTACGCGCAGCGCGGCCATGGCAAGCGCTCGAGCTACTATTCGGACTATACTTTTGCGGTCTGGACGGGTCCTGAGACGGAGCCGCATCTCGTGCCTGTCGGCAAGGCCTATTTCGGTTTCACCGACGAGGAATTGAAACGGCTCGACGCCTATGTGCGCAACAACACCACCGAACGCTTTGGCCCGGTGAGGTCGGTGCGGGCCGAGCCCGAACATGGACTTGTGCTTGAAGTCGCCTTCGAGGGGCTCAATCGTTCGAAGCGCCACAAGTCGGGCGTCGCCATGCGGTTTCCGCGTATCTCCCGCCTGCGCTGGGACAAACCACCCATCGAGGCGGATCGGCTCGAAACCCTTGAAGCCTTGCTGCGCGATACCGAGGCGGTCGACTGACTGGTCAACGTGGCGGGCGCGGGAAGAAAATGCTGGTGCGCCGTTGGTAGTCGCGAAAGGCACTGCCCCGTGTTGCCAGCATGTGCTGCTCGAGTGGCGGAACCCCGGAAACGTGACGCAGAAGCACATACATCAGGACGGGCGCGACCAATGTCAGCCAGCCATGAGCATAGTCGCCGTCGAAATCGGCGCCGATAAAGACATAGGAGGTCCATCCAAGCCACTCGAAGAAATAATTGGGATGGCGCGACCATGCCCAAAGTCCGACATCGCAGACCTTGCCGTAGTTAGCGGGATCTCTGGCAAACGTTCTTAGCTGCCAATCGGCGACGGCCTCGCCGAGGAGCGCAACAAGCATGATCAGCGCGCCGAGATAATCCGGAAATTCGAGCTCCGCATCGGGACGTGAAGCCGCTACGTAGACGCAGATTACCAGCATCGCCCCGGCGAAGGCCTGGCTTTGCAGGAAGAAGAACATGCGCGAAGCGGCATTGGGTCCCCATTCGTGCCGCAGCCTGACATAGCGGGGATCGTCGCCATTCTTCAACGTCCGGACGAGAATGTGGCCGCCGAGTCGGAGGGACCAGATGAGGACGAGTGCAATGACCAGATATTTGCGGTCGGCAGAAACTATATCGCTTGAGGCAGAAACGGCGAGCGCCGCTATCGTTCCGACACCGAAGGACCAGAATACATCGGCCCATCCATCGTTGCCAGTGACCCGCTGCACCAGCCACGCCACCGCCATAACCGCCGAGAATGCGATCGTCGCGATAATTAGAATGGCAACTGCCGACATTGGAACCACAACCCCTTCCAACTTGCGCGTGAAGTGAAGCTCGCACTGGAACGAGCGACTCACCGCTCATGAGTATACGTCACGCCGGACAATTCGGACTACCGGCCACAAAAGCGACTAGCCGCTCTGTCTGGCCAGGGAAATCAGTCGCGTTGCTTCTTGCTCTCGATGCGCCATTCCTTGGCGCCGAACGTTACGTCGAAGCGCGACAGGAACGAGCGCCCGAGCAAGCCGTCGGTACCGTCGTCCAAGGCATGGTCGTCGGCATGAACAACAGCTGCTACATCGTCGGCCTCGACTTTTCCAAGCTTCACTTTTTCCAGCGAAGTGCGCTGCGCCATGGCGATCCCGTTCGCCGTTTGCAACCGGACCATGTGATCGCGTCCAAGGCGTATCTTGGCCCTCTCGGCAAACGACTTGCTGAGCGAGACTGAGCTTGCACCTGTATCGACGATGAATGTTCCGGTCACGCCGTTTACACTGACCTGGGCGGTGATGACATCCTTCCCCTGGGTGGGAAATCGATCGCTGCCCGTGGCATAGCTTTCGGCACATTTACCCTTGCGGCTATAGTCCTTGATGATCGATTGGGTGCGCGGAGTGTCGTTTTCAGATGGATCAATGGAGATCCATGTCTGGATCGGCGTGATGGCCTGGCAATATTGACCGAGAGCCGCATAGCTCAGCGACAATCTACGAAAAACGGTGCTGTTGAGCGATTTCAGATCATCGGTCAGGCCAATTGTCGAGTCGTACTCGTCTATGGCTTCCTGGTAGCGCTTGGCGTCCTCGAGAATTTGTGCCCTCATGTAATGGTTCTGGGCCAAATCGGGCGACATAACGATGAGATCGTTCGACA
This sequence comes from Phyllobacterium sp. CL33Tsu, assembly GCF_900113985.1. Classification (NCBI taxonomy): domain Bacteria; kingdom Pseudomonadati; phylum Pseudomonadota; class Alphaproteobacteria; order Hyphomicrobiales; family Phyllobacteriaceae; genus Phyllobacterium; species Phyllobacterium sp. CL33Tsu. The sequence goes on along the minus strand of NZ_FORJ01000004.1, from coordinate 320,859 downwards.
CCTTCAACGCCGCATCCAGATCGCTCAGGCCGTACAATATGTCCGCGGCATTGTAGAGCGCGACGTCAGAGGGATTGCACTTGGCGGTAAACGCCAGAAAGACCTTCGCGGCCTCGCGGCGATAGCCTTCTTCGCGAAGGTCGTCCGTAAACTTATAGGTGGCTTGCCAATCGCACGGTTCTCTTACGAGGATGGCGAGATTCCTGGCCATGGAACCGCTGCCCGCAACCTCGGCAGGCAAGGGCTGAATATCGAAGCGCCCATAAAATTCCGGTGAAATCCCGTTCTGAGCTTGGCTCGCAACGCCCTTCGACGGACGACCATTCAAGAGGTCTTCGCCGAATAAATAAAGCGCGATTCCACCGGCTGCGATGAGCAAGATGACGATGATAATGAAGCTGTATGCGCTCCAGAAGGTTTCGCGTGGCGGCATTCCGCCGTTCCGGTCGTTCCAATCGACGTTAAGCATGGGCCGCTTTCAAAATTCATTATGAAAAAGTCTTGAGTAACCCACTATGCAACAGGAGGTGGGAGCCATGAAATACGACCTAAGTGCTACGAATTTATGCTATCCGGCAGCCGATCCGATGGGTTTCGCGTCCGAAATCGTGTCCTAGACAGCAGTTTTCCACATGATCCGCGGTTGTTCTGTCCCGATTCCGAATCTGCCGCATTTTCCCGATAAAGCGCCGCCAAATGACCATTTGGTCCATATGGTGCAACAATTTTTTGACGTGCTCGTAAGCCCCGTGGGATCAAAATATTACGACTAAAGTATTATACCCTCCTTGCGTTTGGGAAAATTTTGTCATTTGTTCATGCCTTCGCAATTCTCTTAGAGGGGAAGGAAAAGAAAAATGACCTTTATGAAACTGAATATCCGCGCGGCAATGCTGCTTGGATCGCTGATGATGGCGGCAAGCCCAGCGCTGGCCGAAGCCGTGCTTCATCGCGGCAATAGCGGTGAGCCGCAGACCCTCGATCAGTCACAGACTTCCATCGATATCGAAGCCTTCATACTGAAGGATCTTTACGAAGGCCTGACGATCTATGACGCCAATGGCAAGATCGTTCCGGGCGTAGCCGAAAGCTGGACTGTATCCGACGACGGCCTCGTCTATACGTTCAAGCTGCGTGAAAACGCCAAGTGGTCCGATGGTTCGCCGGTCGTTGCTGAAGATTTCATCTTCTCGATGCAGCGTGAGGAAGACCCGAAGACGGCTGCCGGCTATGCCAACATTCTTTATCCGATCAAGAATGCCGAAGCGATCAACAAGGGCAAGATGCCGGTGGACCAGCTCGGCATGAAAGCCGTCAACGACAAGACGCTTGAAATCACGCTGGAACGCCCGACGCCTTTCTTTATCGAACTTCTGTCGCACCAGTCCGCACTGCCAGTCAACAAGGCGAGCTTCGAGAAGAACGGCGCCGAATTCGTCAAGCCAGGCAAGCTGGTCGGCAATGGCGCCTTCAAGCTGGTGGAGCACGTTCCGAATGACCACCTCACGGTCGTGAAGAACGAAAACTACTGGGACGCTGCCAACGTAAAGCTCGACAAGGTCATCTTCTACCCGCTCGAAGACCAGGCCGCTGGCCTGCGCCGCTACGAGGCCGGCGAACTCGATCTCGTCTATAATTTCTCCTCCGACCAGATCAAGCGCCTGCGCGACGCCAATCCGAAGCAGGTTCATGTGACGCCTGCCGCCGCGACCTATTATTATCCGTTCGACACGCGTACCGAACCCTTCAACGATGCCCGCGTGCGACGCGCCTTGTCGATGGCGGTTGATCGCGACTTCCTCGCCAAGGACATTTACGACGGCACGAAACTTCCGGTCTATTCGCTGGTTCCTCCGGGCCTTGAAAATTATGGCGAGCCGTCCAAGGCCGATTTCGCCGGAATGTCGCAGCTTGACCGCGAAGACAAGGCTATCGAGTTGATGAAGGAAGCCGGATACGGCGAGGGCGGCAAGCCGCTCAACATCGAAATCCGCTACAACACCAACCCGAACCACCAGAAGGTTGCGACAGCCGTCGCCGACATGTGGAAGAAGACCTTCGGCGCCAATGTAACGCTGATGAATCTCGATATTTCGTCGCACTACGCCTACCTGCAGGAAGGCGGCAAGTTCAACGTTGCGCGCGCCGGCTGGACCGCCGACTATGCCGACGCCGAGAACTTTCTCAATCTCAACGTCAGCACCAACAAGACCTTCAATTACGGGCACTATGAGAACCCGGAATTCGATGCGCTGATGAAGAAGTCCTATGAAGAGCGCGACCCCGCGGCCCGCTCCAAGATCCTGCATGAGGCCGAGGCGCTAATCATGAAGGATCAGCCCATCGCCCCCTTGATGAACGATGCCAATCTCTGGCTCGTCTCCGACAAGGTGAAGGGTTGGGGTGACAACGCCAACAATGAACATCTGAGCAAGTATCTGAGCGTCGAATAGCATCGTGGGCGCAACCCGGTTTTTCCCGGGTTGCGCCGTTCGTTAGCCCGGCTCGCAATGCGGCACGTTCCGACAGAACAACAGTCAAGAGCGCTAAACCGGTGATCCTCATGGGTCGGCCGAGCGGAACCATTTGCGCCGTGCAACGGGATGATGCAGTCTTCAAGTTGAGAGAAACACAACCTCATTCTTGAACTGTTCCGACAAGAAGAAGAGACTAGTTCGATGTTTCATTTCGTCCTCCGCCGACTGGCGAGCGCCGTGCCGACGCTGTTTATTGTCGTCACGATTTCCTTTTTTCTCATGCGCTTTGCGCCAGGCGGACCATTCAACCTGGAACGACCTTTGCCGCCGGCGACGATGGAAAACCTGATGCGGGCCTACCATCTCGATCAGCCGCTATGGAACCAATATCTGCAGTACCTGAAGAACGCGGTTACCGGCGATTTCGGGCCGAGCTACATCTACAAGGACAACACCATTGCCGAGCTCATTGGCAAAGGTCTTCCTTACTCGGTCCAGCTCGGTACCTACGCCTTGCTGTTCGCCTTGATCGGCGGGGTGCTGATCGGAACGATCGCGGCGCTCAGGCAGAACAGTTTCATCGATTTCCTTGTCATGTCCGTGGCAACGACCGGCGTCACCGTGCCAAATTTTGTTGTCGGCCCGATCATGACCCTGATCTTCGCTCTCATGCTTGCCTGGGTTCCGGCCGGCGGCTGGGGCGACGGATCGCTTAAATTCCTCATCCTCCCGGTGATCACGCTGGGCCTGCCCCAGCTCGCGGTGTTTGCTCGCCTTACGCGCGGGTCGATGATCGAGGCCCTCCATGCGGATCACATCCGCACCGCGCGCGCCTACGGCCTGCCTGCGAAGGTGGTGGTCGTAACCCACGCCATGCGCGGCGCGCTTCTGCCGGTCGTTTCCTATCTCGCGCCTTGCGCCGCCGCCTTGCTGACTGGCTCGGCGGTCGTCGAGTCCATCTTCACAATTCCCGGCGTCGGTCGCTATTTCGTTCTGGGCGCAATCAATCGCGACTATACGCTAGTGATGGGAACGGTCGTACTCGTTGCCATTTTCGTCATTGTTTTCAATCTTGTGGTCGATATTCTCTACGGCCTTCTTGATCCGAGGGTTCGTCATGACTGATCTGATCGATGTTCCCACCACCATCATTCCTCCAGAGGAATCAAAGGGTCGCAGCCTGTTCCAACTTGCGGTCATGCGCTTTCGCCGCAACTACGCGGCGATGGCCGGCTGCGTCATGCTTGCGCTTATCACGATCTTTTCCTTTGTCGGTCCCTATTTCCTGAGCCACACCTACGACCAGGTGTTTCCGTCCTACGTAAACATGGGTCCGAGCCTCGAGGCCTATCCGAAGGCCGATACCCTCAACGACGTGATGAAGGGCGTAGCAAGCCGGGCTCGCGTCGAGCTTAACGAGTTTGCCGTGGATGGTAACAACTTCACCGCGAGCGTCAGCTCCGAGCAGCCGATCGATCCCCGCGTGACGCGCTATTTCGACCGGGCCAACGAGTTTGAAAACACCAAGGTCACGGCCACGGAAAATGACGGCAAGACCCTGAAGCTCGCGGGCGAGGTCAAGCGCGAGTACTTCCTTTTCGGCACGGACGACAATGGCCGCGATCTCATGGCGCGCGTCATGCTAGGCGGACAAATCTCGCTCGCCGTTGGTTTGCTTGCCAGCCTGGTTTCCCTGGTTGTCGGCGTAGTCTACGGCGCCATCTCCGGTTATATTGGCGGGCGTCTCGACAATGTGATGATGCGTCTCGTGGAAATTCTCTATTCGCTGCCCTTCGTCTTTCTCGTCGTCGTACTTGTCGTTTTCTTCGGACGCAGCTTTATCCTGATATTCCTGGTGATCGGCGCGGTGGAATGGCTCGACATGGCCCGCATCGTGCGCGGCCAGACGCTCGCGCTGAAGCGCCGCGAATTCATCGGCGCTGCGCAAGCCCTGGGACTGACCGATTGGCAGATCATTCGCCGCCACATCATTCCCAACACGATCGGTCCGGTCATCGTTTTCGTCACTGTGGTGGTGCCGAAAGTCATCCTGCTCGAAAGCTTCCTTTCCTTCCTCGGATTGGGCGTGCAGGAGCCGTTGACGAGTTGGGGCGCATTGATCTCGGCCGGCGCCAACAAGATGCAGTCTTCACCGTGGTTCCTGATCTTCCCCGCGATTTTCTTTGTCCTGACGCTGTTCTCGCTCAACTTCATTGGCGACGGATTGCGCGATGCTCTCGACCCGAAGGACCGCTGATATGACGGACACCAAAGAAAATATCTTGTCCGTACGCGGGCTGAAGGTCGACTTCACGACACCCGACGGCGACGTCAATGCTGTCAAGGGGATCGATCTCGACGTCAAAGCGGGCGAAACCCTTGCGGTCGTCGGTGAATCCGGCTCGGGCAAGAGCCAGACCATGATGGGCATCATGGGCCTCCTTGCCAGGAACGGCAGGGTAACGGGCTCAGCGAAATACCGCGGCAAGGAACTGGTCGGTCTGCCGCTGAAGCGCCTTAACGAGGTGCGCGGTTCGAAGATCACCATGATCTTTCAGGAACCAATGACCTCGCTGGATCCGCTCTATACTGTGGGTCGCCAGATCGCCGAGCCGCTCGTCCACCACAAGGGAATGACTTTCAAGCAGGCAAAGGTGCGTGTCCTGGAGTTGTTGAAGCTCGTCGGCATCCCCGACCCGGAGCGGCGCATCAACAGCTATCCGCATGAAATGTCAGGCGGACAGCGCCAGCGCGTCATGATCGCCATGGCCCTTGCCAACGAACCGGATCTGCTGATCGCCGACGAGCCTACCACGGCGCTCGATGTGACGATCCAGGCCCAAATCCTCGACCTGTTGCGATCACTGCAAAAGCGTTTCGGCATGGCCATCGTGCTGATCACCCATGATCTCGGCATCGTCAAGCACTTCGCCGACCGCGTCGTCGTTATGCGCCGTGGCGACGTCGTCGAACGCGGCAGCATCAAGGATATCTTCGAAAATCCGCATGAGGATTATACCAAGATGTTGCTTGCCGCAGAGCCGAGTGGAAGCAAGGAGCCGCCGGCCGACAATGCGCCAATCATCCTCGAGGGGCGCAATGTCGCGGTCGACTTCGCCATTGGCGGCGGATTCTTTACCAGCGCGAAGACCATGTTCCGCGCGGTAGACGGCGTAAGCGTCCGGCTGAAGAAGGGCCAGACAATCGGGATTGTCGGCGAATCCGGTTCAGGCAAATCGACCCTGGGCAGGGCGCTGCTGCGGCTCCTGCCAAGCAGCGGCCAATATCATTTCGGCTCGAAGAATATCTCCAATTTCGACCGATCCGCCATGCGCCCGCTGCGGCGCGAATTGCAGCTGGTATTTCAGGACCCATACGGTTCCCTGTCGCCGCGCCAGACCGTCGGTGAGATCATAACCGAGGGCCTGTTCATCCACGAGCCGCAATTATCACGCGCCGAGCGCGACAAACGGGCAATTGCTGCGCTCAAGGAGGTCGGGCTCGATCCCGCAGCGCGCAATCGCTATCCGCACGAGTTTTCGGGCGGCCAGCGCCAGCGCATCGCCATCGCCCGCGCTGTGATCCTCAAGCCGAAAGTGGTCATACTCGACGAGCCGACGTCAGCGCTCGACCGTTCCGTGCAGGGACAGGTCATCGATCTTCTCCGAGACCTCCAGGATAAGCACGACCTCTCCTATATATTCATCAGCCATGACCTTGCAGTGATCAAGGCAATGTCCGACTACGTCATCGTCATGAAGAACGGCAAGATTGTCGAGGAAGGCGATACCGAGGACATTTTTGAAACGCCGACCCAGAACTATACGAAGACCCTGATGGCCGCCGCGTTCGATCTGGAAATATGAGAGTTCAAGCAGCGCGCGTCGTGGTAACGGTCAGCTTTACCCCAAGTGCGCTGACAATTTTTTGGACAGTTTCGTATCGAAGCTTTGAACTGGGCCTGAGCGCTTTATAAAGGCTCTCTCGACCCAGGCCCGATACTTCGGCGATTTTGGCCATTCCTCGGGCCTTGGCGACGTCTCCGAGCGCTGCGATAAATACGTCAGGATTGCCGTCTTCAAGGGCTGCGGCGAGGTATTCAGCGATCATGTCGTCGCTGTCGAGAAACTCCGCTGCGTCGAATTTGGTATCCTCAGACATCCGTTGCCTTTCCCATGCCATCGCCCGAGCCCGCGCTATATCGCGTTTTTGCGATCTTTTGTCACCACCGACCAGAAGCAAAAAGACCGCTAGAATTGTTTGACGAACTACACCAACTCCGATCGCCACGGCGGGTTGGCGCCCGCGCGCGATACCGTCACCGCGGCCGCTTTCACCCCCAGCGACAACGCCTCGCGGACTTGGCCTTCAGTGAGGCGCGTGACCGCGTTCTTGGTTAAAAGGCCCGCTTCTTCAAGGGAAGCCAGTACACCGGCGGTAAAGGTATCGCCAGCGCCGACCGTATCGACGACGGGAACTTTCTGGGCCGAGACTTGCACTGTAAGGTCCGCCGTATAACCTGTGACACCGTCGGCGCCGTGGGTAACGAGGATTAGTTTCGGTCCGCTCTTATTTGCCGGCACGATCCAGCGCCGGGCGATCTCGTCCATCGTTCCGCTCTCGCCGAACCAGCGCATGTCCTCATCGGAGATCTTGAGGATGTCGGTCATGGCGATCATGCGGCGCATACGGGCCATGTGCTTTTCACGGTCAGGAATGAAGCCTGGGCGAATGTTGGGGTCAAGAATGGTCACACGCTTCTCGTGCTCGCGTGCCATCAACGCTTCATAGGTCGAGCCGCAGGGCTCCGGGATAAGGCTAATCGCGCCAAACTGTAGGGCGGTTATATCGTCGCCCAGCTGTGGCAGATGTTCGACTGCAAGCGAACGTCCGGCGCTGTTTTCGTCATAGAACATGTAGCTTGCCTGACCGTCGGTCAAACGGACGAAAGCGAGGGTCGTCGGCTGCTCCGAAATATGGGCATAGGTGGTGCCGACCTTGTTGGCGGCGAGACTGTCGAGCAGCATCTGCCCGAAAAAATCCGACGAAATTCCGGAAAAGAACTCCGTTGCAATTCCGAGCCGGCCGAGCGCGATGGCGGTATTGAAAACAGCGCCGCCCACATAGGGTGCAAAGGCAGGCTCTCCTGCCTCGCTCTTGCGCTGCAACATGTCGATCAGGGCCTCGCCACAACATAAAATCATAGGTCAATCTCTCTTGGATAAATGACACCCTTGCGGATGATAATATTGGCATAGAGCCGCGGTTCACTTGTCGCAATGATCGTGTGCGCGGCTTTTACACGTGCATAGAAGGCATCGCCGGCCAGTGCAACAAGCTTGAAACCCTTGGCACGGCGGGCACAGACTTGCGTCATTTCTTCGTGTACCGGATCTGCAAGAGCGGGATCGCCTTTTACCGAGGCACGAAACAGCGCCTCCGGGACGAAATCGTCGACGGGCAAGACTTGCAGGATAGCGTCGAGGAGGGGAATGAGCGGCAGGCCGTCCGCACGAATAAGGCGCCTTGCGTGTTCCAACGCCGGGTAATTGCCGTCGACAAGTGCGATCTCGTCGCCGTGGCCCATGGAGCGCAGGGTGAAAAGCAGTTCCGGCCCCAGCATCGGCGGGATTCCGATGAGCATCTCAGTCCACCTTCCTGTAGATCTTCTGCCCGATCAGGAAGCGGTCGGCGAGCGGAAGGCTGGCCGCCCCGATGGCGCGGGCGTGGATGCCGACAGTCCCCTCGAAAATCGCCGGCAGTTGCAGCCCTTCAAGATCGAAAGTCCCGACATGGAGGCGTACAGCGGCAACGATTCGCGCGCGCACGTCTGCAGGCATCCAGCCGTCGATGATCGCCGCCTCGAAATCCACCACGGATGAAGCAGCGACAACCGCCTGCGCGATGGCTTTGGAAGCCTGGTTGATCCATGCGTCGAGTTCGCCGCCCATCGGCCCCCAATCCTCGGGCGAGGCCCAAAGCGGGGAGGGGTCGCGGCCGAGGCTCGCGACGACCTTCTCGAGTGCGGTGATCGAGGCCACATCGATCAGCTGGCGCGGCGCGCCGTCGGGTCCCGGTACCGGCATCGAGCCGAGCGCGCCGGCATTGCCGCTGCGCCCCGGATAGAGATTACCGCTGATGACGATGCCGCCGCCGATGAACGAACCGATATAGAAGTAGACGAAATCGCTGATGTCCTTGGTCTTGCCGAACACGAGTTCCGCGCCGCAGGCGGCCGTCATGTCGTTCTGCAGGTATACGGGGTAGGGACAGAGCGCTTCGATGCGCGCGCGAATATCGCAGTCGCGCCACTGGTCCATGATTTCCTGTGGACCTCCGAGCGTGTCGGCCCATTTCCAGAGTTCGAACGGAGCGGCGATGCCGATGCCGGCAATTCTGTCCCGCTGCCTCTCCGTCAGGCCTTTTGTCATATCGTCGATCGCCTTCTCGGCAAATGTGAAGATCGGCTCAGGGGCTGGATAGTCGTAGGAAATATGCAACAGCGAGCGGATGTTGCCGACAAAATCGATCAAAACGAGATGTGCGCTGCGCCGCCCGATCTTAAGTCCGAGGAAGAAGGCACCTTCCGGATTGAGGGACATCGGAATAAGTGGCTGGCCGATCCGTCCGCGCAGGGGCTCTTCGCGGGTCAGGAGTTCATCCGCTTCAAGCATGCGCATGATGATAGAGCTGGTTTGTGCCGAGAGGCCTGTCATCCGGGCAATCGCAGTTTTGGCAAGGCTGCCATGCTGGCGCAGCAACGACAGCACAACGCGCTCATTGTGCTCGCGCATCCCGCTTTGATTTGTGCCGTGGTGAAGCGGTGGCCTGGTTCCTCCCATGCCTGCCCGCTCAGTAGCTCGAATGCCCAAGTGGGACTCCTCCCGATGTCTTCCGACAATGGCGGCATGAAGCCGGAGTGTCAATATTAAATCAGAGTGATTTATTAATGTTGACAGCCCGAGGCGAGTGGTATTTGCTAGGTGGAACACTTGGCCGGGAGGATAACTGTCCGAGGTGTTAGGAGTTGAACAAGGGACCGGCAGGGCGCCGGCCTATCGCGGACTGGCGCGATTTTTTGGGAGGAAGTGACATGCTCAGAAGCATTTATCTGAAATCAAGCGTTTTTGGTGCCGCCGCGGTGGCGATTACCGCTTTTGCTGCTCCGGCGCAGGCGGCGGATGTCGGCGCCTGCCTCATCACCAAGACCGACACCAATCCCTTCTTCGTCAAAATGAAGGAAGGCGCGGTCGCCAAAGCCAAAGAACTTGGCGTTAATCTGAAGACCTACGCCGGCAAGATCGACGGCGACAGCGAAAGCCAGGTCGCTGCAATCGAGACGTGTATCGCCGACGGCGCCAAGGGTATTCTGCTGACTGCGTCCGACACAGCCGGCATCGTTTCGTCTGTCAAGCAGGCGCGCGACGCCGGCCTTCTGGTTATCGCACTGGATACGCCGCTCGACCCTGCTGATGCCGCCGACGCAACCTTCGCCACCGACAACCTCCTCGCCGGCGAACTGATCGGCAAGTGGGCCGCCGGTACGCTCGGTGACAAGGCGAAGGACGCGAAGATTGCCTTCCTCGATCTGACGCCGTCGCAGCCAACGGTCGATGTCTTGCGCGATCAGGGCTTCATGAAGGGCTTCGGCATCGATGTTGTCGACATCAACAAGATCGGCGACGAAAAGGATCCGCGTATCGTCGGCCATGACGTCACCAACGGCAATGAAGAAGGCGGCCGCAAGGCGATGGAAAGCCTTCTGCAGAAAGACCCAAGCATCACCGTCGTCCATACGATCAATGAACCGGCAGCTGCCGGCGCCTATGAGGCTCTGAAGGCTGTTGGCAAGGAGAAAGACGTTCTCATCGTTTCCGTCGACGGCGGCTGCCCAGGCGTCAAGAACGTCGAGGCCGGCGTCATTGGCGCGACGTCACAGCAATATCCGCTGCTGATGGCATCGCTCGGCATCGAGGCGATCAAGAAATTCGCCGATACCGGCGAAAAGCCGAAGCCCACGGAAGGCAAGTCGTTCTTTGACACGGGTGTTGCGCTCGTCACCGACAAGCCGGTTCAGGGCCTCGAGTCCATCGATGTCAAGACCGGCATGGGCAAGTGCTGGGGCTGATCCAGGTTTGAGCCAGCAATAAAGCAAGCAGGGGGAGAGAGGAGGGTGTAACCTCCTCTCTCCGACTTCAGCGGTTCAGGGAGGGCCCAGCCATGACGGAAACCAACACCACATCTCAGACCGGGCAAGAGTTCGAGCGCGTGCTGTCGCAAAGTGCGACGACGGTCGCGAGCTTCGACCAGCATGAGCGAAGCCCCCTCGAAAAGCTGCGGCACTTTCTGCACTCGAGTCCGGCCTCGGTACCCCTGATCGTTCTCGTCCTGTCACTGCTGATCTTCGCAGTCATCGTCGGGTCGCGATTTTTCACGCCCTTCGCGCTGTCGCTTATTCTTCAGCAGGTGGCCATTGTCGGTATCGTCGGCGCGGCGCAGACCTTGGTCGTGCTTACCGCCGGCATCGACCTTTCGGTCGGCGCGATCATGGTGCTGACTTCCGTGGTAATGGGGCAGTTTACCTTTCGCTACGGAATGCCGGTTGAACTTGCGATCCTCTGCGGCGTTGCGCTCGGCGCATTGTGCGGCTTCATCAACGGTTTTCTTATCGCGACCGTGAAGCTGCCGCCCTTCATCGTCACCCTCGGCACCTGGCAGATTTTCCTCGCAACGACATACATCTATTCCGCCAATGAGACGATCCGGGCCCAGGATATTGAGACAAACGCGCCCTTGCTCCAGTTCTTCGGTCAGAAGATCAATATTGGCGGGGCCACTTTCACCTATGGCGTCTTTGCCATGCTCATTCTGATTGCCGTTCTCTGGTATGTCCTCAACCATACGGCGTGGGGCCGCCACGTTTACGCCATCGGCGACGATCCCGAGGCGGCGAAGCTTTCCGGCGTCCGGACGAAGCGTGTAGTGATCACTGTCTACGTGCTTGCCGGTCTCATCTGTGCACTGGCCGGGTGGGCCTCCATCGGGCGCAACGGTTCGGTTTCGCCGCAGATCGGCCAGTTTGCCAACATCGAATCGATCACCGCCGTGGTGATCGGCGGTATGTCGCTCTTCGGCGGACGCGGCTCCATCCTCGGCATGCTCTTCGGCGCGCTCATCGTCGGCGTGTTCTCGTTCGGAATGCGCATGTACGGCACTGACGTGCAATGGACGTACCTGATCATCGGCGTCCTGATCATCCTTGCCGTCGCAATCGATCAGTGGATCAGAAAGGTAGCAGGCTGATGCAAAGCGAACCCCTTCTAACCGCGCGTGGACTGGTAAAGCGTTATGGCCGGGTCACAGCCCTCGATTACGCGGATTTCGACCTCTATAAGGGCGAGGTCCTCGCGGTGATCGGCGACAATGGCGCTGGAAAATCTTCGCTCATCAAGGCGATTTCCGGCGCTATCCACCCCGATGACGGCGAGATCAAGCTGGACGGCAAGCCCATCCACTTCCGCTCCCCCATGGAAGCCCGCGACGCAGGTATCGAGACGGTGTACCAGAATCTTGCCCTGTCGCCGGCGCTTTCGATCGCCGACAACATGTTTCTCGGCCGCGAGATCCGCAAGCCCGGCATCATGGGCAAGTGGTTCCGCATGCTTGACCGCAAGGCCATGGAGAAGCGGGCGCGCGACAAGTTGACGGAGCTCGGCCTGATGACCATCCAGAATATCGGCCAGGCTGTGGAGACGCTTTCGGGCGGGCAGCGCCAGGGCGTTGCGGTCGCCCGTGCCGCGGCGTTTGGCTCCAAGGTCGTGATCATGGACGAACCGACGGCTGCCCTCGGCGTCAAGGAATCGCGGCGCGTGCTTGAACTCATTCAGGACGTGAAGAAACGCGGACTTCCGATCGTACTGATTTCGCACAACATGCCGCACGTCTTCGAGGTGGCCGACAGAATTCATATCCATCGCCTCGGAAAACGTCTTTGCGTCATCAATCCGAAGGAATATACGATGTCCGACGCCGTCGCTTTCATGACTGGCGCAAAGAGCCCGCCGGCCGAACTGGTTGCGTAATTTACATGAAGGAAAAATTTGAAAAATGAAGCGTTCCGAAGTCAATGAAATCATCCGCGAGAGCGACAAGTTCATCCGCTCTTTCGGCTATGTTATGCCGCCCTTCGCTTATTGGTCACCGGAGGAATTGAAGGCGCGTACCGCCAGCGATTCAAAGGCCATTCTGCAGGCCCGCCTCGGTTGGGACATTACCGACTACGGGCAGGGCAAGTTCGATGAACTCGGCCTCTTTCTGTTCACGACCCGCAATGGCAACCAGGAAGACCTGAAGAAGGGCGGCGGCATGCTCTACGCGGAAAAGATCATGATCTCGCGCGAAAAGCAGTTGTCGCCGATGCACCGCCATATCGTCAAAGCGGAAGACATCATCAACCGCGGCGGCGGCACGCTTGTGCTCGAACTTTTCAATTCCAATGCCGACGGCAGTGTCGATGAGAAGACCGATGTCGAAGTCGCGACGGATGGACGTATCGTCATGCTGAAAGCTGGAGGTTTGCTGAAGCTGCAGCCGGGTGAAAGCGTAACCCTGCTACCGGGCAACTGGCATGCATTCTGGGGCGAAGGCGGTGACGTGCTGATCGGCGAAGTGTCGACCGTCAACGACGATCTGACCGACAATATCTTTCGCGAGCCCATCGGCCGTTTCTCGTCGATCGACGAAGACGAAGCGCCGCTGCATCTGCTGGTTTCCGATTACGACAAGTGGCTCGCGGCCTGAGGTAGCAGCTTCCGGTACCTTCCCCGCCGCTTTTTTGCGGCGGGGATTCGGTCCTTGTTACGGTTACGTACTTTTTAAACATACCAATCCGAGCTAATCGCTTCGCATTTGATATACCCATTGCGAGGTTGATATTGTGCTTGACTATGTTGCGCTCGCGCTTCTGTTTTTTCTGGCCGTTACTCTCGTCTACGGCATTGTCGCTATCCACGATGTTCCCTATAAGATAGCCAAGGCGCGCGACCATCCGCACCAGGATGCGATTGAAGCTGCAGGTTGGGTCAGTCTCTTTACGCTGCACGCGATTTGGCCGTTCCTCTGGATCTGGGCGATGATGTACCGGCCCGACCGGGGGTGGGGCATGGGTTCTAGCGGGTCGAAAGCTCTTGAAGACCGGATTGCCGCGCTGGAACAGCGGCAGGTTACCGGGCCCTCCGCGAAATGACCACGCTCCTTTGCCTCCTTTATGCGGCTCTCTGCATTGTCGCATTCCGGCTCCTGCGGCTGCCGGTCAATCAATGGACACTGACGACGACCGTGCTCGGCGGCGTCGTTCTCATCGGCGGCATCGTCATCGCCATGAACTATAACCACCCGTTCACGACCGAGGCCCGGCTCTATTTTTATGCGACGCCTATCAGCCCGGCCGTCAACGGCCAGGTGGTCGACGTTCCCGTCGCCCCCAATACCCATGTGAAGAAAGGCGACGTCCTGTTCCGGCTCGATCCGCGCCCCTTCGAATACGCGCTCGCCCACCGGAAAGCCGCTCTGGCCAAAGCACAGCAGGACGGGCTCGAACGCCAGGCGGCACTTAAGGCTGCCAACGCAGCCGTCGATGGCGCGCGCGATTCACGCGACCGCGCCAAGGATGACTACGACCGGCATGCCACGGCCAATGCGCATGCGGGCGGGAAGGGCGATGCGCCATTTTCTGAAGCTGAAGTGGTCAACCGGCGCGACCTCTATCTGGCAGCGGAAAGCGCGCTTGCGAGCGCCGCCGCGCAGGCCGATCAGGCGCGTCTTGCCGCCAACGCGCAGATTGGTGGTGTCGATACGACGGTCGCACAACTGGAGGCCGAGGTGGCGCGAGCGGAGTTTGATCTCGAGCAGAGCGTCTACCGTGCGCCGACGGATGGCTATGCGGCGCAGGTGTTCCTGCATCCGGGGATGATGGCCGTCTCCCTGCCGCTCCGTCCTGTCATGACTTTTGTGCACACCGACCGGCGCGTCTTTGCAGCGGCCTTCAATCAATTGTCGCTACAACGCGTCGAGGCCGGCGACGAAGCTGAGATCTCCTTCGCAGCTGTTCCAGGCCAGGTCTTTCGAGGCACGGTAAAGACCGTGGTTGAAACCATGGCGACGGGACAGCTTGAACCTTCGGGTACGCTCCTTGCTCCCGACGACCGCCAAGCGCCTGGACGCATGATTACGGTGATCGATCTTGGCGAGGAGGCCGCCGCCTATAATCTGCCGGGTGGCGCAACGGCGGAGGTTGCTGTTTATACCAAAAGCATGGCGGCGCTCGCCATCATCCGCAGGATACTGCTCAGGATGCGTGCATGGGAAAACTATCTCGTCTTCGATCGCTAGACGCCAAAAAAATACTTCCTCCGCATCGTTGGGAACGGTAGAAGCGGTAGCGTAGAACATCGCAGAGTATCGCCCCATGATGATCACCGTCGAAGATCTCGTTCCCGAACTTCTTGCGCGGGCGGCTAGGACCGACCGTCTGATCGTCGCGATTGCGGGCGCGCCCGGCGCCGGTAAATCGACTGCTTCGGCGGCGCTTTGCAAAGCCATCAATGCTCGCGAACCCGGTGCGGCAATCGTCGTGCCGATGGACGGGTTTCACCTCGACAACGCCATTCTCGACGCCATGAACCTGCGCAAGCGCAAGGGTTCGCCGCCGACCTTCGACTGTGCCGGCTTTGAGGCGCTGCTGAACCGCCTGCGGCATATCGGCGATGATGTGGTCATCCCGCTATTCGACCGCAAGCTCGATCTGGCGCGCGCTGGTGCCGATATCGTGCGTGCCGGGCAACGCATCCTCCTCGTCGAGGGCAACTACCTTCTCTTGGATCAGGCTCCATGGGATCGGCTCGCGCCGCTCTTCGACGTTACCGTCTTTCTCGAGGTCGATCGCCTCGAACTCGAAAACCGTCTCGTCCAGCGCTGGCTGGGTCTCGGCCACAATGTCGGCTCGGCCCAGCAACGGGCACTTTCCAACGACATGCCCAATGCCGAACTCGTTCTCGAAGAGTCGCGCGAGGCCGATTTTACCATCCGCAACTAGTCGCTCAGGCTGAACGGCGCGGCGAGAACTGGATCGCCATGTCATGCATGATTGCTGCCGCCGCTGCGCGGGTGATTCCGGCCCAGGAGGAGAGGATTTCCGGCGTGATACGGTATGCCGGCCCCGTCACCGATACGCCAGCGATGAGCTTTTTGTCAGTCGACGAGACAGGTGCAGCCACGCAGCAAATCCCGAGTTCATGTTCCTCTCGATCATAGGCGTTGCCCGCCCTGCGGATCGTGGAAATCTCGTTCAGCAGGCTCGGTACATCGGTAATCGTATGCGGTGTATAGCGAGTAAAATTAATTTTGCCGATACGGTCGTGCAAATCTTCATCGGCCATCGCCGACAGTGCGGCCTTGCCGACACCGGTACACCAGGCTGGCGCCGTATTGCCGATGCGCGAGACGAGGCGGATATTTTGCCGGCTTTCGATCTTGTCGAGGTAGACGACCTCGGTGCCCTGCAAAACACCGAGATGCACGGTTTCGCCCGTCGCCTCGTGCAGTTTGCGGATATGCGGTTCGGCGATAGCGCGCAATTCGTTGCTCGCCCATGCCCGTGATGCAAACTGCAGCAGCCGAAGGCCAAGGCCGTAGGACTGATCGCGATTGACCGTGAGCAGGCCCTCTTCAATGAGGTTTGAAATCTGCCGGTGAAGCGTGCCGCGCGGTTGACGGGTAAGACGCAGAACATCGGTAAATCGTAACGGCTCGCTCGCGTTGGCGATGATATCGAGCACGCTGACCGCCTTGCCGAGGGTGCCCGTATCTCTGGCGCTTCCAGTCGTTCGGCTCTTGCTCACTCGCGCTCTCCATGCACCTTCACCTTGAATCGGAGATCACTACACAAATGTGAGTTGTCCGGGTGCGGAATTCAGGGTCACATCTTGACTTCCGGAAGTCTAGGAGATCAATTCGATATAGTCAAACACTGTTCCAAATAATGGAACTTATGCTGCGAGTTCGAGCCATGATGCCTTCTGCCGTTTTCCCCGATCTGAAGAACCGCTCCGTGCTCATAACGGGTGGCGGGTCCGGCATCGGCGCTGCCCTCACGGAGGGTTTCGTCGCGCAAGGTGCACGCGTTGCTTTCATCGACATTGCCGAGGCTGCTTCGCAGGACCTTGCCAACGCGCTCGACAAGAAATACGGCAACCGCCCGTTTTATTTGAAGGCCGATCTCACTGACATCGAGGCCCTACGCAACGCTGTTGCCACGGCAATTTCGAAAAATGGACCCGTTACCGTTCTGGTCAACAATGCTGCCTGGGATGACCGGCATGACATTGACGATGTGACAGAGAACTACTGGAACGGGAACCAGGCGATAAATCTCCGCCCGCACTTCTTTACCGCTCAAGCTGTCGTACCCGGCATGCGAACGGCAGGTGGCGGATCGATCATTAATTTCACGTCGATCTCCTTCATGATCAACCAGGGCAACCTGCCAGCCTACACCGCTGCCAAGGCTGGAATCATAGGCCTTACAAAGGGATTGGCGGGTCGGCTCGGACCCGAGAAGATCCGTGTCAATGCCATCGCGCCCGGCTGGGTGATGACGGAACGGCAACGCACGCATTGGGTCACGCAAGAAGGGCTGGAAGCGTATATGAAAAGGCAGGCCATCCCGGAGGAATTGCTGCCCGGCGACATGGTGGGACCTTGCCTCTTCCTGGCCTCGGACGCATCACGCATGCTGACAGCACAAACGCTGATCGTCGATGGAGGCTGCCTGTGACGTCTGCACCCGCCTATGGCCTCGCCGATTGGGGAACGAGCCGTTTTCGCCTCTGGCTTGTGGATGGCACGGGGAACATCATTGCCGAGAAGCGTTCGGACGATGGGCTCGATGCGTCGCGGGAACGCGGATTCGCCACGACACTCGAAGCTCACCTAGCAGAGCTTGGTGCGCCAGCGCAGCTGCCGGTGATCGTCTGCGGCATGGCGGGCTCACGCCAGGGTTGGGTCGAGGCCAACTACGTTGCTGTCCCGGCAGATCTCAATGCGATTCTTTCCGGTGCCGTGAAAATTACCGGGACCGACCGTGATGTGCGGATCATCCCGGGTTTGTCGCAATCCGGGCGCTTTCCCAACGTCATGCGCGGCGAGGAAACCCAACTCCTTGGCGCCATGCTGGCTCGAAACATCACGGATGGTGTCGTCGCCATGCCCGGTACCCACTCGAAATGGGTCGAACTCCAGAGCGGCAGGGCGAAGACGTTTTCAACCTATTTGACGGGCGAACTTTATGCGCTCCTCGCCTCGCAGTCGATCCTGCGGCACTCAGTGCAGGGTGCTGCGAGTTCCGCGTCTGCCGATCATCCGCAATTTACCGCTGCAGTGGAGTTGATGCTGTCTGGAGAAGCGATGCTCGGCGAACTCTTTCCTATTCGCGCGGCGATGCTGCTCGACAACCTTTCGCCTGAAGGGGCAGCCTCACGACTTTCTGGTCTGCTTATCGGCGCGGAAATTGCCGGCGCAAGATCGAAGCACCAGGGTAGGGTCGCGCTCGTTGCTTCCGGCAGCATGGCTACGCTTTACGGCAAGGCACTTTCGCTCGCGGGCATCGAGTTCGGTGCGGTCGACGCCGATGAGGCCGTGCGCAAGGGCTTGTTTGTCGCCGCCTCGGCCATCTGGCCCCGTTGATAAGGACTATGCAATGACAAGCGCATCCACCCCATGGCCCAAGCTGCAACGCGATCTCATCGCCATTTTGCGCGGCGTGAAGCCGGATGAAGTTCTGGGCATTGCTGAGGAACTGGTGAGGGCCGGCATTGAAGCTATCGAAGTCCCACTGAATTCACCTGATCCGTTCCGGTCGATCGAGTTGCTGGCGAAGAGATTGCCGTCCTCCGTTCTGGTTGGTGCCGGAACGGTGCTTGACGCCGCGGATGTCGCACGTCTGGCGGAAGCGGGTGGACGTCTGATGATCAGCCCTAATGTCGATCTGGCCGTATTGAGTGCGGCGGTCGCGGCAGGCATGGTGACCATGCCGGGCGTTTTCACGCCTACCGAAGCACTGGCGGCCTTGAGCGCTGGCGCATCCGGCTTGAAATTCTTTCCTGCAAGCGTCCTCGGGCCTGACGGTATCAAGGCCGTCAGCGCGATCTTGCCCAGGGGAACGGTCATCGGCGCCGTTGGCGGTGTCGACGAAAATGGCTTTGCAGCCTATTCGAAGGTCGGGGTGCGAACGTTCGGCCTTGGATCGAGCCTTTACAAGGTGGGCGCATCGGCCGCCTTTGTCGGCGAACGCGCAAGGGTTACTGTGGCGGCCTATGACCGCGTGTTCGCCGCCTAAGGGCCATCGATGACGAAGATCAGCATATTTCATGACGAACCCTGCGAACTTGGAGAAGGGCCGGGATTTGATCCACTGACCAATACGGTGTGGTGGTTTGACATTCTTGCCGGTCGGCTCTTTGAAAAGCCGCTCGCCGGCGGCGAAGCGCGCATGCATAGCCTCGGCCAGATGGCGAGCGCGCTTGCAGTCGTCGACAAAGAGCGCCAACTCGTCCTGACGGAGACCGGGCTCTTCGTTCGCGATCGCTCGACAGGGCACACGATGATGCACCAGCCGATCGAAGCCGATAATCCCGCAACGCGGTCCAATGATGCGCGCGTCCATCCGGCCGGCGCGTTCTGGGTCAGCACTATGGGCAAGAAGGCCGAGCCGAGCGCGGGCGCCATTTATTGGTATCGCGAGGGCGAGCTGCGCAAACTGTACGGCAATATTTTGATCGCCAACTCGATCTGTTTCGCACCTGATGGGCGGGCTGCCTATTTCGCGGATTTGGCGCTTAATATCGTCTGGCGGGTGAATACGGATCCTGAGACGGGACTGCCGAACGGCGAGCCCACCGAGTTTCTCTGGAATATCGGGAGCGGGGGCTTTGACGGTTCGGTGGTTGACGCTGACGGCAACCTTTGGAATGCCTCCTGGGGCGGCTCCCGTATCGATGTCTTTGCTCCATCGGGAAATCGCATCCGAACGATTGAACTGCCCATTCCGCAGCCGACCTGTCCCGCATTCATCGGCACGGATAGCGCGAGCCTGGTCGTGACCAGTGCCTATGCCGAGATGGATGAGGCTTCACGGTTGGCGTATCCCGATGCCGGCAAAACCTTCCGCATCGATATCGCAGGGAAGGGCAGGCTGGACCCGCAAGTGAGAATTTAGAAACCTGAAAATTATCTCGGAACAATAAGCAATACCTCCCGTTTCCTCTGGGCAATCGAAACACACTGACTGCATGCCGACGCCTTTTGGGCGCCGAATGTCGATGCATGTCCAAACAAGGGAGAATGACATGGGTTTCTTTTCGAAAGACATCAAAACGATGGACGATCTTTTCGTTCATACACTGCGCGACATTTATTATGCCGAGAACCAGATCGTAAAAGCCTTGCCTGAAATGATCGACAAGGCATCGGATCAAGAATTGAAGATGGGGTTTGAAAAACACCTGCAGGAAACCGAGACCCAGATCGACAGGCTTGAGCAGGTCTTCAAGCTGCATGGCGTGGACGTCAGCGGCGTGAACTGCCCGGCAATCGATGGTATTCTCGAAGAGGCCGACGAGGTCAGCGGCGAAGTCGATGACGATCAGGTTCTCGATGCCGCGCTGATCGCCGCCGGTCAGGCCGTCGAGCACTACGAGATCACGCGCTACGGTACGTTGATCGCGTGGGCAAAGCAGCTTGGACGCGAAGATTGCGCTTCGCTTCTCCAGCAGAATCTCAACGAAGAGATGAATGCCGATAAGGCCTTGACCAAGATTGCTGAGGGTCACGTCAACGCTGCTGCCGCAGCATAAGACGAAATTCGCAATCAACGTAAAGAATCCAAGCTCGCATCCGCCGATGCGAGCTTTTCTTTTGGGCCGCGCGAGCGCCCATTTCAAGCACCCCCAATCGCCCAGAGAGCAGCGGTAAATCACGCTTGACAAGTTCAAGCCGCTGTAATTCTATATGTCATCCATTATTAGGTATTATATTCCACTATAATGGATAACGACACAAGATTCGCTTTGACGAATAGGGGAACAAAATGTCCAAACGACTTTACATTGCGGCCCTTGCAGCCGCTCTCGTTGCGCTGCCTTCGATTGGCGCATTCGCTCAAGAAACCAAAAGCAAGCTCGACGAAGTGTTGGCGCGCGGCCATCTGGTCCTGGGAACCGGCAGCACCAATGCGCCCTGGCATTTCAAGAGTGCCGACGACAAGTTGCAGGGCTTCGATATCGATATGGGCCACATCATCGCCAAGGCCCTGTTCAACGACCCGGACAAGATCGAATTCGTCAACCAGTCTTCCGATGCGCGCATTCCTAACATTACCACGGATAAGGTGGATATCACCTGCCAGTTCATGACGGTGACCGGCGAGCGGGCGCAGCAGATCGCATTTACAATCCCCTATTATCGCGAAGGCGTCGGCCTCATGCTGAAGGCCGACGGCAAATATGCCGACTACGCCGCGCTCAAGGCGGGCGGCTCCGGCGTGACGATTTCGGTTCTGCAGAACGTCTATGCCGAAAGCATGGTCCACGCGGCGCTCCCCGAAGCCAAGGTCGACCAATATGAATCGGTCGATCTCATCTATCAGGCGCTCGAATCCGGACGCGCCGACGCTGCCGCCACCGACCAGTCCTCGCTGGCCTGGTACATGACGCAGAATCCCGGTCGCTACAAGGACGGTGGCTATGGCTGGAATCCGCAGACCTATGCTTGCGGTGTGAAGCGCGGCGATCAGGATTGGTTGAACTTCGTCAATACGGCCCTGCATGAAGCCATGACCGGCGTCGAGTTCGACTTCTACGCCAAGTCCTTCAAGACCTGGTTCGGCAAGGACCTTACCCCGCCGCAGATCGGCTTCCCAGTCGAATACAAGTAACCGGCATCGCGCAACGGCTCCGGGTCTCTCCGGTGCCGTTGCGTGAGCGCTGCGCATCGGTCCGGTTCCATCGGGTGGGAACGCAATGGGATATACGCTGAATTTCGCTGCCGTCTGGCGCAGCTTCGACCTGCTCCTTCAAGGCCTGGCCCTCAGCCTCGCACTTGCATTCGGTGCAATCCTCATCGGCGCCATCATCGGCCTGATCACCGCGTTCGGACTGATCTCGAAAAACGGCTTGATCAAGCGGCCGGCCGGTATCTACGTAACGATCATCCGCAACACCCCGATCCTGGTGCTGGTGCTCTTCAGCTATTTTGCCCTGCCGCAGCTCGGTTTGCGGCTCGGCAAGATCGAGAGCTTCGTCTTCACCCTCGCGCTCTATTCCGGCGCCTATCTTGCGGAAGTGTTTCGCGCCGGACTTCTGTCGATACCGCCGGGACTTCGTGAAGCGGGGCTCGCCATCGGCCTTACGGAAATGCAGATTCGAACGTCGATCATTGCGCCACTGATGTTCCGCAACATCCTGCCCTCCTTGAGCAGCACGATAATTTCGCTATTCAAGGATACCTCGCTCGCCGCCGCGATCGCGATTCCGGAACTGACCTTCGAAGCGCGCAAGATCAATGTCGAAAGCTTCCGTGTCATCGAGACCTGGATCGTCGCCAGTTGCCTCTATGTATTCACCTGCTCGATCCTCGCGGCGCTGATGCGCAGCGTCGAACGCCGCTTGTCCTTGCCGAGGTGAGCCGATGGACATAGCCCACTTCCTCGATGTTCTCTGGCTCGCGCGCTTCCCGATCCTCAAGGGTCTTGGCGTCACCATATCGATATCGCTCCTCGCCATCTGCTTCGGCACCGTGCTCGGCGTATTCGTCGGGCTCGCCCTCACCTACGGTGTGCGCCCGCTGCGCTGGATCGTTCGCGGCTACACGGATTTCATCAGGGGCACGCCGGTCCTCGTCCTTGTCCTTGCGAGCTATTACGTGCTTGGCACGATCGGGCTTGATCTTGGCCCCTTTCAGGCAGGCGTTCTTGCCCTTGCGGTATTCTGCAGCTCGCATGTCGGCGAAATCGTCCGGGGCGCCCTGCAATCGATCCCCAAGGGGCAGACCGAGGCGGCCAAGGCCATTGGTCTCACCTTCCCGCAAACATTCGCCTATGTTCTAGGCCCTCAGGCATTGCGCCAGGTCCTGCCGGCCTGGGTGAACACCGCGGCGGAGATGGTCAAGGCGTCGACGCTCCTTTCGATCATCGGCGTTGCCGAACTACTACTGCGCACACAGGAATTGATCTCGCGCTCGTTCATGAGCCTTGAGTTCTATTTCTTCGCCGGTTTCCTCTATTTCGTCATCAACTACGCCATCGAGCGCTTCGGCCGCTATGTCGAGCGCAAGACCGCCGTTCCATCGTAAGGCATTCTCCGATGTCCAACCTTCTTGAAATCCGCAACCTGCACAAAAGCTACGGCGACGTGGAAGTGCTGAAGGGCGTCGACTGCACCATGGCGCTGGGAGATGTCATCAGCATTATCGGTTCGAGCGGTTCGGGCAAGACCACGATGCTCCGCTGCATCAACATGCTGGAAGAGTTCCAGGGCGGCTCGATCAGCATCGATGGCGAAGAGATCGGATATGTAACAGCTGGTGGCCAGCGCCATCGCAAGAAGGAGAAGGAAATTGCCCGCCAACGCGCCCTGACCGGGATGGCCTTCCAACAATTCAATCTCTTTCCGCACATGACCGCCGCCCGCAACGTCATGCTGGGGCTGATGAAGGTGAAGAAGCTTGGCAAGGACGAAGCGCGATCCATAGCCGAAAAATGGCTCGATCGTGTCGGCTTGCGATCACGTGCCGACCATTTCCCGGGTCAGCTGTCAGGCGGGCAACAGCAGCGTGTCGCGATCGCCCGCGCCATCGCCATGAACCCCAGGCTGATGCTCTTCGATGAAGTGACATCCGCGCTTGACCCCGAACTCGTCAACGAGGTGCTGCAGGTGATCAAGGCGCTGGCGCAGGACGGCATGAGCATGCTGCTCGTCACCCACGAAATGCGCTTTGCCTATGAGGTTTCCAACCGCGTCATCTTCATGAACCAGGGTCGCATCGGCGAGGAAGGCAATCCGCGCGAAATGTTCCACAAGCCGCAAACGGAACGCCTTGCCGAGTTTCTCAAGACATCGAGTTTTGGATAACGCCGCGCTTCATTGCGTCGATCGACCAGGCGCCCGGCCCGAAGGCCATGAGGGCGAGAAATCCACCGGCAATGGCGATATTCTTGTTGAAGTTGATGACCTGCTCGATATTGCCGAAATCGCTATGGAAGAGCAGCGCCGTCAGGAGGCAGAAGCCGGCAAGCGCGAGCGCGGCATAACGGGTCATAAATCCTGCAGCGATCAGCAATCCACCGCCAAGCTCGGTCAGGATGACAAGTGGCAATAGACCGGGCGTGACACCGTTGGTCTGCATGTAACTTGCGGTTGCCGAGTAGGCGGAGATCTTGCTCCAGCCTTCGACAACGAAGATATAGGCGAGAAACAGTCGCGCCAGCAGCGCGAGCGGGGCCTGCAATCTTTCCATCTCTTCCTCCAGATATTGGACTGAATATGGAACACGCAAATCCGCCGCTTTATTCATATGTCGGAAAAGCGAAAGAGCCACCTCGCGGTGGCTCTCCGGTAGTACGAGGTCGCCGGTAAAGGCGACACTCAAGTAAATTAGTTGGCAGCGTCGGTCATCGTCGTGCCGAGCGTATTGAAGGTCGAGCTCAGGCTGGAGCCGAGGCTGCGTACACCAGCGATGATGCCGACGGAGATGAGGGCTGCAATCAGGCCGTATTCGATTGCCGTTGCGCCAGATTCGTCCTTGAGGAAGCGTGCGAAGAGGTTGCTCATGATCATGTATCCCTGTTTGTTTGTTGACGCGGTTTCGTTGAACCGTCTCGAACTTAGGCGGCGGCCATTTACGGCCGACTTAAGGAACATGGTTGAGAAATAGCTAACCCACGTCGTGATTAACACGGGATTACATCAGATGGTTGTATTTGTGTAAAATGCCGTGAGCGTTGCATGGCCGGTTGCCAAAAGCGTTAGAGGTCGTACTTGGATACGGAGTTGGAATAGCTGGATCCTAGGCGCAATTACTTCGAAACTTGATGAGAAAGTGAGCAAATCCTCATACTCTCAATCGACGGTTTAACTTTTGACCGCGGATTTGCATGAAACGCTAGCAGAAGCCCCTGCCGGCTTACTTGCCGTTCTTCTCTATCGTGGTGCCGAGTGTGTTTAAGGTTGTGCTGAGGCTTGAGCCGAGGCTCCTCACTCCGACGATGATGCCGACGGAGATCAGGGCTGCGATCAGGCCGTATTCGATTGCCGTTGCGCCGGATTCATCCCTGAGGAAGCGTTTGAAAAGCTTGTTCATATCTATATCCCTGTGTGCGAATAAGGTGGTGTTGCAACGCACTGAACCTCAGTCGCAGCGGTTTACACACTCCTTAAAGAATGTGGTTGAACAATCTTTAGCACACCTTGCAATAAACGAGGTATTACTTTAAATATTCGTATTTATATCGATGTTTACTATAGTTTTATTAAAGTCTTAACAAAATAAACTCTCTGAGGAGCAAGACTAGCCGAGTTTTCCGCGTTACCAAATCCATTGGTAGCGTTCTGAAAGCAGACGGACGGAGTCGATGACGATTGCCACGAAGACGCCCGAGCCGGTTATGACGATGCCGATCAGGAAATAGCGACTCGCCCGTTCATAGACGGACTTTTTCAGGGATTCGGTTTTCAAGAGGAGCGCGAGGGAACGCAGCTGGAATGCAATGCCGATCGATATGAGAAAGAGGGTTGGCAAATCCGTGATTTTCCAGGGTACCGGATTGCTTGCCCACTGGGTGAGGAACCCAAGCGAAAATGACAGGACGACGCCGACGACAGTGATCGTGCCGTTGCGAAACACCGTTTCAATGAGATGTTCGTCGTGATCGTTGCGGTTCATCCCAAACCCTCCGCTTGATCAGCTTAGCACGATATCGGACCGGCGACGCGGGCAATCAATCACCGCGGGCACGACGCCACCGTCACCGAAAATCAGCCTCCGGGGATAAGTCATCTTAAATCAATAAAACCCCGTAGACTGGTTTTTAAAGAATACCATTTCTGTCGTGATTAAAATTTGCGGCCTAGGCTTTTCGTCACGCAATGGACGAAAGGCGAAGTCATGGGCAAACGAACCGGCCAAATTAAACTTGGAGCATTCCTCTATCCGACGGGTCATCACATCGCGGCCTGGCGCCATCCCGAAGCGCAGGCCGACGCGGGTTCGAACTTCGCCCATTACGCCGAACTTGCCCGGATTGCCGAGGCCGCAAAGTTCGACCTGATCTTCATGGCCGATGGCGTCGGCACCCGGGGCACGGACACCGAGGCCTTGAGCCGGACGGCGATCCGCTATGTGGCCCAGTTCGAGCCGCTCACCTTGCTCTCGGCGCTTGCCGCACTCACGACGCGGATCGGGTTTGTCGCAACCGCCTCGACGACCTACAACGAGCCCTATCATATCGCCCGCAAATTTGCCTCGCTCGACCACATCAGCGGCGGGCGCGCCGGCTGGAACCTTGTCACCTCCGCCAGTGAGGACGAAGCGCACAATTTCAACCGGGACCACCACGTTGCCCATGCGGAGCGCTATGAACGGGCGGAAGAGTTCGCTGACGTCGTGCGCGGTCTTTGGGACACTTGGGAAGAAGATGCCTTCCTGCGCGACAAGGAGAGCGGCATCTATTACGACCCGTCGAAGCAGCACCTCCTCAATCACCGCGGCAAGCATTTCAAGGTCCGTGGCCCGCTCAACGTTGCACGTGCACCGCAAGGGCACCCGGTGATCGTTCAGGCCGGGTCGTCCGAGCCGGGCAAGGAGCTTGCGGCGCGAACGGCAGAGGTCATTTTTACCGCACATCAGAATGCCGACGATGCACGCGCCTTTTATAGTGATGTGAAGGGGAGGCTCGCCCGCTATGGCCGCTCGCCGGATGAACTCAAGATCATGCCCGGCATCTTCCCGGTCGTCGCGAAAACAGAATCGGAAGCCAGGGAAAAGTTCGAGCAGATTCAGGAGCTTATTCATCCCGCAGTTGGACTCTCGCTTTTGAACGGCATGGCAGGTGACGTCGATCTTTCCAAGTATCCGCTTGATGGACCGCTCCCGGAAGTTACCGAAACCAATGGCAGCAAGAGCCGTCAGAAACTGATGATCGATCTGGCCCGACGCGAAAACCTCACCATCCGCCAACTCTATCTGCGCGTTGCCGGTGCGCGCGGCCACTGGCAGGTGATCGGGACGGCCGAGCAGATCGTCGATCAGATGGAGGACTGGTTCAAGACTGGCGCAGCGGACGGCTTCAACGTCATGCCGCCACATTTGCCGGCCGGATTGACCGATTTCGTCGAGCACATCGTTCCGGAACTCCGTCGTCGCGGTCTCTTCCGCAGCGAATATGAAGGCCAGACGCTCCGCAGCCACCTCGGTTTGCGGGAGCCGCAGCATCCGGCGCATGCCGCTGTCGCAGCCGAATAACATTTACTCGCGAAAGAGAGCGACCAAGATGACCAGCACAGCGCATCTGAAGATCAGCAATGTCAGCCGGCAATTCCGTGTCAACGGCGGCGAACTTACGGCGCTCGACCGCGTCAGCCTTGACGTCAAGGCCGGTGAATTCGTCACCATCGTCGGCGCGAGTGGCTGCGGCAAGTCGACATTGCTGCGCCTCGGCGCGGGTCTCGATACCGGGCATGACGGGCTTGTCGAACATGCGGGCAAGCCAGTGACCGGTCCGAGTCTCGATCGCGGTATCGTATTCCAGGAGCCGCGACTGTTTCCCTGGCTGACCGTAGAGCGCAATGTGGCGCTGGGGCTGGAAAACGCGGCTTTTTCCAAGGCCGAGAAGCAGGACCTCGTTGCCAAGCAGATCGCGCTTGTCGGCCTTACCGGTTTCGAAAAAGCCTATCCACACCAGCTTTCGGGCGGCATGGCCCAGCGCGCGGGGATTGCGCGCGGGCTCGTCAACCGTCCTGACGTCCTTTTCCTCGACGAGCCCTTCGGGGCCCTGGATGCGATTACCAAGGCGCATCTGCAAGGCGAGCTGCAGGATATATGGGCGAGGGAGCAGATCACTATGGTGCTGGTCACTCACGATGTCGACGAAGCCGTCTACCTCGGCGATCGCGTCGTCGTCATGTCGCCGCGCCCGGGCCGGATCAGGGAGATCGTACCTGTCGACCTGCCACATCCGCGCGAACGGACCTCGGCGCAACTCGCCAGTATCCGCAACCATGTTCTCGACATTCTCAACAGCACGACGCGGAACGGCGAGCCGAAGACAATCGCCAAGCAACCCGCACAGGTGAAGCGCCCGCCAATCAAGACCACCAGTGCTGCACGGAACGCGCCGCGTTCGCAGCCATCGGGGCGTCCCATTCTTTCAACGACGGAGATCTGAAATGAGCCTATCGCAACTCACCCGCCGCACGGTTCTGGCCGCATTTGCCGCTTCGCTGCTGGCAGTTCCGGCGATTGCCGAGCCGGTGACCATAAATATCGGTTACGCCGCGATCGGCGTCGATAGCAGGCCCTATGCGGAGGGGACTTCAGCGGCGACGGCGCGTGCCGGCGAGTACCTCGAAAAGGAGTTTGCCAACGACCCTGACGTCAAGATCGAATGGTTCTTCTTCAAGGGTGCGGGACCTGCTGTCAACGAGGCCTTTGCCAACAACCAGCTTGATTTTGCCTATCAGGGCGATCTCCCGTCATTGATCGGTCGGGCCAACGGCTTGAAAACAAAATATCTACTGGCGAGTGGCGCGCGCAAACCGCTTTACCTTGCCGTTGCCAAGGATTCTGACGTCAAGTCAGTTGCGGATCTGAAGGGTAAGAAGGTCGCATATCAGCGCGGTACCAACGGCCATCTCGCAGCGATCAAGATCCTAGAGGCGAATGGTCTGACAGAAAAGGATATTCAGGTCATCAATCTCGACAGCGCTGGTACGGTCGCAGCGTTGACGAGCCAGGATATCGATGCCGCGTTCGGCGATACGCCACTGATCAACCTCGCTGCGAAGGGCAACGCGAAAGTGATCTACACAACCAAAGGCGATGATCCGCGATTCGGCCGCAATGCCGGCATCGTCGGCCGCGAGGACTTCATCGACCAGCATCCCGAAATCACCCAGCGCGTCGTCGACGCCTTCGTCAAGGCGGCGCAGTGGTCGTCGGACGAGCCGAACCGGGCTGCGCTCTTCGAGCTCTGGCACAAGTCTGGAACGCCCGTGCCGATCCTCGAGGACTACTTCAGCAACGACACGCTTGCCTACCGCAACTCCCCGCTGATCGACGACCTGCTTGTTTCCCAGTATGAAGAGCAAGCCGTCAAAGCCAAGGAATTCGGCTTGATCCGGCGTGATGTGAGCACCGATGGCTGGTTCGAGCCGAAATATCTGAATGCGGCGCTGGCGAAGCTCAATCTTCAGAATTTTTGGCAGTCCTACGGCGCCAATGGCAAGCCTCTCGGCTCCTGATCTGGCCTCAACCAAAGGGACGACATGACGCTCCTGTCCGATAATACCGCCCTTGTGCCGAGATCGTTGCAAGGGCGGGCCAGAACATGGCGATTGCGGCGCGGCGGTTTGAGGCTTCGCCGCGTCGCGGTTGCGCTGATCCTGCCGTTGGCGCTGGTCGCAGCATGGTGGCTGGCTTCAAGCCAGGGATGGCTCCCCGAGCAGATCCTGCCGTCGCCCGCCTATGTCTATGCCACCGCCGTCGAGATGATCGCGTCAGGTGAAATCCTCTACCACACCGGGGTGAGCCTGCGACGGGTGGTGATCGGGTTTCTGTTTGGTGCGGTAGCGGGCCTTACACTTGGCGTCGCAATGGGATTGTCGCGGCGCGTGGACGACTACGTGCGCCCGCTCTTCCTCGCCTTCGCCCAAATTCCGACCCTTGGATGGATCCCCTTGCTGATGCTGATCTTCGGCATCGGCGAAACACTGAAGATCATAGTCATTGCCAAGGGCGCTCTTGTCCCGATGACCGTGAACACCGCGGCTGGCATTCGCTCCGTGCCAGCCAATTTTGTCGAAGTGGGCCACGCACTCCGCTTCAACCGCTGGCAGACGCTGCGGCTGATCGTTCTTCCGGGCGCAGCACCTTCGATCTTCACCGGCATTCGCTACGGTCTGACCCATTCCTGGACGGCACTTGTCGGCGTCGAGCTGCTCGCCTCCTCCGAGGGGCTCGGGTACCTCCTCGTCTGGGGCCGGCAGATGTTCTGGCTCGATGTCGTCATCGTCGCCATGATCGCAATCGGGATCGTCGGGTTCCTCATGGATAAGGGATTCGACGCTGCCGAAAACCGCGTGCAGCGCTGGAAGCAGAAGGAAGAAAGCTGATGGCGATTACCTATGTGAGTTCCGAACGTGTGCTGAAAATTCGCCGTGGTCTGACCCTCCCGATCCTTCTCCTTATCTTGTGGGAAGGTTCGAGCCGTAGCGGCCTCGTCGATCCGCGCTTTCTTCCATCGCTCGAAGATGTCTTCCTGACGGCAAAGCGCGAACTCATCGACAACAATCTGATCGGCGAACTGGGGTTCAGCCTGTTTCGGAATATTGCGGGCTTTCTCCTCGGTTCTGCTCTCGGCGTGCTCTTTGCAACGCTGCTTGCCCTGTCGCGCGTGGCCGATGCCCTGATTGCCCCTACCTTCAACGGCCTGAAGCAGATTTCACTGCTCGCATGGATCCCGCTCATTTCTATCTGGTTCGGCTTCGGCGAACAGGCCAAGATTGTCTTCGTCGCGCTCGCCGCCTTCATTCCCGTCGTGCTCAACACCTATGAAGGCATGCGCAATGTGCCGGCGGATCTGATCGAGGTGGGCGATGCCTTGCGGTTTACGCCAACGCAACGCATCACGCGCATATTCCTCCCGTCGGCCCTGCCATCGATTGCTACAGGCGTGCACCTCGGGTTGATCTATTCATGGCTGGCAACGGTCGGCGCCGAGTATTTTCTTGCTGTTGGCCCGGGCATCGGCGGCTTGATCATTGCCGGCCGCGAACGCTTCGACATGGCCCTTGTTATGGTCGGCGTGATCATTCTCGGCATTGTCGGGTTTATTCTCAACCGGCTCGCCGCTAAGGTCGAAAACTATCTCTTGCGCTGGCGCGTAAGCACCCATTGAAAGCAATATTGATGCCCATCACTGCAGCCGAAACCCTGAACGATACGCCGCGCGACCGCCTGGAAAGGCTGTTGGAACAACGATACGGCGAAAATCATCCTTTGGTAGGCCATGGGATTTCGACAGAGACGATTGATGTTCTGCTCGATCATCGCAGCGTGCGGTCCTACCTGCCAAAGCCTGTTCCGGCCGAGGTCGTGGAACTTGCAATTGCCGCCGCGCAATCGGCTCCCACATCATCGAACTTGCAGGCATGGAGTGTCGTTGCGGTCGAAGACCGAGAGCGCAAAGCGCGGATCAACGCCATTGCTGGCGACCAGAGGCAGATCAACCAGGCACCCCTGCTTCTCATTTGGCTTGCGGACCTTTCCCGGCTGCGCCGTATCGCCGATGCGGAAGGATCGACATCTGACGGCCTGGACTATGTCGAGGGCTTTCTCCTTGCCGTCATCGATGCTGCACTTGTCGCACAGAATGCCCTGGTCGCCTTTGAGTCCCTCGGCCTTGGCACCTGCTATATCGGCGCGCTGCGCAACGATCCGGCTACGGTTGCCCGGGAACTCGATCTGCCCGCATTGGTTTTTCCAGTGTTCGGCCTGACGGTCGGATATCCCGATCCTGCGATCAAGACAGATGCCAAGCCGCGCCTGCCGCAACCCACTGTGCTCCACCGCGAGCGATACAGCGAGAACCCCAGCAAGGCCGACCTCGGTCTCTACAATGAGACTTTGCGCGCCTTCCAAAAAATCCAGTCGATGACACCGATCGATTGGTCGGAACAGGTCTCCCGCCGTATCGCCACGAAGGAGGCGCTGAAGAACCGCGACAAGCTTCGCGACGTACTGGAAGGATTTGGGTTCCAGCTGAAATAGGCGAGGATCAAAGCGCGACTATGCCCGTGCAACAATCTCGATTGGTTCGATAATTCCGTTTTCGAGGGCTTCAAAAGCGTTTGCCAGTCGCTGCTTGGCCGTTGGTCCCATGATGATCTGTCCACTGAGCACGGGCGGACCCTCCGCCGCGGCCTTGGCCTGCATCTCTCGGACGATTTTTATGGCGAGATCGCGCCGGCTATTCTTTGCCTGTGTCTCGAAACCTGCGGCGCTCAATGTCTTGCCATAGAAGCCCGGCGTCTCGACGAAGCTCGTTTCCTTGTTCATGGCCCAGGGCATGGGATAGTTCAGCGGCGCATCGCCCACACGCATGATGTCATAGACGACAAAGCGCCCGCCCGGCTTCAAGACGCGCCAGACCTCAGCAAAAAGCGTGTGCTTGTCTTCAATGTTCATGCCGACGTGGATCATGTAAGCAGCGTCGAAACTGCCTTCATCGAAAGGAAGGGCGAGCGCACTGGCCTGATGAAAATCGATGCGGTCATCAAGCCCACAGCGGTCCGTCAGCGCCCGGGCGACTTCGACGAATTCGTCAGTAAGATCAACACCGGTGATGCGGCACTCATAGGTTTCGGCGAGATAGCGGGCCGGGCCGCCTATGCCGCAACCAACGTCAAGGAGGTGCATTTGCGGCTCGATACGCAAGCTTCTGCCGAGTTCTATGGTCGCGGGAAGCCACCCGAGATGAAACTCGTCAATGGGCGCAAGATCAGATGCCGTCAATGTATCGATGTCTTTACCGGCAGCTATGAGTGCCGCCAATATCGCCTTTTCCAGCGAGCCGTGTGTGTAGTGCCGGGCGACTTGTTCTTCAATGCTCATCGGCGTTCCTATTGAGGGGAGCGGAACAAGGTGTATGCCGGATTATACCTCGTCGCAGTCGGAAGCGATATGACGTCGCCTGGCGTCGGCCGTGAAATCAGCGGATCGCGGCAAATTATTTACCTGTTTGTGCGTCCATGGGGCGTCGAAGACTTCCAGTTGCACGACCGGCCCGGTATCCGCAGAGTCCACAGCCATGCGGGCCGGGCCACTTTCTGTTCAAGTTGCCCTATCGATAATATGACTTGAATTATCATATTATTATCGCGTATTGAGCGATAGATGCTTTCCTGTCGTATCAGCGCGGGATTGCCTTTGCCGAGGTCAATATGCCAGACACAATTTTGCGCGCATCTGCGCGGATCGCCCTCACCAATCCAGCACTGCATCTCAACAAGCTGCTCGATCACTTTTCAGAGCATGGGGATGTCACACGGCGTCGTGAAGGTGGCACCATCGGTCTGACGTATGGCAAGGCCGACCTTGCGGCCGACGGGGACAGCCTGTCCTTGACAGCCGAAGGCGAGGACGAGACCGGACTTGCCTATATGAAATATGCACTTGCCAACCACGTGCTGGAATTTGCGCGGGCGGAAAGGCCACGTATTGTCTGGGAGGGTGATGGGGCCGTCGGAAGCGTGCCGCCATTCTTCCGCGAAATGCGCGTGGTCGAAAGCCGCAATGTCTCGCCGAGGATGCGCAGGGTGACGCTGCGGGGCAACAACCTTGCGCGGTTCCAATATGGCGGGCTGCATGTGCACCTGCTGTTTCCGCCGAACGGCGTGGCGCAACCACGATGGCCGGTGATGGGCGAAGACGGCCGCCCGGAATGGCCCGAAGGAAGCGATAAACTCGTCTCGCGCGTCTACACCATTCGCAAGATTGATGCCGCCAGGGGCGAGGTCGATATCGATATCGTCATCCATGATGGAACGCCCGGTTCGCAATGGGCCCTCAATGCCATGCCCGGTGACCTTGTCGGCATGACAGGGCCGGGCGGCGGCGATGTCGGGGTAGCGGACTGGTATCTTCTTGCCGGCGATGAGACGGCCCTCCCTGCGATCGGTCGCATACTCGAGCGTCTGCCTGCAACTGCAAAGATCGTGGTGCGGATTGAAGTCGAGGACGAGGCAGATGAGCAAAACCTTACTGCGGCCTGCGATCTCGATCTTGTCTGGCTGCATCGTTCCGGCGCGGCCGCCGCAACAACAGATCTGCTTCCCGAAGCAGTGGCTAAGGTGGTGTTTCCAACGGATGTGCGGGTCTTTGTCTGGGCCGGCTGCGAATTTTCGGCGTTCAAATCCATTCGCAATCACGTGCGCAAGGAACGCAAGTTGGCGCGGGAGGAACATCTCGTCGTCTCTTACTGGCGCCGTGGACACGAAGGGTAGCGCGAAACGATGACGTTCCATCCAAGGATGACGAGCAAAGTCGAAGGCGTCACGGTTCTTGGCGAGCTGAAGTGGCGGGCCTGGACCGGTGTCGTTGCCGATGTCTGGTCAGTCAAATGCGAGCCTGGCGCCGAGGGCGAGTATATATCCGAGGATCCGCGTTTGTTCGTAACCCTCGATAAGGGAGGCTCCGGGACCTTCAGTGTCGGTCTTGGCCCGGCCTCGCATGGCGCGCCTGGCGACGTCGCCTTCTATCCAATGAGCTACATACCTGCGGGCCTTCCGGTTTGGGGTCGCGGCGAAGGCGTGGAATATCTGCGCCACCTCGATCTGCATTTCGATCTCGCCGTCCTGTCGCATCGGTTTCCGGAGGCGAGAAAATGCGGAACGCTCGGCGCTCCCCGCCTCATGTTCTTCGATGACCGCATTGCGAGCCTTGCCAGACTGATTGCCGAGGAGTGCCTGAACGAGCAGCCCTTACACGACCTTTATGGCGATGGACTGACAACAGCCCTAGTCGTCCAGCTTTTCGGCATCGCGCAGGAACAGAAACGTCAACGCAGCCAGCTCTCGCCGCGCCAGTTGCGGTCCGTGACCGGCTATATCGAAGATAATTGCCTGCGCAACATTCGCCTCGAGGAACTTGCTGGCCTTGCTGGCCTGTCACAATCCTATTTCAGCCATGCCTTCAAGGCCTCCACCGGTGTCGCGCCGCATCAGTGGCAGATGAAGGCACGGATGCGCCGCGTACAGGCGCTGTTAAGACAGCCCGGTTCATCATTGCCGGCCATCGCCTCCGCCACCGGCTTCTCCGATCAGGCGCACCTCACTCGCATGTTCAAGAAGATCGTTGGAATCACCCCCGCCGCCTGGCTGCGCGATCTCTGCAAATAGCTTCCCATCGGCAAGTTCGGACCAAAACCGTTCAAAAGGCGACAGAAACTTTCAATCCAATTCTTAAAAGTTGATATATATACTCAACTTAATATTATTGCGGTCGGCTCGGCCGTCTATGTCGAAGAGGGTAGAATGCGTGGGGTTTATCGGTCAGCAACCTTTGCCTTGAGCGGCGGGGTTGCGTTGCTCGTTTGTTTCGGATCGCTTGGAGCGAGGGCGCAGAGCACGACCTCCAACATCGAGCTCAATCCGATCGTCATCGACCAGAGCGACGGATCGGCCACCGGACCGGTACAGGGATTCGTTCCCAAGCGCACGACAACCGGCTCCAAGACGAATACGCCGATCGAAGCAATTCCCCAGGCAGTCTCGGTCGTCGGCCGCGAACAGATGGATGATCAGGGCGCGACGAAGATCGACGAGGCGCTGCGCTTTACGAGCGGCGTCTTCACTCAGCCTTTCGGTTCCGACAGCGATACCAACTGGTTCTATATCCGTGGCTTCGACGCTACCCAAAAGGGTACCTTTCTCGATGGCCTTCAGAACTTCGGCTATGGGTTTGGCGGCTTCTTCATCGATTCATGGGGCATCGAGCGCGTCGAAGTCCTCAAGGGACCAGCCTCGGTCCTTTATGGCGGCAGCAATCCGGGCGGTATCGTCAACTTTATCAGCAAGCGGCCGACGGGCGAACGCCTCCGCTATGTCGAAACCGGGATCGACAGCTTCGGCACGGGTTATCTTGGCTTCGACATTGGCGACAAGGCCTCCGACGTCGTCGATTACCGCATCAATGGCAAGATTCAGGGCGGCGACGGTTATACGGATCTCTCACAGGAGTTTCTTGGCGTGATTTCGCCAAGTCTCACGTGGAAACCGGACGAGTCGACCAAATTTACCGTGCTCGCCAACTACACCCACCTTGATGAGACCCATGGCGGCGGCAGCTTCCTGCCGTACTACGGAACAGTCGTCGATGCGCCGTTCGGCAAGATCAAGCGCGACGCCAATTTCACCGAGCCGGGGGTCGACGACTACAATCGCGAACAGGCCGCTATCGGCTACGAATTGGAACACACGTTCGACAATGAATGGACGGTGCGCCAGAACCTTCGATATGGTTACGGCGACGTCCGCGAGCACTCGCTCTATCCGTTCGGATATGTGCCGTTCTCGGAACAGCCGGTCGGCGACAACTACGATTTGTCACGGATCAACTTCCTTCACGACACGACTGTCAACACCTTCATCGTCGACAATCAACTCGAGGGGACGGTGAACACCGGTCCCATCGAACACACGTTGCTCTTCGGCGCCGAATATAAATACTTCAACATCGACCAGATGCAGGCGACGGGTGGTGCGACGCCAATCAGCGCCGTCGATCCGATTTATGGCGCACCGCAGGGTCCGATGTCCACGCCCTATATCGACCAGGTTTTGAAGCGCAACCAGATCGGCATTTACGCACAGGATCAACTGCGTTTTGGCGATGGATGGCTCGTTACCCTCAACGGCCGCTACGACTACGTGAAGACCGAAGCGACCGGCACGCCATCCTATGACGGCAATGACGGCAGCACGAGCGGGCGCGCCGGCATTGCCTATGAGTTCGAAAACGGTCTCACACCCTATGCCAGCGTCTCGACCTTCTTCAGCCCAGAGATCGGTGTCGATGCCAATCTCGATTTCCTGAAGCCAGAGACCGGCCATCAATATGAGGTCGGTGTCAAATACCGCCCGACCATGTTCGATGGTCTGATCACGGCGGCGCTCTTTGATCTGACCAAGGAGAATGTCCTGACCGGTCCTTTCCTGGCGCAATACCAGGTCGGCGAGGTCAATTCGCGCGGCTTTGAAATCGAGGCGCAGGCAAATATCACCGACGCCTGGAGGCTGACCGCGGCATTTACTGCGCTCGACATGGAAGTGAAGGACGATGCGGATGCAGCCTTGATCGGCAAGCGCCCCTACCTCATCCCCGAGATACAGGGCTCGCTCTTTGCGCAATACACATTCCAGACCGGGGTGCTCGAAGGTGTCGCGGTCGGCGGTGGCGTGCGCTATGTCGGCTCGAGCTATGCCGACGCCATGAATACATTGAAGGTTCCGGACGCGACCCTCGTCGACCTCAAAGTTGGTTACAAGAAGGACAATTGGGGCGTCGATCTCAACGTTACCAACCTCTTCGACAAGGATTATGTGTCGGGTTGCCAGGGGCTGCTTGTCTGTTCCTATGGCGAAGGCCGCAAGGCCCTGCTCAAGGCGCATCTGACCTGGTAGCGGATAAGGCCGGCGATGAGCAGTGCTGCAAGCTCCTGTACTGCCCATCATTTATTCGGCCGCACGTGCCGATTTCTTCCATGCATTGGATCTGGCTAGCTGGTATAAGATGACCTCAACCTGAAGTAGTGCAAAGGGGCATCGCAATGCGTCTTGGTGAGAAGTACCAGCACCTCGTTAACGGCGCCGGTTGCGCCTGCCTGTCGCCGGAATTGCAGCAGGTATGCCGCCGCCTGGAAGATCTGACACGCCGCGGATTCTTGACTGCTGTCGCCGCGACAATTGCCGCCGCCGCGACGCCGCGCGGGGCATTCGCCCAGGCCGCCGCACAGCCCGCTAAAGTCCTCTTCCGGCAGTTGAAGCTGTTCGACGGTAAGTCCGACGCCGCGCGAACCGGTGTTCAGGTCCTGATTGAGGGCAACAGGATATCCGCAATCGACACTGGCAATAGCCCGCCGCCCTCAGATACGACTGTCATCGACTGCGGCGACCGGTTGCTGATGCCGGGCCTGATCGATGCCCACTGGCACACGCTCTTTGCGGCCGTGCCCGTCGGCATCGCAACGACCGGCGACCCAGGTGCAATTTTCACGGCATCGACAGCCGAAGCGGAGCGCACCCTGATGCGCGGCTTCACCACAGTGCGCGATGTCGGCGGGCCTGTCTTTACCTTCAAGCAGGCGATCGACAACGGCGTCATACCCGGGCCCCGCATCTTCCCGTCGGGAGCGATGATTACGACCTCCGGCGGTCATGGCGATCTGCGCATGCTTTCGGAAATTCCACGCAATCCGGCCCAGCTTAGCCTGATCGAACAAACCGGCGGCGCCATGATCGCCGATAGTGCCGACGAAGTGCGCATGCGCGTCCGCGAGCAGATGCTGCAGGGTGCGTCCCAGATCAAGCTTGTCGGGGGCGGGGGTGTTTCGTCGCCACGCAGTCCGCTGGACATGTCGACATTCAGTGAGGATGATCTGCGCGCCGGCGTTTCGGTGGCGCGCGACTGGAACACCTATGTAACGGTCCATGCCTACGCGCCGAATACGGTACAGCGGGCCATCAATGCCGGGGCGGCCTGCATCGAGCACGCCCATCTCATGGATGAGGAGACGGCACGCCTGATGGCGGACAAGGGCGTCTGGCTAAGCATCCAGCCGTTTCTCTCGGTGGAGGATTCAGTGCCGCTGACCGGGCCGAGTTTCGACCGGCTGCAGCAGGTCTTCGCCGGTACGCTTACTGCTTACGAACTTGCGAAAAAGCATAACATCAAGACTGCGTGGGGATCCGACATGTTGTTCTCGCCGCAGATGACGGCAAGGCAGGGCACCATGCTCACGCATCTCAGCCGCTGGTACACAAACGCCGAGATCTTGCGCATGGCGACATCGACCAATGCCGAGCTTCTTGCACTCTCCAACCTGCGCAATCCCTATCCTGGCAAGCTTGGCGTGGTGGAAGTGGGCGCGTTCGCCGATATGCTGGTGGTCGATGGCAATCCCCTCGACAACATCAATCTTATGAACGAGCCGGAGAAGCATCTCGCCGTCATCATGAAGGATGGCAGGATTCATAAAAACACCCTGAGCGGATAGCTGCGTCAGGTCGAAGCTTTGTCCGCATCGTCGTCAGAAGGCTTTGCCGACAACAATACCGCAATCCATCTCGCCCCGGGTGACTGTTCACAATAGATGATGAACGCGATCAGGATCGGTACGCCAATGAAAGCACCCGGCACGCCCCACATGAAGCTCCAGAAGAACACCGAGAAAATCACCGCAAAGGGCGAGATCGCCAGGGACGTGCCGATCAATAACGGCTCGAGATAGCTGCCTATCAGGAACTGGATGAGGTTCAACCCGACGAATACCGCCACAGCCATCTGCCACGAATCGAACTGACCTATGGCAAAGAGGGTCGGCAGGAAGGTTGCCACGAACGGCCCGAGGAATGGGATATAGTTCAGCGTAAAGGCGATAGCGCCCCAGGCTGCAGCAAGTTCGAGACCTGCGATCAACGCGAAAGCCCAGACGATCAAGCCAGTCAGGACACTGGCAAAGGTGCGCACAAGCATGAAACGGCGCAGCTTCTTCGAGATTTCGCGGTTGGCGTGAAGCATCCTCATGCCCTGTGGCTGGACGGCAGGAGAGCGAAGCCGCTTGCCGAAAGCCTCGATCTCCAAAAGGCCGAGCATTACGAACACAAAGACAAGCAAGGCAAATCCGGCAAAACTGTTGAGCCGGCCGGCAAGTCCCTGCGTAAAGCCGACGAGCCACGTCACATCGAAACGATCGGCAAGAGGCCCCGCGATAGCAATGCCATGTCCCTCCAGCCAGTCGGTCCAGTGCACGTAGACATCCTGGAACCTGCGGGCATTGACGAACAGCCATTGGCCGAGCTTGCTGAAGCCCCAGGTGACGGACGAACCGACGGCGATGATGATGAAGATCGTTGCCGATACCGTCACAAGCAGAGCAAGCAGTTGCGGAATCCAGCGCTGCAACTTGATCTGCAGCGGGCCGACGAGCGCAATGACGAACAGGGAAAAGACCAGCGGGACAAAGATGGATTGACCAAAGCGCAGAAGCGCGAGTACCAGGATTCCGGTAGCAAGGTAGCCGATCATCGGTTTGGCGTTCTGGACTGTCATGTCTTCGTCAACCCAACCCTTGCCCGGCCTACCCGTTGATTTCTGTTCTTAAAAGTCAGCACTAATACCCGTCAGGGGCGCCCAACGCGCCGCCGACTGCGGCTGGAGAAGCGCGGGGAAACCGCTGATGGCCGTCTCCCGCTTCAAACAGTCACGACGATGCCTTCTGCAAAGCGTCGCGCAGGACCTGTTCCTTGCTCTCGTCGAGTGAGGTCTTGAGAACGACGCCGCCAAAGTGCGAAATGTCCTTGAGGACCTTGTCAGCCGTCATCGACTGGACCAGTACGAACAAGGCGGCATTACCGGGCTGGATGCTTGCCGCGAGATCCTTCATGAAGTTGTCGTTGATGCCAACATCCGTCAACGCTCCGCCGAGCGCACCTGATGCCGCGCCCACGGCGGCGCCGATCAGCGGATTGAGGAAGAGGACGCCAATGAGCAGACCCCAGAAGCTGCCCGATACGGCACCGGCCGCGGTCGTGCTGACCATCTGGTTCAGCTTGACCTTGCCGGCGTCGGTCTTGGTCGCGATTACCGCATCGCCGAGCGTAATGAGATATTCCTTCTGGAGCTCAAGAAGGCGATTGCGCACTTCCTCGGCTTTTTCTTCGGTGGGATAGACGATCACAATTAGATCAGACATGTTGCCTCCAAATTTCACAAAGGTATGAACGCCGTAGCGCACTGGAAAAACTATATCTTGCTCGGCGCGCGCAAGAGATTAGCAATAAATCCCAAGGCCATGCATCGCGTTTCTTTTTCCATCGACACGTCACCGCATTTGCCCGATTGATCAATCACTTGCTGGCGGATTATCAGCGCTGCGCGACCGTTTGATGAAAAATGTCTTCAGCCGAGCAAGATCTTCAGACGTCACACCCTGCGGATCGGTCACGGCCATCCAGCCGTCGATATAGTGTTCAGGGGCATAGACGTGGCCATATCCCATGGGAGAGGTCGTCGCGATAGCCATGTCGAACAGCAGTTGCAGCATGGTCACGCCCGGAATCCAGCGCAGGCTCGGTGAGACATCAGGACCGCGTGGGTTTTGCATCCAGGCGGGTTCGCGGTAGAGCGCGTGGAAATCGAAGAAGGTCACCGGGTCGCTGGCATATTGCAGATAGACGATGCGAAGCGGGCCCCAGACGGCGTCAGGAATGTTCAGTGCATTGTCCTGGTTGGTAAACCGGATGACCGATCCATCGCGGAACCGCGGCAGCCATGCCGGCGAGCCGGGATTGCGATCCGCCGTGACTGAGTTCCAGATGCGGCTCTGGAAGGGCGGTCCACTCCACAGGGCGCCCTGAAACGGGTCGCCAATAATATCGTAGAGGTGGGCCGAAAGTTCGGAGTTCATGGCGCCGAGGCTGAGGCCATAAAGATAGAGTTTCGGCCGGTGGTCACGCGGCAGCGTCGTCCAGTAGCGATAAACTTCGCGAAACAGCGCCTGCCCGGCCTCGGCTCCGTAGCCCGGTTCAACGAGCAGCGACAACCAGCTGCTGAGGTAGGAATACTGCATGGCGACGCTGGCGATATCGCCGTGGTGAACGTATTCGACTGTATCGATGCCCTCGGGATCGACCCAACCCGTTCCCGTCGGAACGATGACGAGCAAGGCCGATCGTTCGAAGCCGCCGTTCCGCTTGAGTTCCTGAAGGGCAAGATGCGCCCGTTCATCGACGGTTTCCGCAGCGTTCAGCCCGACATATACCCTAACGGGGTCAAGTGCTTTTGCGTTGAAAAAACTGCCGATCTCGGCACCCGTGGGTCCCGTCGCGATGAAGGCGCGCCCTTGCCGTCCGAGATTCTGCCAGTCGAGAAGCGAGCCGGGGCCCCCGGGTTTGTTCGGATCCGCCGGAGGCGCCGAACCGTCATCGATGCGGGCGTCGAGCTCACGAAAGGACGTATCGACCATGCGCAGGACGCCCTTGAACAAGATGCCCTGTGCCACTGACCAGAAGAGGATAATAGCGAGCACGCCGCCAACCAGGTTTGAAATGCGTCGCGGTACCAGCCGGTTCAGCCAGCGGGAAAACAGGCGGAATGTTTGCCGGAAGAGGCGCGCCAGCATGATCATAACGAGGAATATAACGAGTGCGATGATGGCAAGTTCGATCGGCTCGACGCTCTCGACCGGCCCGAGCCCCATGAGCCCGCGCACCGTGTTCTGCCATCCCGCGGCCTTCCACAGGAAAACGCCTGCGGTGCCGATGCAGACAATGATCGCTATCCAGTTGGCGGCGCGCTGAACGCGGGCACGGGGCACCGGGATTTCCAGATAACGCCAGAGCCAGACGCAGGCGACGCCGACACCGTATCCGAGCGCAGCGCAAAACCCCGAGAGCGCCCCCTGGACGAGATACGAACGCGGCATGAGGCTGGGCGTCAGCGACGCCGCAAAGAACAGGATGCCAACCAGAAGACCGATCGCGGAAAACGACTTCGCCAATACTGCCAGGTAAGCTTTCACACCGGTTTTCCCCCGACCGACTTCGCCGACTCGTTATCTCGTTGAATAGTGGTAGCAATTCCGTTTGCTGTCACGCTGATATTAACCACCCGATCGCTCATCGCGCCAATTCCAAAGCAATTGTTTTGCTTTTCGACGCTTCTGGTCCCAAAGTTGTCCGGCCGGCATCATCGCCGCTGATTGCCTCGAATACCGCCTATCCGGGAGCTCATCATGCGCCAATCTTTCGTCTCGCTTGCCGTGGCCTGCGGCATACTGCTTTCGCCCGTTGCGCTGCCAAGCGAGGCGAGTGCCACCACCGTATCCGTCACCATTGGTACGAGCGTCAGCAATGGTCGTGGAATTTCCTGCAGCGAAGGAGAACGGCGGCTCCGCAGCCGCGGCTTTCGCGATGTCCGGCGCATCGATTGCCGTGGCCGCTTTTTTGTCTATCGCGCCTGGCGCGGCAGCAACCGCTTCGAGGTTGCGCTGAGGCAACGTGATGGCCGCATCGTAGACATGCGCCGCATCAGCAGCAGGCGTTGATCGGTTCATCGCACCGCCCAGTCAATTGACGAAGAGGCCGATCGCGAAGGCATTCGCTATATCGATGAAAAATGCCGACACGAGCGGCAGGATGATGAAGGCCATGGGCGCAGCGCCGTGGAGCTTGGTGATGGCGGTCATGTTGGCGATGGCAGTCGGCGTCGCCCCAAGGCTTATGCCGCTGAAGCCGCCGGCAATCACCGCGGCATCATAATTGCCGCCCATCAGGGGGAAGACTGCAAAGAGTATATAGGCGATCGCCGCGATCGTCTGGAGTGCCAGCACCAGAAGCAGCGAAGGACCGAGCCCG
Organism: Phyllobacterium sp. CL33Tsu; assembly: GCF_900113985.1. Lineage (NCBI taxonomy): Bacteria > Pseudomonadati > Pseudomonadota > Alphaproteobacteria > Hyphomicrobiales > Phyllobacteriaceae > Phyllobacterium > Phyllobacterium sp. CL33Tsu. Next base: position 277,925 of record NZ_FORJ01000004.1, on the reverse strand, counting down.
CCCAGCGTCCAGAGTTGCATGCTCATGAGCGACATTGCGAGGAAGATGCTGAGTGAGAGGTCGGAGACGAGCGCCAGCGCGCGCGTTCGCGTCGGCCAGAACAGGTTCGGCATGATCCGCGGCACGATATTGGTCAAGACGATTGCTGACAGAAGGCAGGCAACGAAGAGTGGCAGACGAAAGCCAAGATCCTCCAGGAGTTCGTCAACTGCGTAACCAATAAGGACGGCGACGTTAAGGACGAGGATCGTACGCAGTAGCGTGATGTGATTGAGATCATCTTCCGGGGCCGTGTTCGGCAACCCGATCGACGGGGCAGCGTCCGGTCCCTTCAGCCCATACCGCGCAATCAGAAGACCGGCGACAGGACCACCTATCAAGCTCGCAATGACAAGACCGAGTGTCGCTGCCGCCACACCGATCTCCATAGCATTGGTGAGCCCGAAACGCTCAACGAGAATGGGCGCCCAAGCGATGGTCGTGCCGTGTCCGCCAATCAGCGAAGCTGAACCGATGAGAACGGTAATGCCTTCAGGCAAACCCAGTGCGGCCGCGCTTCCAGCGGCAATGAGATTTTGGATGACGAGGTAGACAAGCGTCAAACCGAGCAGGACAAGAAGCGGCTTGCCGCCTGCAATCAAGTCGGCAAGGCGTGCGTTGAGACCGATACCGGTAAAAAAGTAGAGGAGCAGAAGGTCTCTTGCCGCCAGATCAAACGAAATCGCAATACCCAGAACGCGGTAGGCAAGAAGCGTCACCAGTGCCGCGAGCAGACCACCGGTCACGGCTTCAGGGATGTTCCATCGCCGCAATGCCGCGATGCGGCCATTGAGACCAGCGCCGATAAAGAAAACGACAATTGCTATTGTCAGACTGACAAAACCTGGGAACTCGATATTTTGCATGGGGGATCGGACCTCATCGGGAGTTGGGCCTGTGGCGCACCTGCACGGTACCATGTTGCCAGTCTCCGAAATCCTCGGCAAATGCATGTTGCACCGATAAGTTGCAGAAACGGGGCAGTTGCTTCTATCATAGGTAATTCGCGAACATCGTGGTCGTGCCAGAATATGAAATCGTCTTCTCGATCGTTTTGGACACGGCCCCTTCGAGTCCATCTCGGAGTGATCATTGTACTGCTGCTTATCGGCGTGTCAGCGCCGCTGCTGTGGCTCGGGTTCGACCGGGCACGGCAGGCTGCTCTTGCTGCGATCGACGAGCAGATGGCCTCGCTTTCCGAACGTATCGTTGACCATTATCGGGTGCTGTTCTCCGATAAACTGGCGTTTGTGGGCCTTGTTGGAGTCCTCGACTCATTTCGTGCGCCGCCCCCCGACCAGCTTGCAGAAAAGATTGAATTCTTAGCTGAAGCTGCGCTCCTTGCACCGGATCTCGACAGTTTGCAGGTTGGCTATCCCGACGGATCGTTCATTCGAGCCTTCAACTTCCACAAGGACGAGCAGTCGCGGGCGAACTTGAAGCCCCCGGAAAACGCAACAGTTGCCATTCAGATCATCGCTCCCGGCAATGGCGGCCACCCCACGTCGACCTGGCGTTTCCTCGACGAGAAACGCCGCCTTCTTGAGATCCGCGACCCGGTGATCGCGGACTACGATCCGCGCCAGCGCCCTTGGTACAAGGCGGCAATCGCCGCTGCCGGCAATGTGGTGAGCCCAATATATGCGATGCCACTAACCGGCAATCAGGTGAAGACCTTCGCTGTTGGCCACGCATCGGATCCGAGCGTCGTCGTCGCCGCCAATATCCGGCTTGGCAGCATCGCCGATTTCCTGGCTGACGAACGCATCTCGCCCCGCTCGACCGCTTATGTTTTCGATACGGACGGCAAGCTCATTGTTCATTCCGACACCCGGATAATGAATCGCCTTCTGGCGAGCGCCGAGGGCGGCGCCGTTCCGGATGTTTCTGCGCTTGCAACGCTCGACCCGCTGCTCCCAACGTTGATGCAGACGATTGGAAGCGGGAAAAGAAAGGGTGCGACCACATTCAGCACGGGTAACGAGACCTATGTGATGCTCTTCGTTCCAGTCGATTTCACCTCTGTCTTGAAAGGCAGCACGATCGTGGTGGCGGCGCCACAGTCCGATTTTACCACTGAAACCAACGTGCTCCTGCGGCGGGGGTTGTTGACGGCATTGGCCGTTCTGGCCATCGGCCTTGCCATGGCCATCCTCGTCTCGCGGATGATCAGTGCATCGCTGACCAAACTCACTGGCCAGGCCCTGCGGTTGAAGGATTTGGATTTTGCTCCCGTCAAACCGATCCGCTCTCGAATCTCCGAAATCGGGTCACTCGCATCGGCTCTCGCCTCGGCACGCGCGGCCATTGCCACTTTCGGCCTCTACGTGCCGAAGGAACTTGTCCGCCGCGTCGTTGAGTCGGACCTGCTTGGCGATCGGAGCGCCACGCGCCAGGTGGTGACGGTGCTGTTCACTGACATACGCGACTTCACGACCCTCTCCGAAAGTAACGAACCGGAAATGGTGGTGGCGCTCCTTTCCGATTATTTCGACCTCATAAGCCGGGGTGTGCGCGAGAACCACGGGACCATTATCCAATTTCTCGGCGATTCGGTCTACGCCATGTGGAACGCGCCCGTCGCCGATGAGGATCACGCGGCTAACGCCTGCCGCTGCGCCTTGCGGTTGAAAGCCGACCTCGATGTGTTCAATTCTCGCCAACGCGAAGCCGGCTCCCCGGAGTTCGTCACGCGTTTCGGTATTCACACTGGCGCTGCGGTTGTCGGTAACGTCGGTGCGGAGGACCGGCTGCAATACACGGGCATGGGCGATACAGTAAACGTCGCATCGCGGCTCGAGGGCCTCAACAAGGAGTTCGGTACGCTTATCCTGGTGAGCAGCCATACTGTAGAAGCCTGCGCCGACCGATTTGTCTTCCGGTCACTCGGCGCACGCGCGGTGAAAGGGCGCAAGGGTGCGCTCGACGTGTTTGAACTCGTTGGGTTGCGCACGGAAAATTGTCCGGCAGGATTGGATAAGGGGTCCGAGACACGGTCCGCGCCAAAGTAGCTTCACGCTGCAGAAATGGTTAATTTGCGTTAACTATAAAGTTCTTGACGCGACTCGGTTCTTTCCCCAGTTTGGTTACGGTTTTTAGGGGTATCCAGTTAGTTTAACGTTAGAAGAATGTGGCGGTGTTAGTGCCGCAAAGCAGCGTTAAATTGTTGTCCGGCGTTACCCCTTTGGTTTTTCTATCGAATCGGCGCATGGTTTTCCTGCATCGAGGCGATTTGGCTTAGACGATGCAGGATAAATACGTGAACATGATGAACGCGGTACAGACAGGACCACAGGACAGCGCGCAACCGGCGAGCGCTGCATCTTTGTCTGCTACCCTCTCCGCCGACCGGGCGATTGCCGCCGATGCCGAAATGCTGTCGGCGCAGCTGCAGGCGATGCGCAATCGTTTGTTTCCGCCGACGGCGCAAAAGACCTTACGCAAATTCACCAGTGGCGAGGCTGCGAGGCTGATCGGCGTGTCGGACGGCTATCTGCGCCAGCTCTCGCTTGCCGGGGAGGGCCCACAGCCCGAAACCGGTAGCGGCGGCCGCAGGCTTTATTCCCTCGCCGAGATCAACGCATTACGGCGTCACCTCGCCGAGGCCGGCGGCGCCAAGGCGAAAACCTACCTGCCGCATCGCGATCCGAAGGCGGGCGAGCATATGCAGGTGATTGCCGTCACCAACTTCAAGGGTGGGTCCGGCAAGACAACGACCAGCGCTCACCTTGCCCAGTACCTGGCAATGTCCGGTTTGCGCGTGCTTGCGGTCGATCTCGATCCGCAGGCGTCGATGTCCGCATTGTTTGGTTATCAGCCCGAACTTGACCTGACTGGAAATGACACGCTCTACGGCGCGATCCGCTATGATGGCGACCGCCGCCATTTGCGGGACATTATCTGCAAGACCTATTTTGACGGCCTCGATCTCGTGCCGGGCAATCTTGAACTCCAGGAATTCGAGCACACGACCCCGCAAATGCTGGCCGATCGCCAGCACGGAACGCACCAGAGCGTCGAGCAGCAACTGTTTTTCGCTCGAGTTCAGGCGGCATTGGACACGGTCTCCGATGACTACGATGTCGTCGTTATCGACTGCCCGCCGCAGTTGGGGTTCCTGACGCTCTCGGCGCTTTGTGCCGCGACCTCGGTTCTGGTTACGGTGCATCCGCAAATGCTGGATGTTGCGTCAATGAGCCAGTTTCTCTTCATGACCGCAGATCTTCTCGCAGTTGTCCGCGAAGCGGGCGGTGAATTGAACTTCGATTTCATGCGTTATCTGATCACCCGTTTTGAGCCGAACGATGCACCACAGCAGCAGATTGCAGGCTTCCTGCGCTCGCTTTTCGGCGACCGGGTGCTGACGTCGTCCGTGGTGAAGTCGACCGCGTTCTCCGATGCGGGCCTGACCAAGCAAACGCTGTACGAAGTGTCGCGCGACAGCTTTACCCGCGCCACCTACGACCGTGCGATTGAGTCGCTCACATCCGTCAATGCCGAGATTGAGGGCCTGATCGCCAAGGCCTGGAACAGGCCAGGGTGAGGGGGCAGTGATGGACAAGAACCGCAGGGATCAGTTGAAAGCCTTGTTTGGGACCGTTGAAACGGTGTCGCAATCCGAAGCAAACCCGGCAGAAGCTCCGGCGACCCAGCCGCCCGGCAACGTCGAACCGCTGAAGCCGCGCGCGGCTTCAGGCGCCGTGAAAGCCATGGGACTTTCGCTCGGAGGGATTTCGCGCGAACTGGAGGATGCCCGCCGCATCAGGGATAGTTTTGAAGGCAGCGAGCGCATCGTCGAACTCGATCCTGCCCTGGTTGAAAGTTCCTTCATCGAGGATCGCCTCAGCAGCGATACGCCACTCGATGAAAGCTTCGAAGAACTCGTCGAAAGCATCCGCTCGAACGGCCAGCAAGTACCAATTCTTGTGCGGCCGCATCCGGACAAGCACGGAGTGTACCAGACCGCCTATGGACATCGGCGTCTACGCGCCGCAGCGCGGATTGCCAAACCGGTGCAGGCGATCATTCGCGATCTTACCGATGTGCAACTCGTCCTCGCGCAGGGCAAGGAAAACACCGAACGGCGCGACCTGTCGTTTATCGAACGCGCATTTTTTGCCAGCAACCTGGTGGAACGAGGCTTCGAGCGCGGTCTTGTGCAAGACGCGCTGTCGATCGACAAGGCTGAAATGACCCGCTTCCTCCAGGTTGCGGCGGCTGTTCCGGCCCCGATCGTTCGTGCAATCGGGCCCGCACCGAAAATCGGCCGCCCGCGTTGGATAAGGTTTTCCGAACTGCTGCGGCCGGAAGAAGCGCGCAAGGCGGCACTTGCCGAAATTGCGACGCCGGTCTTCAAGGGTGCGGATAGCAACGGACGGTTCAACCGGCTCTTCGAACTGCTGTTGAAGCAGGAAAAGCCTGTCGTACTTCCCGTTGCGACGGCTCAGGCGATACCACAATCCGGCAGGAACACTGCCGCGGTCGCTCGTCTTCAGACAGACAACGGCAAGAAGACATTATCCTTTGCCGAGCACGCGCCCGAGGGCTTTGCCGAGTTTGTTGTCAGCGAGCTCGATGCGCTTTTGAACAGGTTCAAACAACAGAAGCGGGGCTGATACCCGCCACAGATCTTTGCGTAAGCGTAAAATCCGAGAGAAACCGAGAGAAGGAACAACGGCAAGAAAAAAGGCCCCCAGAACGTCACCGCTCCGGAAGCCCTCTTCAATGTAGCAATTCGAGAGAATCACTTCCGCCCAGACTTGTCAAGAGTCGGACGCGTTCCGGCAACACCTTTCCCTTGCCTCAATTTGAGGTAAAGACATGACTGACCGTTTCGCGACCACGCCGTTTGGCGGGCGATCGCTGTCGTATGCCATGCTCGCCGCGCAGGAAAAGACTGCGCGAGCCCGCGAAAGAATGGCAGATGCGACAGCGGATCATCCAGAAAAATGGCCGTTGCTGCGCTCGCTCACGGAAGCGCGCGCAGCCTTTTTCCTGTCCGACCGAGCCATTGCGGTTTTGGAAGCCCTGCTTAGCTTCCATCCCGAGACGGTGCTCGACGGCAGCGCGCCCTTGATCGTATTTCCATCCAATGCCGAACTGTCGATGCGCACGCGCGGCATGGCGCCGGCGACAATCCGCAGACATCTGGCGTCCCTGGTTGAGGCCGGCCTGATCATTCGCCGCGACAGCCCGAATGGCAAGCGCTATGCGCGGCGGGGAGACACGGGCGAGATAGAACACGCATTCGGCTTTGACATCTCGCCGCTGGCCTTACGTCATGCCGAAATTGAAGCCCACGCGGCTGACGCACGCAACCTTGCGCGGGCCATCCACCGCATACGCGGCGAGATTACAATTCATCTGCGCGACATATCGAAGACGGTAGAGGCTGGATTGAGCGAGGGCCGGCCGGGAGACTGGACGCAATATGCTGAGGAGCTTGCTGCCCTGTCAGGGCGGGTAGGGCGCAATTTGCCGCTGGAGACCCTCGAGCGGCGGCGTGACGCGCTGACTGCGTTACGTGTGCGTGTGGAGAAAAGCTATCTGGCGTCACTCTCAGATGAAGAAATGAGCGCCAGTGACTCCTCTTTTGAGCGCCATATTCAGAATTCAAATATAGACCACCAATTTGATAGAAGCCCAGAAAAAGGGCTGAAGCAATCCGCGGCACCGCAAGCCGAGACCGTGAGCAGTGGCAAAACGGCGGCATTAATTAAAATGCACAAGCAGCTTAATGCCGCGCGGGGCAACCGGAACCACCCGCAGCCGGATGGTCGCAAATCAATGAGTGAGCCCGGCACAGCGCAGGTGCCGCTCACCGCCGTGTTGAGTGCCTGTCCGCAGATAGGCGACTACGCCCGCGCTGGAATTGCCGACTGGCGCGATCTGGTGCAAGCGGCCGGCGTCGTCCGGTCGATGCTTGGTGTTTCGCCTGATGCCTGGGACCGGGCGAAAGCGACTATGGGTGAGGTGAATGCCGCCATTACCGTCGCCGCAATCCTCGAACGCGTTGGCGACATCCGGTCGCCTGGCGGATATTTGCGAGCGCTGACCGAGCGCGCGGAAGACGGCTTGTACTCCGTCGTTCCCATAATCAAGGCGTTGGGGGGAAGTGCGCCGGCGAGGCTGGAATGATGCGGAGGCGTTGGTTGCGGCGGGCGCGTTCCCGGCTGGACAATTCAATCTTGCTATTAGGCGTTGCAAGGAATAGGCATATGCTTCTCGGGCAAACCACCATGCAAGTGAAATCCTGGTACGGCCCGGGAATGAATACTAAGATAGCTATTTATCTGCATGATATTTCGATAGCGAGCGGGCGGTCAGCATTTTCTGTAGAGGTTTGGCCCGCAATTTTATTTTATCGATTTTTTCGTGCGTTTTAGGATCGGTTCCATGAATATTGCGGACGCGGATGCGCAAGATCCTCATAATCCACGACAGGCAAGGGGCCCTGGCATCCCGCTCATTGCGCTCGTTGGTCTTCCCCTCGTGCTCCTTCTATTCCTGGTCTTCCTCGGGATAGGCTGGGTCGTTCAAACCGAGCGGACCAACCAGAGTCGCATCTATTCAGAGCGCACAGCGGAAATACTGGCTGGAGATATTGCCGGACAGTTAGGCCAGCTCATTTCGCCGACGAGCGACTATGTCGAGGCCCTGCGCGCCGAGATCAAATCCGCATCGTGCCGGACCGCCGATTGTGTCTTCGCGATCGTTCAGAAACATGCGGCCGCTCCAGATACGATCCCAGCCGAAGCAGCCTATGTGGCCTTTGGCGCAGAAAGCGGACAATTCTTCGGGATCTTCAAGATCAATGCACATGACGACAAGCTGCTTGGGCGTGCGCAGACTGACGCGAATGATCCGACCCGGCTGTATCTCATCAGTCCAACGAATACTGTGACTGTGAAGCCCTATATTCTTCACGACCGCGGCTGGTACCAGGGCGGCAGCATCAGGGAGGAACCAATCTGGAGCGCCCCGTTCAAATATGTGGCGCCGGGGAATGCGCCTGAGATGCTCGGCGCTTGGGCAATGTCGCGGATCGTCAGGGTGGATGACCCCGACGGTAAGCTGCTCGGTGTCATTACGGCGGATGTGGATCTTCGGCCCATCGGTGCATTCCTTCAACAAATGACCGGCAAGGCCTTTGCCAATCTTTCGATTCATACACGATCAGGGGAATTCATCGTTTTCAGGGACGGCCAGCTTCAGGTCATATCCGATGATTCCAGCGCTGCGAAGATCGAGGACGGGCTGATCTCGAAGGAAGTGCCGTTGCCGATGAGCGATCTGAAGGGTTGGAGTCTGACGCTCACGCTGGGGCCGGAACTATCGAAGCCGGCACTTTGGGGACCGAGTACACCGCTCCTCCTAATGGTCGGACTGCTCGCCAGCCTGGCCGTTGCTGCCTATACAGCTTCATACGTTGCCAATCCTGTGAAGCGGTTGTCGCGTGCGGTCGTCGAGGTCAGTAATCTCAAGCTGGACATGCCGGTGAATGTCGAAACCAAGGTAACGGAGATCGCTGCACTCGCGGGAGCGGTAGAGCGTATGCGCGCGGCGCTTCTTCGCAACCAGAATCGTCTTGAATTCCTCGCTTATCACGATCCTGCAACGGGCCTGCTCAACCGCGCCGGATTGAGCAATGAATATTCGGGAATGATTGCGCGCTCCGGTCAAATCGAACTGGTTCTGATCAAGATCCCGAACTACACGCATATTGGCGGCGTTTTTGGCGGCACCGCTCTTGCGAACATCATTGCTCGAAACGTTGCTCGCATAAGGAACGAATACCCTGACAGCATCGTCGGTAACGTAAGCGAACACGAGACCGCCTTCCTTGCTTGCACCCCTTCGGGGCTTGATCATCTCCAGCTCGACAATCTTCTCAAATCATTGCGTGAGCCTTACGAACAGGCGGGCATACGCTGCGCGGTCGAGATCGTTGCTTCAGTCAGCATCAAGCAGAGCGAGCAAACCGACTTCGATCTATTGCTGCGGCGTGCCAACGGCGCACTTCACTACGCGGAGAAAACGCAAAGCGAAGGCGCCATCTGGTATAACCCGGCATTGCTTCATGATCTCGAAGAGGAACTCGAGGCAACCGGGAACGTTGCACTCGCCATCATGGGCGGCGAGTTCTCGGTTGAATTCCAGCCGATCGCCGAACTCAAAACGAGGTTGATCGATTCCGTTCAGGTTTTCGGCGTTTGGAATCATCCGCAACTTGGTGCGATCAGGCAGAAGGAGTTTTTCTCCATTTTCGAGAAGAACGGCTCCATTCGCGATGTCGGGCTTTATATCATCGGCGAGGCTTTCAAATTTCTGCGGACATTCAAGACGCTTCATCCGCAAGCGCCCATGGTCGTTTGTATTAATCTCTCGCAGGTTCAGCTTTTTGATCCGCTCTTTGTCGAACGCGTAACGGAGTTGCAGCGAGAGTGGGATGTCGACGGTGCGGACGTCATGTTTGTCATCGTCCGCAATGCTTCGAGCCTTGAGGACGCACAGATCGTGCGCACCCTCGACAAGCTTCAAACACTCCGTTTCCGCCTTGCGGTCGATTATTTTGGCTTGGACAATGCCAGCCTTGCGGCGATGACAGCGGTAAAGTCCGAATGTCTGATAGCCGGTCCATCATTGCATCGAAATATTGACCGGCCCGGACGGGAACGGACGCTTCTACGGGCGATCTGCAGACTTGCCGCCGATCTTGGCATGTATACCGCCGCCGTTGGTGTCAACAATGCAGCTGATATTGAGCCGCTCATTGAATGCGGCTGCACCTACGGCATGGGACCGCTATTCGGACGGGCGGTTTCTGCTGAGGCATTCCTAGATAATTTCGTGAAGAAAGCCGTGGAACTCCGGCAGCATATGGGGCACGGCAGCCGTTCGTAGCGTTTGACCCCGATTAATGATCAGTCTGAAATATCTTAGTCGACACGACCGCGCGCAGCCACGGGTGTGACTTCGACAACCTCGTTGCCTGAAATCAAAACCACCTCGTCAAAGAGGTTCGATACGACACAGGCGTGGTTGGGGACGATCCTAACCCTGTCACCAATCCGCGGCTTGCGGGCGCAACCACTCACATCGACAATGCCGTGCTCTTCACTCAAGGAGGTGATGACGGCATCGGGAAATTCGACGATGCGACCGAACCCCTCCATGCCAAAAGTGTCGCTGGACAGCGATTTTGAGCCCGCATCGATAATAGCGCGCGTCTCAGTTGGGCAACTGACGATGGTAGCAAGCACCGTCAGGGCGCAGTCGTCCCAGGTTCCCACGCCTTTCGCAACCTGGAAACGGTCCATGTAGATGTAGGTGCCGGGGCGATGCTCGGTTGCGCTCGTCACTTCATGCGCTCGCCACATATCCGGCGATCCGCCATTGGAAATGATGCGCGGATCGAGCCCGGCCTCGGTTGCTTGACGCTTCGCTGCGGCGAGAAAGGCTTCGTTTTCTTCAACGGCACCGGTTTTCGGGTAGGTCATGAAGCCCCTGAAGCGCAAACCGGTGCAGCCATCGACGAGCCTGGCGAGTGTCAATGCTTCGTCCGGCGTCTGGACGCCGCATCGGCCCATGCCGGTGTCGCATTCAATGAGGACGTCCAGCGGCTTGCCCGTATCGCCGAATGCTTCGGCGAGGCCCCGGATTGTCGTCTCGCTGTCGGCCGTCACGGCAAGGGTAACGCGCTCGTTCAATGCCACCAGGCGGTCGAGTTTTTCCTTGCCGAGTATGTTGTAGGGAAGAAAAATGTCCGTCAGCCCGGCATCGGCCATGACCTCGGCCTCCCCCAGTTTCTGGCAGGTGATGCCAACAGCGCCGAGTTCAACCTGGCGCTTTGCAAAGCGTGGCAGCTTGTGCGTCTTGATATGCGGGCGAACGGCAAGGCCATGGCTATTGGCATAGGCCTGGAAGCGTTGCAGATTGGCGTCGGCCCGATCCACATCAATAAGGACTGCGGGCGTATCGATTTCGGCGAGGTTCACGGGACTAATCTCCAAGCGGTAGGTTGGGCGCACCGGTCTTGTGCAGGCCCTGCAGGTTCTTGATGCGCCGCATGCGTTCGACGGCGGGTGCGCCGATGCGCTCGGCAATGGTCATCGCCAGCATATCGGTCATTGCGAGCAGGGCATAGCGGGCAGGCGAGGGGCGATATACATTCGTACCCTCATCGATGCTAAGCGGCAGGACCAACTGGGCGGCGGCAGCAAGCGAGGAGCCGGGGGCCGTTATCGCAATAGTCTTTGCCCCGTAACGCCCGGCGATGGTTACGGCTTCGATCAACGGCCTGACTTCCCCTGACAGCGAATAGGCGACGATTGCCGTTTCCTTGTTGCTGGTTGCGGCAGTCATCTGCTGCATTTCGCCGTCGATGGAAGATGATGCCCTGAGCCCCAGCCGGAACAGGCGGTTTTCAAGTTCCGTCGCTGCCATCGACGAAGCACCGCCCGAGCCGTATGCGCGTATCATACCGGCATCGGCGACGATTGCGGCTGCGCGTTCCAGGTCGGTGCGGTCAATTTGCTGGATCACATGGCCGATCGCATCAAGGGCACCGCTGGATATGATCGTCGGAATATCGTTGTCCTTATGTGCGGGCGCCGCCACGATAAAGCGTCCGGCAACGGCCAGCGATTGCGCCAGCTTGACCTTGAATTCACGTGTTCCCTCAAAACCCAGCATGCGGCAGAAGCGGGTTATTGTCGGCTCGCTGACGCCCGCCTTTTCGGCGAGAAGCTCGATCGATGCATGCGTTGCAAAATCCGCATCGGCCAGAATTGCCGCCGCAACCCGCTGATCCGAACGCTGCCCGGTATCGGCGATGTCCCGCAGACGGGCGACGATGTCGAAATGTGGGGCGGCCATTTCAATCAGATCCGGTTGCCGGTTCTGCGATCGAACACATGCACTTTGTCCGGGTCGATCGACAACTTCATGAGGCTGCCAGGCTCGGGCGCAATTCTGTCGCGAAAGACGCAGCGAACACCAACGCCGTCGATCGTACCGAAGATGTGCGTTTCCGAGCCTGTCGGCTCCACAACCACAACCTGATAGGTAAACCCCTCACTGTCGGCCGCCGCTAGCCGGAAATGCTCCGGACGAATCCCGATCTCGACCTCTTGCCCGGAAACCGCAGTTGTGGCGCCGACAGGTATGGTCGACCCATCCGCCATGCGCAGGCGCGGCGCGCCGTCGCCGCGTTCGATGGTCCCCGGAATGAAATTCATCGCCGGTGAGCCGAGAAAGCCAGCAACAAACTTGTTCACCGGCTTGTCATAGAGTTCGATCGGCGAACCTGACTGCTCGATGCGGCCACCATTCATGACGACGATCCGGTCCGCCATGGTCATCGCCTCGATCTGGTCGTGTGTCACGTAGACCATGGTCGTCTTCAACTGCTGGTGCAGGGCCTTCAGTTCGGTGCGCATCTGGACACGCAATTTTGCATCGAGGTTGGAAAGCGGCTCGTCAAAGAGGAAGAGATCGGGTTCGCGCACGATGGTGCGGCCCATGGCAACACGCTGACGCTGTCCGCCCGAAAGCTGGCGCGGCAGGCGGTCGAGATAATCGTGAAGATTGAGGACTTCCGCCGCCTTGTTGACCTTGGTGTCGATCGCATTGGCAGCTTCCCGCCGTATCTTTGGGCCAAATCCAATATTCTTGCGGGTCGTCATATGCGGGAAAAGCGCATAACTTTGAAACACCATGGAGATATTGCGCTGCTGCGGCGGCAGTTTGTTCGATAGGCGGTCGCCGATCCACAACTCGCCCTCGGAAATGTCGTCGAGCCCGGCGATCATGCGCAACAGGGTGGATTTGCCGCAGCCGGAGGGGCCGATGAGCACGAGGAACTCGCCGTCTCGGACGTCGAGGTCAATGCCATGCAGGACATTCATCGCACCGTAAGACTTCACGAGTTTCTTGATCTGCAGTCCGGCCATGCTGCTACTCCCCTGCAAGAACGTCGTTGATAAAACACAGATTGCCGGCAGTCAGGCCGGCATCGACCGCCAGAGCCGTGCCGGTAATACCCGAGGCAGCCGGCGAGGCGAGGAACACGGCTGCCCTCGCCACCTCTTCAGGCGTCACCATCCGCCCGAGCGGATAATGCGGCAACACCTTGGCCAAAAGGCCCGGCTCCTTCTGCAAGCGGTGGTCCCAGGCGGGCGTACGGACCGAGCCGGGGCAGATGGCATTCGCGCGAATTCCGTAGCGGCCGCGTTCGACGGCGAGCGCCTTTACATAGGAGATCAAACCGGCCTTAGCTGCGGAATAGGCCGGATTGCCGAAGTGGCTGAGACCATTGACCGAGGAAATAAAGACAATGCTGCCGCTGGCTCGTTTGCTCATCGCATCGACGACCGGAGCCGTCACATGATAGGCGCCGTTCAGATTGATCGCTACCTCGCGATCCCAGATCGCGCCATCGAGTTGATCAAGCGTCTCGCCGCGTGTGAAACCCGCATTGTTGATGAGGATATCGGGCGTACCCTTCGCCTTGATAAATTCCCGAATGGCATTCGTCGTTGTTCCAGCTTCGCTCAGATCGAAGGTCAGGCGATGCGCAAGGTCGAGGTCGGCCATCGTATTTGAATGCTGATCCGCCCCTGACACGACGGCGCCTGCGGCGCGGAACGCTGCCACAAGGGCGCGGCCGATGCCGCCCCCCGCTCCGGTAATGAGGACGGTCCGGTTCCTGAGCCCAAGGAAGTCGTCGACACTTGCTGAAGTCATGCACCGGCCTATGAATCTGGACTGATTTGCGATCTGCTCGCTCCGCCTCAGCTAAGAACCGAGCGTGAAAAAAAGCAACACAAAAATCTTGCTTATGCGCAAAAATCCCACTTGCATGAAATTAAATTACATTTGAAGATGACGCCGCCGAAGAGCAAGCTGACGGAACTGTTGGAGCAAAAGTCCGAACAGCGTTGCAACGAGAAAGCGCTGCCGCGTGTAGCTTTAAAAAGGGGTTACCAATGACGATCAGACAAAAAATCTGCCTTCTTGCTGGAGCGAGCCTGATTGCTTTCAGCACCAGTGCACTTGCCGAGACGACGGTGCGCGTTACCATCGCCGAATACAGCAAGGGCACCGGTCCCTACTTCGAAGAGGCTGCAAAGGCATTCGAAGCAGCCAATCCGGACACGAAAATCCAGATCGAAGTCGTTCCGTGGGACAACCTGCAGCAGAAGTTGACCACGGACATTTCCGCGGGCGCAAATGCGGACCTTTCCATCATCGGCACGCGCTGGCTGCTCGACTACGTCAAGGAAGGCATCGTCGCACCGCTCGACGAACACATTACGCCCGACTTCAAGGCCCGCTTCATTGACACGTTTCTGTCGCCCTCGGTGATGAACGGCAAGGTCTACGGCCTGCCGATCGCCGCCTCGGCACGCGCGATGTATTACAATAAGGATATCTTCGCCAAGGCCGGCATCGATACACCGCCGGCGACATGGGCGGATTTCAAGACCGACGCGGAAAAGATCAAGAAGCTCGGCGGCGAGACCTATGGTTTTGGCCTGCAGGGCAAGGAAATTGAGACCGATGTCTATTTCTACTACGGCATGTGGTCGAACGGCGGCGAGATCGTCAAGGACGGCAAGTCGGGTCTCGACTCCCAGGCGTCGATCGATACGGCGAAACTCTACAAGAGCTTTATCGACGAAGGCCTGACCCAGCCCGGCGTTACCTCTTACTCGCGTGAAGACGTGCAGAACCTCTTCAAGCAAGGCAAGGTTGCAACCGTTATCACTGCGCCGTTCCTTTCCAACCAGATCAAGACGGAAGCGCCGAACCTTAAATATGGCGTTGCTCCTATCCCGGCAGGGCCAAGCGGCGACAAGGGCACCTATGGCGTGACCGACTCCATCGTGCTCTTTGAGAATTCCAAAAACAAGGAAGCTGCCTGGAAATTCCTCGACTTCATTTTCACCAAGGAGCAACGCACCAAGTTCGACAAGGTTGAGGGCTTCCTGCCGGTCAATGCCGAAGAAGCAAAAGACCCTTACTTTGCCGACAATGCGGATCTGAAAGTCTTCACCTCGCTTCTGCCGAACGCCCGGTTCGCGCCGGTTATTCCAGGCTGGGAAGACATTGCGCAGACGACCTCCAATGCGATCCAGAAGATCTATCTCGGCCAGGGCGATCCCGAAGCTACGCTCAAAGAGGCTGCTGCTAAGGTCAACGAGACGCTGAAGTAAGTTTGCTCGGGGAGGCGGATCAAGCCGCCTCCCGATTTCCCTTCACGC
Organism: Phyllobacterium sp. CL33Tsu; assembly: GCF_900113985.1. Lineage (NCBI taxonomy): Bacteria > Pseudomonadati > Pseudomonadota > Alphaproteobacteria > Hyphomicrobiales > Phyllobacteriaceae > Phyllobacterium > Phyllobacterium sp. CL33Tsu. Next base: position 262,620 of record NZ_FORJ01000004.1, on the reverse strand, counting down.
TCAACGCTCGAGGAATTCAAAGCCGATGCAACGGGCTACAGCACCCTATGTCCTGATCTTGCCGAGCTTCATCCTGGCCGCCGCCATCATCCTTTGGCCGCTCAAGGAAATCATTTCGCTGTCACTGCACGATGTGAACCGCTTCGGCATGATCCGCGATTTCATCGGCCTGCAGCATTTCCGCGTTCTGTTCGCCGATCCCGATTTTATCGCAGCGACCTGGCGCACGCTTTTCTGGACAGCATCCGTGGTGGTCGGAACGCTGGTCATATCGGTGCCCATCGCGCTCATTCTCAACGAGGATTTTTACGGCCGCGGTATCGCGCGCATATTGATCATGTTGCCTTGGGCGATCTCTCTGACGATGACTGCTATCGTCTGGCGCTGGGCGCTCAACGGTGAAAGCGGCATGCTTAATTCGGCCTTGCGGGGCCTTGGCCTCATCGACACCAATATCCAGTGGCTGGCGGAAGCTTCGACGGCATTCCCGATGCAGATATTTATCGGCATCCTCGTTTCTATACCTTTCACGGTAACCATATTCCTTGGCGGCCTGTCCTCGGTGCCCGACGATCTCTATGAGGCTGCGGCAACGGAGGGTGCGGGAAGCTGGGATCAGTTTCGCCTGATCACGCTGCCGCTCTTGCGCCCCTTCATCAACATCGCTTTCGTCCTCAACACGATCTATGTGTTCAATTCGTTTCCGATCATCTGGGCGACAACGCAGGGCGGTCCGGCCAATTCGACCGATATCCTTGTTACCTACCTTTACAAGACCGGCTTTCGTGTGGGTAAACTCGGCGAGGCCGCGGCCGTTTCCCTGATCATGTTCGCGATCCTTCTGGTCTTTACGATCATCTATGTCCGGCTGGCGATGCGGGAGGCGAAATCATGAGCGCGAAACTCAAACGCTCCATTCTCTTCTGGATTTTGCTGTCGCCGATCGTCGTCGTGATCCTCTTTCCCTACGCGGTGATGACGATCAGTTCGCTGAAATCCGCCACCGAAGTACTGACGCCCAACTGGTGGCCGAGCGAACTGCACTGGCAGAATTTTCCTGAAATGTGGCGGACCTCCGGCATAGCGCCGGCCCTCGCCAATTCGCTCTACGTTTCGGCGCTGTCAACGGCTTTGACGATCCTTGTCTCGATCCCGGCAGCCTATGCCCTGAGCCGCTACCAGTTTGCCGGGCGCGACGCCTTCCGCCAGTTCCTGCTGGTCTCGCAAATGCTTTCGCCCATCGTGCTGGTCATCGGCCTGTTTCGCCTCGTGGCCGGCGCCGGCATGATCGACAGCCTCAATGTGCTCGTCGTCATCTATACCGCGTTCAACATCGCGTTCTGCGTGTGGATGTTGCAGAGCTATTTTTCGACCATACCGCGCGATCTTGAGGAGGCCGCGTGGATGGAGGGTGCCAGCCGCTGGCGCACGCTTATCAGCGTGTTCCTGCCGCTCGCGGTGCCGGCGATGGTGGTCACGGCGATCTTCACCTTCATCAATGCGTGGAACGAGTTCGTCATCGCACTGACCATGCTGCGGACCGAGGGCAGCTACACTTTGCCGATCCGCGTTTTCTCGCTCGTAGCCGGCCGCTATACTGTCGACTGGCACTATGTCATGGCAGCCGCTTTCGTCGCTTCCGTTCCGGTTGCGGTCCTCTTTGCCTGGCTGCAACGCTATCTGGTGCGGGGCCTCTCGATCGGCGCCGTCAAATAACAGAAAGGATTTTCATGATGACGAAGCATCACTTCGGCACGTCCCACGTTCCGCTTTCACCTGCAGTGCGGGCAGGCGACTTTATTTACATTTCGGGCCAGGTACCGGTCGGAAGCGATGGCACTGTCATCATCGGCGGTATTGAAGCACAGACGAAGCAGGTCATGGACAACGTCCAGTCGGCGCTTGCCCTTGCCGGCGCGGAGCTTTCGGATGTGGTCAAGACCTTCGTCATTCTTGAAGACGCCCGCGAGTTCGCCGCGTTCAACAAGACCTATGCCACCTATTTTCCCAAAGACCCGCCGGCGCGGACGACCATTGAATCGCGCTTGATGATCGACATCAAGATCGAAATCGAGGCGATCGCCTACAAACCGCTCTGACACTGAAATACAGGCCTATTATGCGCATCTTTACCGCATCGTTCGCGACCGAAACCAACACGTTCTCACCGGTCCCGACAGACCGCGCCAGCTTCGAAATGGCGTTTTACGCGGCACCGGGAGAACATCCTGAAACACCGACGCTTTGCTCGGCGCCCATGGTCGTGCTGCGCAAGCGGGCGCGCGAGGAAGGCTTAGAGCTCATCGAGGGCACGGCGACCTGGGCCGAGCCGGGCGGACTCTTGCAGCGCAAGGCCTATGAGGAGTTGCGCGACGAAATCCTCGGCCAGCTCCGCGCGGCGCTGCCTGTTGCTGGTGTTATCCTCGGATTGCACGGAGCCATGGTGGCCCAGGGCTATGACGACTGCGAAGGCGACCTTCTCGAACATATCCGCGCCATCGTCGGTCCAGACGTGCTGATCGCCTCGGAGTTGGATCCCCACAGCCATCTTACGGCCAAGCGTGTCCATAATGCCGATATTCTCGCGGCCTTTCTCGAATTTCCGCACACCGATTTCTACGAACGCGGCGAGCACGTGGTCGATCTTGCCTTGTGCGCGCTGAAGGGCGAGATCAAACCGGTAATTTCGACATTCGATTGCCGGATGATCGGCGTCTATCCAACGAGCCGGGAGCCCATGCGCTCCTATGTCGACCGCATGAAAGCATTGCAGGGCCGTAACGGCATTCTTTCAGTGTCGCTTATCCATGGCTTCATGGCCGGCGATGTGCCGGAGCTTGGCACGCAGGTGATGGTTGTCACCGACAATGATCCCGCTAAAGGTGCGGCACTGGCCGAAAAGCTTGGCATGGAACTTTTTGCCCTGCGCGGAAGGACAGCAATGCCGATGCTCGACACCGAAGCCGGTCTTGACGCAGCGATCGCAGTCGCTGCCAGGAAATCAGGCAAGCCCGTTGTTGTCGCCGACGTCTGGGATAATCCGGGCGGCGGTGTCGCCGGTGACGGCACGCTGATCCTGCGCCGGATCATCGAGCGCGGCATAGACAATGTCGCGGTCGCAACCATCTGGGATCCCATCGCGGTCACCTTCTGCCTTGCGGCGGGGGAGGGCGCGCAGATTCAGCTACGCTTCGGGGGCAAGGCCGGGCCCGATGGCGGTGCGCCGATCGATGCCCGGGTGATGGTCGTGAAGGCAGTCGAGGAGGGATGGCAAAGCTTTGGCAAGAGCCGCGTTACGCTAGGACCCGCCGCCGTTGTCCGCCTCGAAGGCACCGACATCGAGGTTATCCTCAACACCAACCGGACGCAGACGTTTGAGCCCGATATTTTTTCCAATCTCGGCATCGACCCGATGCGCAAGGATATGTTGCTGGTCAAATCGACCAATCACTTTCATGCGGGTTTCGAGCCGGTGGCGGCTGAGATTATCTATATCGACGCCGGCGCGCCTTATCCTTCGAATCCGCGGAAAACCAATTACCGCAAGCTGGCGCGCGAGATTTGGCCGAGGGTGGAAAATCCGTTCTAGGTAAAACGATCAAGTTTGGCGGTTTCTGGGCGCGTGGCGATCGGATAGGTCATCCGCGTCGCCCGGAAATCCTGCAAGAAGCGACCAAGGCTTGGTATCCTCGAAAGGCGCTCATATTCCTGGAATGATATTACAACGGCCACTTTGCGCGCTTGACGCAGCAACACGGTTGGCTCTCCCGCGATGGCTTTATCGACGATGGTCGACAGCGTTTCCTTGGCTCATCCAGATCTGACTCGCGCATACCCTCCACCTTTCCGCAACCCACTCACGGGCAATTTCCGGAGCCGCAATCAACACTATTATCGCCATTTCGCAAAAGCGCGAAACAGGGTTTGACTCCCATTGGCTTTCATGTTGAATTGGCACAATGGTCCAACCAATTTAGGCGTTGTCCGCGTGATCAGTCCGATCCTTGCTCCAGTGCATACATCATCCCGCGACGACGCGGTTTTGCACGCGCTGGTCGATTTCGTGACGGGTGAGAGGCTGAAGCTGGGCGATCGCTTGCCCACAGAACGCGTCCTTGCCGAGCATTTGAAGGTCAGCCGGACGACCGTGCGGGAGGCGCTGACGCGCTGGCAGGAACTCGGCCTCGTTGAGCGCCGGCAGGGGAGCGGCACCTACCTCAAGGCAGCCGTTACCCGCAACATGCTTCACCTGCCGCTGACCCTGCCTTCGGGCAACGACTTCAATAGCCTCATGCACACGCTTGAGATTCGACGCGGGCTGGAGGCGGAGGCCGCCACGCTGTGCGCCGAGCGCGCGAGCGACGCGGATATTGCGCTGATCGAGCAGAAGCTTATCCGCATGGAGAGAGTTTTCCACGAACGCAACGGCATGTCGGCGGAAGAGGACTGGGAGTTTCACCTTGCCGTGTTCCGTACGTCCGGCAATCCCCTGTTCGAGCAGATAATCGCTGCGATGTACGAGATGTTCCACCGCTTCTGGGAGCATCCGCTCGGCGTGCGCGATTTCGGCCATGCGAGCTTCCCCTATCACCGCACGCTTTTCAACGCGATAGCGGCGCGTAATCCCATCGCTGCCCGCGGCGAGGCGCTGAAACTCATTGCGACCGTCGAGGACGACCTCAAGCGCGGCAACGCGAACCTTAAAAAGCAGACCAAGAAGAGCAGAGAATGAGCGACAATCCATATTTTCACAATCAGGAGATAATGGCGCAGGCGGCAACGCTCCTTGCCCATGACGAGCCATTCCCGGGTGGCTCGGTAGTGCCGCCGATCTACCAGACGTCGCTGTTCACCTTCGACAATTATGCGGCAATGGCCGACGCCTTTGCCGGACGCAAGCGCCAGCCCATGTACTCGCGCGGTGACAATCCGACGGTGATGGAATTCGAAAGCAAGATCGCCGCGCTGGAAGGCGCGGAGGCAGCGCGCGCCTTTTCGAGCGGCATGGGCGCCATCAGCGCCATGGTGCTTGCCTTTGTCGGGGCAGGGGATCGGATCGTTGCCGTGCGCAACTGCTATGGCGACGCCTATCGCCTGTTCGAGCGCCTGTTGCCGCATCTCGGAATCAAGGTGGATTATGTCGACGGCTCGGATCCCGATGCGGTCGCTGCCGCGTTGCCCGGGGCCAAATTGCTCTATCTCGAAAGCCCGAGCTCGATGATGTTCGAGTTGCAGGACATCGCCCACTATGCGCGGCTCGCCAAGCAACACGGCGTCGTTACGACCATCGACAATTCCTGGGCGACACCGCTCTTCCAGAAGCCCATCACCCATGGCATCGATCTTGTGATGCATTCGGCATCGAAATATCTCGGCGGCCATAGCGATACGGTTGCCGGCGTCGTTGCCGGATCGCGCGAGATGATCGACCGCATCAACGGCCGTACCTATTCCTATCTCGGCGCGAAACTCTCACCCTTCGAGGCCTGGCTCCTGCTGCGCGGCCTGCGCACCCTGACCCTGCGCCTGCCGCACCACATGAAGAGCGGTCTTACCATCGCTGAGCGGTTAAGGGCGCATGAAAGCGTCGACCGGATCATGCATCCGGCCTATTCCAACCATCCGGGCAAGGCGACCCTTTCCGGCTACTCGGGACTGTTTTCCTTCGAGGTGACCGAAGACATCGACGTTCCGACCTTCGTCGATGCGCTGAAACTCTTCCGCATCGGCGTCAGCTGGGGCGGTCACGAAAGTCTCGTCGTACCGGCGCTGGCCTCGCTGCAGCAGACGCCGGACGCCAATTCGATCGGGCGCTTCGGCGTAAGCCCGCGAACCATCCGCCTGCATGTGGGGCTCGAAAGTGTCGAGGAACTATGGGCGGATCTTACCAACGCATTGGCAAAAGCCAAACGCTGAACTTCTGAACTGTCTAAAAAATGGGAGCTAGACAATAATGCAAAAACGAATGGGAACATTTCTGGCGGGCGCCATCGCGGCGCTGTCAATGACGGTATCGGCGGCCTTCGCCGATACAACGATCAAGATGGTGGAAGTGATTTCCAGCCCGCCGCGAACCGAACTTCTGAAGAAGCAGATCGCAGGATTCGAGCAGGCCAATCCGGGCGTGAAAGTGGAGCTCGTATCGCTGCCCTGGGGGCAGGCGTTCGAGAAGTTCCTGACCATGGTCCAGGCTGGCGATACCCCCGATATTGTCGAGATGCCGGAGCGCTGGATGGGCCTTTACGCCAATAATGGCCAGCTTGAGGATCTCGGGCCCTACATGGCCAACTGGAAGGACGCGGCAACGCTGGGCGACCGCGCCAAGCAGTTCGGCTCCGTCGTCGACAACAAGCAGTATATGATTCCATACGGCTATTACGTCCGCGCCATGTTCTGGAACAAGAAGCTGTTCGAACAGGCTGGTCTCAAGGAAGCGCCGAAGACACTCGACGAATTCATGGAAGCCAACAAGAAGATCTCAGCGATCCAGGGCAAGTATGGCTACTGCCTGCGCGGCGGACCCGGCGGTTTCAATGGCGTGCAGATGTTCATGAACATCGCCAATGGCAAGGGTGGCTATTTCAATGCCGACGGTACCGCGACACTCAATGAGCCGGGCGCCGTCAAGGGCCTCGAAATGCTGGCCGATATCTACAAGAGCGGCTACGCGCCGAAGGATAGCGTCAGCTGGGGCTTCAACGAGGTTGTGACCGGTTTCTATTCCGGAACCTGCGCCATGCTCGACCAGGATCCGGACGCTCTGATCGGTATCGCCGAAAAGATGAAGCCTGAAGATTTCGGCGTTGCGCCGCTGCCTACCGGGCCGAATGGCAAGTCCTATCCGACCCTTGGCTATGCCGGCTGGGCGATGTTTGCAAATTCGAAGGTCAAGGACGAGGCCTGGAAGCTCATGGGCACCTTGCTGTCGCCCGAGGACAATATCGAGTTCGCCAAGAATGTCGGGGTCCTGCCGATCCACAATGGCGCGGACAAGGACCCCTATTTCGGTTCGGAAGCCTTCAAAGGCTGGTTCCAGGAATTGAGCGATCCGAAGACCTTCGAATTCGTCACGCCGCCGACGCATCTCGAAAACCTCGGCAATTTCTATGACTCGGTTTCGGTCAAGAATTTCCAGGAAGTTCTGCTGGGCCAGAAGACGGCGAAAGAGGTCGCCGACGAGTGGGCTGCGTTCCTGACCGAACAGCAGCAGGCCTGGATGGCCAAGAACAAGAAATAACGTCACCTGCAACGATGCTCCGGCGCGGACCGTGCCGGAGCATTTCTTTTGGTTCGCCAAGCCGGAAACAAGGCGGCGAATTCGAAACGACATCGAGATGAGGGGTTCGATAGGTATGGTCATGCAATCGACAGCGGCAGGCTTGCCGCAGAAGGGCGGAAGGGCCGGCGAGAAGCGAAGCTTTGCCGATGCCTTTGAACCATGGGCCTATATGAGTCCGGCCCTCGTATTTCTGCTCCTCGTTCTTGTGGTACCGCTGATCTTCGGCATCAGCTATTCCTTCCGCAAGTTTTCCGCCTTCAAGTCTGAGTTTGTCGGGCTCGCACAATACCAGGCGATGCTACACGACAAGGTGCTGGGCGAGGCGCTGATCAACACCCTGTGGTGGACGGTCGCGAGCCTTTTCTTCCAGTTCTTCCTTGGGCTTGGCCTCGCACTGCTCCTCGATCGCAATTTCGCCGGCAAGAAGCTGGTCCAGGCCATCGTCTTCCTGCCATGGGCGGTGCCCTCGTTTCTTTCGGGTCTTACCTGGGCCTGGCTTTTCAATCCGATCGTCGGGCCTCTGCCACACTGGCTCTATGCGCTCGGTCTCAAGTCAGAGCCGACCAATATCCTCTCCGATCCCGCGACAGCCATGTGGGGGCCGATCATCGCCAATGTCTGGTTCGGCATCCCGTTCTTTGCGATTACCCTGCTGGCGGCGCTGAAGTCTATCCCGTCGGAACTGCATGAAGCCGCCGCGATCGACGGCGCCAATCCATGGCAACGTTTCACCAAAGTGACCTTGCCGTTCCTTGCACCTACCATCGCCATCACGGTCATGCTGCGGACAATCTGGATCGCCACATTCGCCGACCTCATCTACGTGATGACCGAGGGTGGACCGGCGGGTTCCACCAATACTGTCGCGACCTACATCTATGTCAGCGCATTCAAGACGCTCGACAAGGGCTACGCATCGGCGGTTGCCGTACTCCTCCTCGCGCTCCTCATCCTCTACGCGGTCGTCCTGATCCGTATCCGCAAAGCACTCGTGAGGTATTCCTGATGATCGCCGGACGCTCGCGCAATGCCCGGATCTTCGGGGCCATAGGTCTCTATGGCGCAGTCGGGGCCTATGTCATTTTCGCCTTGTTCCCGCTGTTCTGGACGCTGAAGATTTCGGTGACGCCGCAATCGCTGCTATATTCGGAAGGCATCACGATGTGGCCGTCGACCTCGACGTGGGAAAACTACGTCACCGTGCTGCGTGCCACCGATTTCCCGCGCTACTTCCTCAACAGCGTCATCGTGTCGGTAATAACCGCTGCGCTGGTGACGATCATAGCCTCGGCGGCTGGCTATGCCATGTCGCGCTTCTCATTCCATGGCAAGACAACCGTCGCCGTGACCCTGCTCCTGACCCAGACATTTCCGCTGGTGATGGTCATTCCGCCGATCTACCGCATCATGGGTCAGCTTGGGCTTACCAATAGTCTCACCGGGCTCATCATCATCTACACCGCCTTCAACATCGCCTTTGCTACATTCCTGATGCAGTCGTTCTTCGACGGTATTCCCAAGGACCTAGAGGAAGCCGCGATGATCGACGGCTGCAGCCGCTCACAAGCGCTGCGCAAGGTCATCATTCCGCTTACACTGCCCGGTATGGGCGCAACCCTCGGCTTCGTCTTCACCGCCGCATGGAGCGAACTTCTGTTCGCGCTGATGCTGATCAGCAGCGACAGCCAGAAGACCTTTGCCGTCGGGCTCCTCACCTTCATCGGCAAATTCGCCGTGGACTGGGGGCAGATGATGGCGGCTTCGATGCTCGCGCTCATTCCGGCCTGCCTGTTCTTCGCCTTCCTGCAACGCTACCTCGTGACCGGTCTGACCGCCGGCGCAGTGAAGGGCTAACCAAGGATAATCCCATGGCTTCTGTCACCATATCGAATGTTCAGAAAAACTACGGCGCCATGAACGTGCTGTCCTCCGTTGATCTCTCGATCGCCGACGGCGAGTTTGTCGTCCTTGTCGGCCCATCGGGCTGCGGCAAGTCCACGCTGTTGCGCATGATTGCGGGGCTGGAAGAAATTTCAGCCGGCGAGATCAAGATCGGCGATCGTGTCGTCAACGATGTCGCGCCCAAGGATCGCGACATCGCCATGGTGTTCCAGTCCTATGCGCTCTATCCGCATATGGACGTAGCTGCGAACATGGGCTTCAGCCTCTTGCTGCGCAAGACGGCCAAGGACCTCGTCATGAGCCGCGTCGGCAGCGCCGCCAAGCGTCTCGGCCTCGACGTGTTCCTCGAGCGGCTTCCGCGTCAGCTTTCCGGCGGTCAGCGCCAGCGCGTCGCCATGGGGCGGGCGATCGTCCGTGATCCCAAGGTCTTCCTCTTCGACGAACCCTTGTCCAACCTCGACGCAAAGTTGCGCGTACATATGCGCACCGAGATCAAGGCGCTGCACCAGCAGTTGAAGACGACGTCCGTCTATGTCACCCACGATCAGGTTGAAGCCATGACCATGGCCGACCGTATTGTTGTGATGCACGATGGCGTGATCCAGCAGGTCGGAACGCCTCTCGAACTCTACGACCATCCGGCGAACCTCTTTGTTGCCGGCTTCATCGGTTCGCCCGGGATGAACTTCCTGCCGGCCGTTGTCACAAACCAGAACGGAACGAGTGCCGCGGAGCTTGCCGATGGTCAGTTCGTGCCGCTGCGGCAGGAACTCAACCTTACCGACGGCGACAGGATTGTCGTTGGCGTACGGCCGGAAAACATCGAGATCGGCGGGGCGGATAATTTGAAGGCCAGGATCGAGGTCATCGAGCCATTGGGCCTCTCGACGCAATTCTATACGAAGATGGCGGATCAGCAGGTTTGCATCTTCGCCATGGGGCGCACCGATCGCGCTCCGGGCGATATGATCGGCCTCGGCGTCAAGCCGGAAAATGTTCACGTCTTCCACGCCAAGTCGGGCATGAGATTGGCCTAAGGCGATCGTCGCCTTCCGCGAAAAAGCGGCTGGAATAATATTTCGCTGTTTCGGCGATTTCTGGTATTGCTTTCGCCGTTTAGCAGATTTTGCTGGCTGGGAATGCCTATGCAGCAGCCAAGCAAAGTGACATTTTCCGATCATTCGCCAAAAGGCTAAAACAATGGATGGAAACAAATGAACTGGCTGAAATCGCTCCTCGTCATCGGCGCTCTCGCAATCGTGCCCGCACAGGCCCATGCAGAATCGAATCTGGAAAAGATCAAGGCGGCGGGTGTCCTGAAGATCGGCACCGAAGGTACCTACGCGCCGTTCACCTATCATGACGCGGCCGGCAAGCTCGTCGGGTTCGACGTGGAGATCGGCGAGGCGATCGCCAAGAACCTCGGCGTCAAGCCACAGTTCCTCGAAGGCAAGTGGGATGGCCTCATCGCCGGTCTTGACGCGAACCGCTACGACACTGTCATCAACCAGGTTGGCATCACCGAGGCTCGCAAGCAGAAGTATGATTTCTCCGAGCCCTATATCGCCTCCAAGGCTGTTCTCATCGTCAAGGGCGACAATGCCGATATCAAGACCTTCGCTGATCTGAAGGGCAAGAAATCGGCGCAGTCCCTGTCGAGCAATTTCGGCAAGATCGCGCAGGAAGCGGGCGCCGAGCTCGTTGGTACCGATGGTTTCGACCAGTCGATCCAGCTCGTCCTCAACGGCCGCGCCGATGCAACGATCAATGACAGCCTGTCGTTCCTCGACTTCAAGAAGCACAAGCCGGACGCCAATGTGAAGATCGCCGCCCAGCAGGAAAATGCCGACTTCTCCGGCATCATCATTCGCAAAAACGAGCCGGATCTCCTGGCTGCGATCAACAAGGCGCTCGAGACGATCAAGGCGGACGGTACCTACAAGAAGATTGCCGACAAGTATTTCGGCGAGGACGTCTCCAAGTAACACCCGTTTACGACCGGCGCGATTTGCGCTCTAAGAGGGCAGGGCATTTGTCCCTGCCTTTTTCCTATTAAAATACGGGCTCACCAGGGAGAACCGGATTTGACCCATTGGCTGACACTGATGCTTGAATCTCTGCCCTCGCTGCTCTGGGCAGGATTGGTTTTCACCATTCCCCTGACGCTGCTCTCCTTCGTCCTGGGGCTGGCTGTCGGCCTGATCGCAGCGCTCGTCCGCTTGTTTGCCCCAGCACCCTTTGCAGCGGTCATCAAGTTCTACGTGTGGATCATTCGCGGCACCCCGCTTCTCGTCCAGTTGTTTCTGATCTTCTACGGTCTGCCAAGCGTCGGTATCGTCCTTGATGCGTTCACCGCCGCGTTGATCGGCTTCACGCTCAATATCGGTGCCTACACGTCGGAGATCTTGCGTGCGGTCATTTCCTCCGTGCCCAAGGGGCAATGGGAAGCTGCCTATTCGATCGGCATGAGCTGGGGGCAGGCGATGCGTCGCACGATCCTCCCGCAGGCCGCGCGGGTCGCCGTTCCGCCCCTGTCGAATACCTTCATCTCGCTGGTCAAGGATACCTCGCTTGCCGCCGCAATCACGGTGCCGGAATTGTTCCAGGCAGCGCAGCGCATCGTTGCAACCACCTATGAACCACTGATCCTCTATGTCGAGGCGGCGTTGATCTACCTCGTGATGAGCTCGGTCCTGTCATCGCTGCAGGCGCGGCTGGAGACGCGCCTCAATCGCTATGGCGGCTTCCTGGAGGCGCGCTCATGAGCATGGTCGATCTCAAAAATATCGTGAAGCGTTTCGGCGATCTGACAGTGCTGAATGAGGTCTCGCTCAGCGTTGCCGAAGGCGCGGTCATGGCACTCGTCGGCCCTTCGGGAGGGGGCAAGAGCACGCTGTTGCGCTGCATCAACCTCCTGGAAATTCCGACCTCCGGATCCGTCGATATAGCCGGCGACAGGTTGGAGTTTCGACCGGACCTTCGCGTCAACAGCAAGGACGTTCACAGGCTTCGCCGTCACACCGGCATGGTGTTCCAGAACTTCCAGCTCTTCCCGCACCGGACCGTCATCGAGAACGTCACCGAGGGACTCACCACCGTACTGAAATGGCCGAAGGAGCGCGCGCGCGAACGGGCCATGATGCTTCTCGAAAAGGTTGGCCTCGCCCACAAGGCCGAGGTATGGCCCTCGACGCTTTCGGGCGGCCAGCAGCAGCGTGTGGCCATCGCGCGGGCGCTCGCGCCTTCGCCAAAGGTCCTCCTGTGCGACGAGCCGACATCGGCGCTCGACCCCGAACTATCGGGCGAGGTAGTCGACGTGCTGGCGCAACTTGCCCGTGAAGGAACGACGATGGTGATGGCGACGCACGATCTGCGGCTCGCATCGAAAATCGCCAATGAGGTCATTGTTCTCGACGGTGGAGTCATCGTCGAACAAGGGTCTTCGCGCGATATCTTCACGCGTCCGCAACGCGAACGAACAAAACGGTTCATCGCGACATTGACGCATGAGGAGAGGAACACCCAAGGCGAGGGGATCTGATTTCCCTACCCGCCTGGGCTTCGTGTCAATCCAGTGAATCCGTGTCGGCGGGGAAGTTGTGAATTTCCCACTTATCCTGAATGGACGCGGACCGCGTCGCGCACTAGCAGTTCCAGGTAGCTCTAGACAAACGGTTTCGCGAGTTTGAGCCGCCGTGGCAGCAACCGGTCGAAATAGGCCTTGCCGCCGGCAGCAAGACGCGTTCCCTCCGCAGACAGGAAGCCGGAGGGCAGGTGACGCGTCTTTCCCGCGACATTGGCGAGCGGCACCAGGCGGATACGTGTTATGCCGCCTTCCTCCTGCAAGGCAACCGAACCCCCACCCTGTGCTGCAGCTTCGACCGCAAACGTGCCCGCATCAAAAGCTTCTTGCGCATCGGTCGCGTTGATCATCCCGGCATTGCCGCGCGGCAAATAGCCGAACGTGTCAACCCGGGCGCGCACGCCGGGCAATCCGTCGCGCAAGGCCTGTTCCACCGCCATGCCGAGATCGCCACCGGAGAGGCGAACATTGCCATGCGCGTCAAATTCAAGGCGCTCGCGCGGTACGAGATTTTCTACCACCGAACGGCCGTCCTCGGCGGTAACGCCTTCGGACATGGCAACGATGCAGCGGCCATGACGATCGATGACGGAGCGAACCTCCTCGATGAAACGCTTTGGCGAGAAGGCGAGTTCGGGAACATAGAGGAGATGCGGTCCGCTCTCGTCGTCAAATTGCCATGCGGCTGCTGCGGCGGTCAGAAAGCCGGCATGCCGGCCCATGACGATGCCGACATAAATGCCCGGCAAGGCGCGGAAATCGAGATCGACGCTGGCGAAAGCCGTCGCGACGAACTCGGCGGCCGAGATGAATCCCGGGGTGTGGTCGTTTTCTTCAAGGTCATTGTCGATCGTCTTCGGCGCGTGAACGAAGGCGATATCGCCGCCTGCAGCGTCATTCAGGATCTGTTGCGTCCCAGCCGTATCGTTGCCGCCAATATAGATGAAGGCCGTGGCACCTGCCTGTCTCAGACCTTTCAGGACCTTTTCGCAATAGGCTGCGTCCGGCTTGTCGCGCGTGCTGCCCAATGCGGCACTGGGCGTTGCACCGAGCAAACGGAGTTTCTCTTCGGGAAGCGCGGAAAGGTCGACGAAATTGCCGTCGCGAATGCCGCGCACGCCATGGAGCGCGCCTAGAATGCGCGCACCCTTATGGCGTTTGCGCGCCTCGATCACCGCTCCAGCCAACGTCTGGTTGATGACGGCGGTAGGGCCGCCGCCTTGCGCAATTACGAATGTCTCGCTCATGTCCGCCCTCCGCTCTTGTCATCTTTGCCTTGACGAAGCAATTGGACTTTGAGGGGAGGGGGAAGTCAACTCTGTTTGACGTATTTCCGCCAATCATGCTCTTCGCGAAACCCGAGGACTTCGCGTGTCTTGCGGTTGGACAACGGTGCTTCGAACTCCCCAAGTTCGCGGGTGATTGTCACGTTGGGGCAGTATTTGGCGAGGAATTCCTGCGTCGGCAGCGTCGCCGTGATCGTGTCGTTGACCGCATTGAACACCTGGAAGCCGAGACCGTCCTTCTGGATCGCCAGATCGACGATCTGCCCGAGATCGCGGGCATCGATATAGCTCCACGCATTGCGTTTGCGCGACATCGGATTGGCGATGAAATCCGGGAAGCGATCATATTCATGCGGCTCGATCACATTGCCGATGCGCAGCGCGTAAATGTCCGCGCCGGTGCGCATGGCAAAGGCCCGTGCAGTCTTCTCGTTGACGAGCTTCGATAGTCCGTAGCTGTCCATCGGATCGATGTCGTAATCTTCTTCGAGCGGGAACGCATGAAAATCCTTGTCGCCCTCGGCAAAGCAAACGCCATAGGTCGTTTCGCTCGAGGCGATGATGACCTTGCGGATACCGAGTTTGACCGCCGCCTCGATGACATTGTAAGTGCCGATCGTATTGACCCGGAACGTTTCGTTGTCGGGCTTGATCAAAACGCGTGGCACCGCTGCAAAATGCACGACCGCATCGATCGGCGCCGGACCTTTGCCGGTCTCGAACCCATCGAAGCCGAAGTGACTCGAAAGGGCGTTGAACATTTCGCCGCTGTCGGTGATATCGGCAAACAGGGTGTTGACGCCTGGATAGTCCAGGGCAACGAGGTCGATATTGAGAACCTCATAGCCGTGCTCGACGAGGTAGGGAATCACGTGACGCCCCGCCTTGCCAGCGCCGCCGGTGAACACGATACGCTTCTTCATTCTGGTTTCTCCATGTGCCGGGGCACTGCCGTCTGGGAGTCGGCAATGCCCTCAATTGTCGCTTTGGCGCAGGTTGCGCAGCCTGTCGAAGAGGACGGCGAAGAGGATTGCGCCGCCGATGAAACAGCCTTGCCAGAAGGCATTGATACCGAGAAGACCAAGGCTGTTGCGGATCACCTCGATCAGCGCTGCGCCGACTAGCGCACCGAGCGCGGTGCCGACGCCGCCGGCGAGGGCCGCGCCACCGATGACGGCCGCGGCGATGACCTGAAGTTCAAGACCCGTGCCGATATTGGTGGTAATCGCGCCGAGCCAGCCGGTCTGGATGATGCCGGCGATGCCGGCCGATAGTGAGGAGATCATATAGACGGCAACCTTGATGAGCCGGACCGGCACGCCGGTGAGGGTCGCCGCATGTTCATTGCCGCCTATCGCATAGACATGGCGCCCGAACCTTGTCCAGCGCAGCACAAAGCCGGTCAGGAGCGCCAGCACGATCATGTAAAGGACAGGATTGGCGATGCCGAGGAACCACGCGCCACCGCCGAGCGCGAGCAATTTGTCATGGTCGGGCCCGAACTGGAACACGACCGTGTTGCCGGAGGCGACCATGGCGAGACTGCGCGCGATCGACAAGGTGCCGAGCGTGACGACAAAGGGGGGCATGCCGATATAGGCAATCAGGATGCCATGGCACGCACCGATGGCGAGAGCGGTGGCGATGGACGCGGCAATGCCGATTTCGATGCTGTAGCCGGCATGCATGACCACGCCGAGGATCATGCTGCATAAACAGAGGACCGATCCGACCGAGAGATCAATTCCTCCCGTGATGATGACCAGCGTCATGCCGAGCGCGATGATCGCGACAAAGGTGACGTTGCGGGTGATGTTGTAAAGGTTCTTTGTCGTCGCGAAGGAATCCGTGGCGAACGAGAGGAAGATACAGGCGAGGATAACGGCTATCAGTACCCAGAACGTCTGGCTTCCCAGGACGGACGAGAGCCAGTTGTGCTGCCTTTGGTTGATTGTCTGATCAAGTGTGATGGCCATGGTCGACCTCGGTTCCTCCAAATGGTTCGATGCCCGACGGATCAGGCAAGCTGTTCGATCGCGCCGGTGATCAATCCCGTGACTTCTTCAGGCGACGTCGCTCCGATCGACTTGTCAGCAACCTTCCTGCCGCGCCGCATCACTATGACCCGGTCGGCCACGTCGAAGACGTCGGGCATGCGGTGGCTGATGAGAATCACTGCAATACCCTGTTCGCGCAGGTTGCGGATCAGGTTGAGGACCTCGGCAACCTGGCGGACCGAGATTGCCGCCGTCGGCTCGTCCATCAGCACGATCTTGGCCTCTGATAAACGCGTACGTGCAATAGCCACAGCCTGGCGCTGCCCCCCGGACATCTGTTTGACCAGGTCGCGCGGCCGCGTCTCGGATTTCAGTTCAGCGAAGATCTGGCCGGCGCGCTTGTACATATTGGCGTAGTCGAGGATACGGATGGGACCGAAACCCCGCCGCAGTTCGCGCCCAAGAAAGACGTTTGCCGCCGCCGAGAGATTGTCGCAGAGTGCAAGATCCTGATAGACGATCTCGATTCCATGCTGGCGGGCATCGATTGGCTTGTGCATGATGAGTTCGGCACCATCCATGCGCATGGTGCCTTCGCTCTGGCGGAAATTTCCGGCTATCATCTTCACGAGCGTTGATTTACCGGCGCCATTGTCCCCCATGAGGCCGACGACCTGGCCGGGTTCAATCGCGAATGAAACATCATTGACCGCTTGTATCGCGCCGAAATGCTTCGAAATATTGATGAGTTCGAGAACCGCCACCAGCTAACCTGCCTCCCTTTTTCTGTGCGCTCGCTATCCCGCTCGTTCATGCGGATATCGTCGCGACCTTCCATCCCCTCCCAAGGAAAGCGGTAGGTCGAATTTACGCAAACGCTTAATCAAGCGTCAATCAACTTTCGGGTGATTGCAAGCCCATACAACCAAAAATAGTTTTATATTACAAATACCCGTTGACGGGGAAACGTTGGCGTTATTAGCTAGCGTCAGGGAGGAATATCTGATCACGAAAGCGACGGGGCAAGTCGGGCGGAACCCGTTCGCGGTCAATGCGGTAACGCGTACTCGCCGCTCGTTCCTGGTTCGAACCGGAACCTGGAAGACATCGGGATCAGGCAAAGGTCGCCTGCATCGGACTGAAATAACTATCGACTGGTTTCCGCGATACGTGTGATTGCAGAACAACCTCGTATTGTCTGGCATCCAGATTGATCTGTGTGGCGGGCACGCTCGTGTCCGTTGGGTTCAAGGGAGGAACAAATGAGGAAATCAATTCTACTGTTAGCCGCCGCTGCGCTCGCGCTCGGTGCCGGACCAGCTCTGGCGAAGAAGCAGCTTGTCATCGTCGTCAAGGGTCTCGACAATCCATTCTTCGAAGCCATCAACCAGGGCTGCCAGAAGTGGAACAAGGAGAATGCGAGCTCGGAGTACGAGTGCTTCTACACCGGCCCAGCTTCGACATCCGATGAAGCAGGTGAGGCGCAGATTGTCCAGGACGTGTTGGGCAAGGCAGACACGGCCGCGATTGCCATTTCACCATCTAACGCCAAGCTAATCGCGCAGACGATCAAGACCGCCAATCCGACGGTTCCGGTCATGACGCTAGATGCCGACCTTGCTGCTGAAGACTCTGCCCTGCGCAAGACCTATCTTGGCACGGACAACTACCTGATGGGCGCCAAGATCGGCGAGTACATCAAGAAGGGCAAGCCGAGTGGCGGCAAGATTTGTACGATCGAAGGCAACCCCGGTGCGGACAATATCCTGCGCCGTGCGCAGGGCATGCGCGACACGCTCAGCGGCCAGAAGGGCTTGACCGCCCTGAAAGGCGAGGGCGGCTGGACAGAAGTTGCCGGTTGCCCGGTGTTTACCAATGATGACGGCGCCAAGGGCGTCCAGGCGATGACGGATATCCTCGCCGCCAATCCGGACCTTGACGCATTCGGCATCATGGGTGGCTGGCCGCTCTTCGGTGCGCCTCAGCCGTATCGTGACCTGTTCAAGCCACTGGCTGACAAGATCGCCAAGAATGAATTCGTCATCGGCGCGGCTGATACGATCGGCGACGAAGTCGCCATTGCCAAGGAAGGCCTGGTAACGGCTCTCGTTGGTCAGCGGCCTTTCGAAATGGGCTACAAGGCGCCATCGGTCATGATCAACCTGATTGAAGGCAAGACCGTCGAGGATCCGGTTTTCACCGGTCTTGACGAATGCACCAAGGATACTGTCGATACCTGCATTCAGAAGTAACCTTCAGGCGAGGAGGGCGCGTCATTGCGTCCTCCTTGTTTTGCGTTCAACGGGAAAAATCTGTTCCGGCAGCTCAATCATAATTCCAGGATGTGCAGAGGGCTTCCCGCAAAGCTGGTGCGCTAGGCAATCAGGATAAGGCCGGTCGCCGTCAGCGCCGCGATCCATATGAGATCGAAGTTGATCCACCCGCGCCGCAGGAACGCGAGCCCGAACCAGTCATAGACCGTGAGCGCGATCACAAGAATGACCGCCAGCATTGCGGCCATGTGGGTGCCGACCGCTGCGAGCGCGATCAAGAGCGACCCCGCAGCCGTCAGGTCCTGCCCAGGCATTGACGCGAGGCAAAGCGGGATCACGACCGGCACAAGCATGAGCCCCGCGCCATGCGCGCTCGCCATCAGGAACGACCAGAAGCCGAGGCCGACCATCCCCGTGGTCATGCCAACACGCACGCGGTGCCGGTGACCATAGGCGGCCTGATATGCCGCCCAGGCAAGCAGCAGGATACCCGCCGCGATTTCGAGTGGACGCTGATCGAAAATGAAGCCGAGCAATACGGCAACGAAGGCAACCACCGCGATCGAGGCTGCGTGGCCAAGCGCAATCGGCACGAGCGACCGCAAGACAACCATGCGGCTGCCGCGGTGGAGCCCGAGCGCTACCGCGAACAGCCAGCCCATCGCCGGGTTGAGACCATGAAAAACGCCAAGGCCGGCAAGCACCAGCCATGGAGAGATGGATGTCATTCTGCGTGTCTGCTCGTCGTTTGACCTGATGCCGTCATGGATAGCAGTAGGAATCCGACGAACAATCGCCACCTTCGAGCCGCACCTGGTGCGGCCGGTGGCTCTTCGGCCAATCGATGAAGAAGTTCTCATCGAATGTGATGCCGCCATTTTCGCCGACATCGAGCTTCACCATCCAGCCTTCGAGCCCTTCCGGATAGAACTGCGGATCGATGGGTCCGTAGAGCGAGTTGGTGAAGTAGACCCGCTTGCCATCGCGGCTGATTTCCACCATCTGCGGCCCGCCGTTCAGGGCGCCGTTCTTCGCTTTCGGATGCGTCGCCCGCGAGACGATGCCGCCGATGCGGACCCGGCCGGTTTCCTTCGGATTGAAAGGGTCGGAGACGTCATATTGGATCATGTCGCCGGTGCCCCAGCAGGAGACATAGAGGAAGCGGTCATCCATGGAAAGGTCGATGTCGGTGACAAGCGGCGCGACCGCGCCGAACCCCTTCAGCACGGGCGGCAACAGGTCGGGGTCGGCCGGCTCGGCAGGGATTTCGATGATTTTCTTCACGGCCCACTTGTCGCCGTCGCGATACCAGGTCCAGATCGACGCGGAAAGATCCTTGAGGCTGATGACGCAGCCGACAAAGCCATAGGCCTTGGTCGGGTTGTGCGCCGGACGCAGTTCGAACACCAGCTGGTATTCTTCACCCAGATCGATTTCCTGCAGATGCTTGCGCTTGTGGAGGTCCCAGAAGTGCAATCTGCGTCCGTACTTGCTTCCGAGCAGTATCTCTGGAACGAGACCGTTCTCAAACGTGTCGGGCGTTCCCCATTCGCTGGTTACCATCGTGTCATGCCCGAGGTGCCACCAGAAATCATAGGCGAGTTTTTGCGGGCCGCGGTCCATCTCCCACTGTCCCAGAACATCGAAACTCGTGGGGTCAAGGAGGAAGATGCCTCCCGGCGCCTTGCCTTCGGCATTGCCGAGCGCGTTCACGTAAATACCCTCGGGCCCGCAGTGAATGGTATGAAGGCGGGAGTAGCCTGCCTTTTCGGCGACTTCCTCCGGCTCGATGACGCGGATGATTTGCGGGTTCTTCGGATCGG
The DNA here is from genome assembly GCF_900113985.1 of Phyllobacterium sp. CL33Tsu. Lineage (NCBI taxonomy): Bacteria > Pseudomonadati > Pseudomonadota > Alphaproteobacteria > Hyphomicrobiales > Phyllobacteriaceae > Phyllobacterium > Phyllobacterium sp. CL33Tsu. Next base: position 242,477 of record NZ_FORJ01000004.1, on the reverse strand, counting down.
GCTTGGTATCGATGATATGGAGCCGCGAGGAACGCAACCCAGGTACGACCAGATAACGGCGCTCCATATGCGGGTGAGGGGCATTCGGGCAAAGGCACGACGAACAGGCATTCCAGCCGAAGTGATGCAACTCATCACCGGCATTCGGCATATCGACCTGGCCGACAATCTGCGAATAGGTGGGCGATTGCGGATCGACATCCACGACGGTAATGGCGTCGGGGATTTTTCGTTCGGGATCGAAGGCGGCGACATAGGCCAGTTTTTCGGCCGGCGCTTTCGCCGCCATGCGCGGCGAGGGATAGAAGGAAGGATCAGGTTGCCAGGTTGCCATGATGATGCTCTCCTCGTGATCGATGACAGAGTGTGCTGAGCGGTCCCCAATGCGACTTTCGTATCAATCTTGGCATCTGGCCGCTGTGCTGTCCAATCAAGTCATTTGATGAGAGCGGGGCCACCCGACCGGGGTCGGATGGCTCTGTATCGATCAATAGATATCGAAGGCGAAATACTTCGAGACGATTGTCTTGTAGGTTCCATTGGCTACGATGGCATCGATCGCCTTGTTGAATTTCTCGCGCAGCGCGTCGTCGCCCTTGCGAATGCCGATGCCGGCTTCAGTTGCCGTTCCCGGAACGTCCGCAAGCATCTTGCAGCAATCCTTGCCGGCATTGTTGAGCCAGTCGACCACGACGAATTTGTCTGAGATCAGCGCGTCGATGCGTCCGTTCTGGAGGTCGGCGGCCGCTTCTTCCTGCGTCGGGTAGAGCTTCACATCCACGCCGGCCTTGCCATAGATGTCGGTCGCATAGTTGCCCTGGGTCGTTGACGCCTGGGCGCCGACGCTCTTGCCCTTCATGTCTTCGACGCCGACGCCGGCGAGCGTGCTATCCTTCGGGACGATGACCGCCAAAGGCGTGGTATAGTATTTGTTGGTGAAATCGATCTTCTGCTTGCGCTCTTCGGTGATGCTCATGGACGCAATGATGGCGTCATACTTGTTGGCCATTAAACCCGGGATGATACCGTCCCAGTCTTGCGCAACAATGGTGCATTTTGCCTTCATCTCATCGCAGAGCGCATTAGCGATATCGACATCGAGGCCAGCCAGCGTTCCATCGGCCTTCAGCGTATTGAAGGGCGGATAAGCGCCTTCAGTGGCGATGCGGATTTCTTTCCAATCCTGGGCTGCTGCGTTCGATGCAAAAGCGACGATGGCCGCAGCGATCGTCAGAAACGTTTTATTCATGTTCCATCCTCTTGGGTATCTGGCCTTTTGGCCCGCCAACACATTAGCCGAAGCGGAATGGATGCAAAGGATATTTTCACGCAAGAGTTGAATCAGCTCGCCGGACTGGCGGCTCTTCGAGACAACGGCGAAAAGCGGCGATTGAGCAATGCCGCAACCACTGCTAGCATGGACTGCCGTCGTGTGCACGGCCAGGCGAACTTCGTTCAAGCCTGCAACGTCGGAGGTTTGACATGGCCTTAAACGATGACAGACCGATTTCACTCTTCAAGAAGCTGGGCGGATTGATCGCCATTATCTTGGGTTTCCTGATTACTGCGTCAGGCTACCGCTACGGTTCGACGGAGTTCCTTACCATTGGCATCGCGTTCATCGCGCTTGGCATCATTTTGCTCGTGCTCATGATCGTCCGACGCAACCAGAGCGGGCATGTGTGACGCCGAGCAGGCCGACAGCTAGAGGGGAACCCTCGACCGCTCGGACGCTTGGTGTAGTACTAAGTTATTGATATTTCGTTATAATTTGCAGTTTATGGCATAAGAGTAGTTATGGAACTCACACCTTCGCATGCCAGACGCAAGAATGCGGGCTGGCAATTGATCCGGGCCGTACGCCCGGTCATGGACGGTGTCTCGTCTTGCCGTCAGCGATAACGGCTGCAGCGGCCTCGAATGCTGCTGCAACTGCTTCTGCACCGGGGTCGACTATGCCATCAAGATCGCGCGCGCCGACATAAGACGAGCGACCCGCTTTTGCCTTGGTCATCGATGCCGTTGCCTCGGCTCCGGACCTTGCAGCAACGGCAGCTTCTTGCGCTCCGCTGGCGGCAAGCGCATTCAGTGCGGGATCGAGCGCGTCGATCATCGTACGATCGCCGGGTTTGGCGCCGCCGTAGAATGTCATGCGATCGAGCCCTGAGATGAGTGCTTCCGGTACGTTTGCGCCTGCCGCCATCGACTTCGATGCCGCCGTAAAGAATATGGACAGAAGCACGCCGCTCGAACCGCCCATGCTGGTTGCGAGAATCGAACCTATGGCCGCAAATGTCGCCGCCTTGTCGGCTAGAGGCAGTGTATCGATCCGCGCCAGGATGCCGCGCGCGCCTGCTGCAACCGTGGAACCGGTATCGCCGTCACCAGCACGAGCATCAAGCCGGTTAAGGTCCGGTTCGAGCGCGACAAGCCTGTTGCAAACGGTCGCGAGCATTTCTTCGACTTGTGGGTCGCGACTGGCGGCCATATGTTCGATTTCGCTTCGCAGTGCGGGCGCGGGTACGATGGCTAGCTCATGGCGTTCGACAGGAGTTAGCCATGCGTGCGGTGCAACCTCCGCGAGAAGAGCCGCTTCGCGCGCCAGATCAAGCTTAATCAGCGACAGCGAAAAGCCGTTCATGTTGAGCGCTGTCATGATCGGCCCCGGGCCAATGATGAGCTTCACTCTGCCGCCAAGCGGTGTTGCAAGAACATTGCGCGCGATCAGGTTCATCTCGACTGGTGGCACGGCACCAAGGTTGTTGATGAGCAAAGCATATTCGCCGCCAGCGGGAATAGCGGCACTAAGGCGTTCGGCCATGATGCCGACAATACTCGCCGCGGCCTGGACGGGGATGCGCTCGACGCCCGGTTCTCCGTGAATGCCCAGCCCGAGTTCGCCCTCATTCTCGCCGAGCCGCGACTCCTGCGGCTGGCCTGGAATTGAACAGGTGGAATAGGCAACGCCGAGCGAAACGATCTCTGCCGCTGCCGTGGTGGCGGCCGCTGCGATGTCCTGCAACGCGTCACCGCGCTCGGCGAGAAAACCTGCGATCTTGTGGACGAACAGCGTGCCGGCGATACCGCGTGGCTGTGCGAGGTGCGGGAGCGCTATGTCATCGGCAACGATAACCATCTCGACGTCGAACCCTTCGGCGCGTGCCCGCTCAGCCGCAAGACCGAAGTTCAGCCGGTCGCCCGTGTAATTCTTGACGACAAGGAGGCAACCTGCAGGGCCAGTAACAGCGCGTATGGCCGTGAGCACCGCATCAACGCTTGGCGATGCGAAGATTTCCCCCGAGACTGCGGCCGTGAGCATGCCCCGCCCCACGAAGCCGGCATGGGCAGGCTCGTGGCCTGCGCCGCCGCCCGAAATGACGGCGACCTTCGACCTGTCCCAATCGGACCGGACAATGACCTTGATGTCCGGATATGAGTCGAGGCGGGCCAGCAGACCCGGGCGGCTGGTCAGCAGGAGGCCGTCGAGCGCCTCGGTGACGATGTTTTCCCTGCGATTGAAGAAGTGGCTCATCGGCATACCCAGTCTGTTGAATCATCAGGTCATAACCCGACCTGATGACACCAGTACTACGGTTTCCATCCTTGGCAAAATTGCGCACGATTGCGCGTGGCCATTTGGAAGCCACAGCCACGTTGGGAGAGCGGCACGTGCAGTTGCGCCTCGATCGCCTGCCGCTCAAGTCAGGTGCGCAACGCAAAGACCTATTTGTTCGTCCGGTCGTCGATGAAGACCCCGGCGCGCTGCGCTGCCTGGACGAAGGCCTGCCTGGCTTTTGCCGGCGTCATCCACCCTTCGAGGGCATCGCGATTGATGCGAACCGCACGCTTGTATTCAAGCCCATCCTGCTGCGGCCATTGATTTCGGAGACACTCAAGAGCCTCCCAAGCCGTCGCAACCAAACGGAGCCCCATGGCGCCAAGACTTATTCTGACTGGCGATGAAAACGACTTGTCGTCCATTACACCCTCCCCCTACCACTTTGCCCGATGCCCCGAACGAAGCATCGATGGGAGTGCGGCGCGTTATGCGACAGGATCTGCGGGCCGGTATCCACTGGGCATTGCTGGACTGCTGTCCGGCATGTTGCGGAATCCGGGATGTAAACGATGTCGGCATGACTGGAATGTGAAAGCATAGTTGAACTCCAAAACAGAATTGCGAACTATGTTTCCTCCTTTACCCCATTCTTTTTTGTTTGCTGTTCAGGGCTGTCATTACGATCTCAGATTTGAATCGCATCCGCAATACCAAATTCGGCGAATGCCGGTATATCTCAAGGTGCAATCGTTGTCAGATTAGCTGGCGGAACTTCAGCTCATCCTTCAAATAGGCGTAGTAGATCGGCGCAGCAATCAGGCCGGCAATGCCATACCAGGCCTCCAGGACAATCATCGCCAAGAGCAACTCCCACGCGCGCGCCTTGATGCGTGAACCGATGATCTTCGCATTGAGGAAGTACTCGAGTTTGTGGATGACAATGAGAAAAGCCAAGGATCCGAGTGCCGCAAACAGCGATACACTGAGGGCTACAATGACGATTACGGTGTTCGAGATCAAATTGCCGATGACGGGCAATAGACCAGCGATGAAGGTGACCGCGATCATGGTCTTGACGAGCGGAAGGTCTACGCCGAAGGAAGGCAGAATGAGGACGAGGAAGATCCCGGTAAAGAACGTGTTCAATGCAGAGATACGCAGCTGCGAGAAGACGATGTTGCGGAACGCGTCGCTGAAGTGATCGATACGATCGGTAAGCGCGATCGCCAGCGGGCCGAGCTGCCGTGACGGCGCAACCGAACTCAGTGCGACCATGCCACCTATGATCATGCCGATGATGATTCTTATGAGAAGGACACCGAACTCCCTCCCGACAAGCTGCAACTGTCCGGCATGTTCACGCAGCCAGACGGCGGCAACCGATTCCAGCTCTTCAAGGTTAGACGGGAAATAATCCCGCGCCCAGCTCGGCAGATGTACCTGCGCCGTATCGATGATTTCCGCCATCTTCTTGAAAAGTGACGCAATGCCTTCCGAGCCGTCACTCAGAAATGCGACGCCGCCGAGCACGGCCGCCACGATCAAAAGGATGAAGACGAGGGCAAGCAGCGCCAGAGCGACGGTCTTGGCAATTCGGCCATCGACGCCTGCCCTGCCGAGCAGCGGTGCCGAGAGGTGCACGACGTTATAGACAAGGAGGCCGGCAAGAAGCGCCGAAAGCAATCCCAGTTCGAGCACGGCGATAAGCGCTATGAACGATAAGACATAAGATGCAATTGTAAGCCGGTTGGCGGTAAGCAAGCGGTGCCCCTAGGAAGGCGTTATTCATTGCCCACGTTCCTACCCTTGAAGTCCGATGCGATGCAAGCACAACCGTTGGACAGCTCGGCGTTTCAACAAAATAGATTGAAAAATATAGTACTTTAAGATGAGATAAAATATCACTTAAAACGTTACTGCAAATGACAAGAAAATATTGACACCGGATCATGGTCTTGTTTAGACGGCATAACTAGGCCTTTGCGATGCGAGGGTATATTGCTGCTTTGCATCGTGCCAACCCCCGAAGGGAGCGACTATTGCCATGGCAAACGTGCGGCGAGGTTTCTTAGAGCGGATAGACACGTCTGCCGGTAAAACGGCCTTTGCCTTGCAGGGTGAAAGACCCGCCCAACGCGTGAACGAGACGGTGGATCGGATTCGGGCAGAGCGCGGTCTGGATCGGAAAGCATTGCGCGGGTCGTCGGGCGCACGTCTAGTTCTTCTCACCGGCGGTAACAGTGCAGCAAGGCTTAGTGCGTCCGCCATCATTGCCGCAGGGCTAGGCCTCGAACTCTTCCGCGTCGATCTTTCGGCCGTCGTCAGCAAGTACATCGGTGAAACCGAGCGCAACCTTAAGCAGTTGTTCGATGAGGCGGAGCGAAGTGGCGGTGTGCTGCTCTTCGATGAGGCGGACGCACTCTTCGGCAAGCGCTCGGAAGTGAAGGACGCGCATGATCGCCACGCACATGTCGAGGTGGATTACCTGCGGCAGATGATTGAGAACTACGATGGGGTGGTGATCTTGGCGACCGGCTCGCAGCATTGGTTTCCAAAGCTCAAGGCCATTGCCGGGTATACGGTAGAGCTTGCACCCGATAGTGGCGCTTGCTGAACGCAGTCTAGGTGGGGAAAACCCTTGCAGCGGTCCACATGGCGGCAATGGAACATTTCAAGACGAATTCGAGTTAAATGTAGAGTCTATTTACAAAATTAAGTTATATTTCAGGAGAGAAAGGTGGGCGGAACCTTGTCAAATGCGCCAGGCGTTCGACTAAAATCGTTGAAACCAGCCCCTCATTGCCACGCCACCCTCGGCAGTGCAGTCCCCTCGTTTGGAACTCGATATCGGCGTACGGCATCCCATGCGTGAGGAAGCCGAGAATCATCATGATTTCAAAGGTTTGACGACCGACTACTTTGATCGCCGGAGCGAGACTTACGACCAGGACGCGATTTTTCCGAAACTCGCTTTTGTGATCATTCGACATGCCGATATCGAACCGGGGCATTGCGTGCTCGACATCGGCACGGGCACAGGCCGGTTGGCGCTGCAGGCCGCGAAAATGGTTGGGGATGAAGGTGGCGTTGTCGCCATCGATCTATCGGCGGAAATGCTCACGCAGGCGCATTTCAAGGCCGGGATGGATAATCTCAGCAACATTCAGTTCATTCAGGGAGATGTCGAGGAGGCGACGTTTGATAATAACGCGTTCGACAGGATCCTGTGTTCCTCGGCGTTCGTACTTCTGTCCGATCCACACGCGGCGCTCAGGCAATGGAACCGCTGGCTGAAGTCAGGCGGGATGGTGACTTTCGATGCACCGGGCGAACCCTTTGGCATTAACAGCATCATTGCCGAAGTCGCAGAAGCGCATGGAATTGACCTGCCCTATGCCACGATCGCCAATTCAGTCGAAAAATGCAAAGAGTTGCTCGAGAGTTCCGGATTTGAGGTGGCCGAGATCAGCCCGGAATTGATGCAGGAGCATAGAATGTTGACTGAGGAAGCACTGTTCGTCTGGGAGAAATCCCTCGCGCATCCCGCCTGGCACCAACTCAACCTGCTACCGGCTAAAGAGCTTGAGCAGCTGCGAAAAGACTTCGAAACGAAGGTCCATGCCAAGGCCAAGGATGGAACCATCGTCAGCAAGATCATCATGCACGTCGTCACTGGCCGAAAGAAAACTGACGGCGTATGAGCGCTAGGCGGTCGGACCTTCCAGCTCGCCGCGCCTGATCAATTCTTCGCGGATCAGTTTCTTCGCTATCTTGCCATAGGCCGACTTCGGCATTTCCGGCCAGAAGACAAAGCGTTTTGGAAGCTTGTAGCGCGCCATCTTGCCGTCAATCCAGGCGATCATTGCATCAGCATCGGGACTGGCGCCGTCATGCGGTACGCAGACGGCAAGACCAACCTCGCCCCACATCGGATCTGGGATACCGAGCACCGCAACCTCGCTGATGTCGGGATGGCTGAGGATCTTTTCCTCGATCTCGCGCGGATAGATGTTTGAACCGCCCGAAATATACATGTCGGACGCGCGCCCGGTGATGAAGAGATACCCTGCCGTGTCCATATGGCCAAGGTCACCGGTGCGGAACCAGCCGTTGCGGAAAGCCTTCGCATTCGCCTCCGGATTTTCGTAGTAACCTGCAAAGACGGCCGGGCCGATCACGCAGATCTCGCCGGTCATTCCCGGCTCCAATTCGTTGCCGGCATCATCCTGAATCGAGATCTGCATACCCGTGCGCGCATAGCCACAAGTGCCAGGACGCTTATCATCCGTCTCTTCGATGTGATGTTCGCTTGCAGGCAGAACGGTTATATTGCCCGTAACTTCCCCAAGCCCGAAATACTGAACGATGACCGCTCCCAAGGCTTTCAACGCGTGCACCTGATCGGTGCGATACATCGGTGCGCCGGCATAGATCACGTAGCGCAATGAAGAATGGTCGCGCTCGTTGACTGAGGGGTGCTCGGCAAGAAGTTTGAGGATTGTCGGCACCGTGAACATGTTGCTGACCTGCCAGGTTTCGACGAGGCGCCAGGCCTCGGCGACATCGAGCTTTTCACCGGGCAGGAGCACCGTCTTCGAACCGCGGGCGACCTGAGTCAAAAGGTGGATACCCGCCCCGTGCGACAACGGGGCGACAACGAGCGACGCGTCGAGGCGCGTCGTCGCCGGCATCAAGTCGCAAAGGTGGTTGGTGACAACTAAAGCCATCTGTCCATGCGTAAGCACTGCGGCCTTCGGCCGCCCGGTTGTTCCTGAGGTAAAAAAGAACCAGCATGGGTCGTTATGATCGACAGGTGCCGTCTCTACCGTCTCGCCCTCGAAGCGTTCGATGATCGCGTCATAATCCTCGCCGAACGGGGCGTCGCCGATGGCGATGGCGAAGGCAAGGTCGGAGCTGGCAGCCCGGCAGGCGGAAACATGCTCCGGAAACCCATTACCGCAGATCATGCCCTTCGCGCCGCTCGCCGCGGCGAGATAAGCCACTTCATCGGGTGTCTGGCGGAAGTTGGTTGGAACCCAGACAGCGCCGAGCTGAAAGCAGGCGAACATAGATTCGAGCATCTGGTTGCAGTTCTGCGACTGGACGAGAATGCGATCGCCCTTCCCTACCCCGTACTCCCTCTGCAGCGCCGCCGCCATGGCATTGACCCGGCGGTGTATCCAGCTCCACGTCCAGTTTTGGTCGCGCCACACGAGTGCTATCTCATCGGGAAATCGCGCCGCCGTTTGAGCAAGAAACCCCGAAAGATTCATCACCCGATTCGACATGCGTTCCATGGTTCTTCCCCCGATAATCTAGGTCCTCGGCTGTATCGACCGTCCTTTGGTTGACAAGGTCCCTAGCCTGTCATCAGCCGGCTGCAGATGGGCAAGCCGCGCTTCGATCTTTCGTGCCTCACTGCGCATCAGCGAGGCAAGTTCGACCTGCCTGTCGGGCTGCATCCGGCTGTCGATGGCGGCGATGCTGAGCGCTCCCGCCGGCCGCCCGTCCGGATAACGTATGGCGAGGCCGACGCCCCAGGAGTTTGGCAGTATGCGGCCCGGGTTCAAGGAAAATCCGCGTTCCCGCGCAGTCGCGATATCCGCGCGGATTTGCGGCGGAGCAAGTTCGGGGAACTCCTTGAGGAGTTCTGGCTCGTTGGCGGAAAGGGCGGCCTCGATCTCGTCGTCGTCAAACGCGGAAAGAATGGCGAGTGAACCCGCGCCGACACCAAGCGGGTGGCGATAGCCGGCCTGGAGCGCATGGGTTCTGATTGGATAGGTTCCCTCTTCCCGGTGCAGGCAGACCACGTGATGGTCGCGCTGGATCGACAGAAAGCTCGTATCCTGCGTTCTGCCCGAAAGGACGCCGAGACTATCGCGGGCGATCTGCAGAAGGCCGTACCGGCGTGTGGCCAAGGTGCCGAGTACATAGGCTTCCTGCCCGAGGAAATAGCGACGCGATCGCGCATCCTGTTCCAGCAACCCGGAGCGGATGAGGGCCAGGAGCAGCCGCCTTACGGTCGGCTTGTTAAGTCCGCTTTGCTCGACGATTTCGCTGAGGGCGCCACCTGCGTCACCAAAATAGCTGACGAGGCTGAGCAGGCCGAGGGCCCGATCGACGCTCTGCGAGCCGTTGTGAGCCGGTGCTACCGTCTGTTCCATCAATGTGACCCACGATCCATATTGTGGATCAGCCTATCAGCGGAATTGCGAAAGGCAAAATTGAATCCCGGTTGCCCCATATCGCGAGGGAAATATTCACTTGAGCGGGCGCGTTAGCTCTATAATGTGGACCGATGATCTGTGTCCGGTTCGCACTCCTGAAATTGTCTCCTCCTCGGGAGCGCCTGATTGCGCTTGCGGGCCATGTTTGAGCGACGTTTGCGTCAGCCGGGCCCGGCGGCCACGGCCCCCTTCGAAAGTTTAATCGGCTCCGGGGAATACCTGCAATTTACCCTCAAGTCGGGCCTCAGTATCAATGAGGCCATCGCCCTCCCCCTCGCGGAGGCTGGGCTGACGGCAGCTGCAATCGTCCTTGAAAGTGGAAGTTTCGCGCCCCTCCACTATCTGATGCCGGCGCTGTCGACAGATGACTACCATGCAGCCTGGTATAGCGAAACGAATTCACCCGAAGGCGAGGCGCAACTTGAACGCGGCAATGTGACTTTTGGGGAAAGGGACGGTCATCCCTTCATTCACTGCCATGCGACATGGATCGAGGCCGATGGCAGGAAGCGATGTGGTCATGTCCTGCCGCACGAGACGATCGTGGCAAAGCCAATTCGCGCCACGGCCTGGGGCACGAACGACGTGCGCATGGTATCAGAACCCGATGCGGAGACGGCGTTCACCCTGTTTCATCCTATAAAGACTGCACAGGTTCCAAGGGCTAAAGGGCCTCGCATCGTAGTGGCACGTGTCCGGCCTAACGTCGACATCATCGAGACGCTCGACGAGATCTGCCGGGCGAGCGGTTTTTCCAATGCCCGATTGCGCGGCGGTGTCGGCAGCCTGATTGGCGCGCGCTATGCGGACGGAACGTCCGTTGATGACATTGCAACCGAGGTGTTCGTCATCGATGGCTTTGTCTCGACGCGGCCGAATCTCACAAGGCTCGAGATCGTCATGGTCGATACAATGGGAAGGATAACGCAAGGGCAACTCCTTCGTGGAAAAAACCCCGTTTGCATCACGTTCGAGCTCTACCTTGAAGAAGCTTGAAGTCCGAACCGGGTGATCAGTCGTGACCTTCGCCCGGATAGCTTAGCGTCTGCAATTCGCTGGCATCGATGCCGGCAATACGCCGAAGCACGGCGCTTGCCAGTTCCCGGCCTGCCTGGCGTACGTCCTCATTGAAGACGATGATCTGGGGGCGGAACCACTTCAGTACGTCCGTCGACTGCTTGGAGGCGAGATCAACGTCTTTGCCGATCTCCAAACCTGCTGCCTCGATACCGGCCACAATGGCGATCGCCGCGCTGCCGCTGCAGCATACGATCCCATCGGGACGGTCCGGTCCGGACATAATTTCAACCATGCGGTCGCGAATGCCGGCGAGCGATGTATCGACATCGAAGCCCGAAAAAGACAATGAACTGACGCCGCCTTCGCTGATGGCCCGGGCAAACCCTCGCTCGAGGTGCCGGTAATACGTGACCGACGGCGAAGGTCCGGCAAGCATGGCGATCCTGCGGCGCCCCCGCTCTACCAGACTTTTGACCGCAATATAGGCGAACGTCTCATTGTCGAAGTCATGAAACGGATGTTCGATGCCCATTTCCGTGCGCCCATGGGTGGCGAAGGGAATGCCGTGCTCAGTCAGGTAGCGAACGCGCGCATCGTTAGGCTCGGTGCGAGACATGATGATCCCGTCCGCCGAACCGGTCTCCACAATATAGCGTATCGGCTGCATCGGGTCGTTCTCGACCGAGTAGGGGGTGACCGTCAAATGGTACGGCGTCTGCGACAGTATTTCGGTAATGCCGTAGACGAGGTTTGACGTGAGCCCCATGATCTCCGATTGCGCATTGAGAACGAGACTGATGACATTGGTCTTGCCGGTTCGCAGGCGTACCCCGGCGCGATTGGGCTGGTAGCCGATCTGCTTGGCAATGAGCTGAACGCGGTTCTTCGTTGCCTGACCGATTTCGGGCGCATCCTTGAGTGCCCGCGATACTGTGGTGACGCCGAGGCCGGCCATGAAGGCAATGGTCTTCAGCGTCGGACGCTCGCTGTCTGCGGGCGGTCCGGCCTCCTGTGCAGTGGATCGGGCGCTTTTCTTTGGCTTCATTGCTGCTTGGCCACAACCTTGAAGTTGATATCGGCTGTATCGTTTCAAAATTTGAACCAAATGTACAGAGCCATGCGACGACTTTTCCCATGCGGAGATCAGTCTTTATTCCGCTGGACCCTGGCAGCTCAACCCATCAGCCAAGATTTTTTGGAAAGGAAAAATAAGACAAATCAATGTTATAGTTACAATCTGGGCCAGAGTGAACGGGAACCCAATAAAAAATCATCGCTCGGGAATTGCATCGTGCCGGAGTTTGAATTAGCCTACCTGTAACGTTTCAGATTTGGGAGGATAGGATGCGTTACCGTTCGATGCTTGCCGCTCTCGCGGCTTCGACTTTGCTTTTTGCAGGCTCGGCGCGAGCCGTTGATCTCGAAGTCACCCATTGGTGGACATCCGGCGGCGAAGCGGCGGCGGCAAAAGTCCTTGCGCAATCCTATGACAAGCTTGGCGGTGACAAATGGGTCGATGGCGCCATCGCCGGCAGCGGCACCACAGCTCGCCCAATCATCGTCAGCCGCATTCTCGGCGGCAATCCCATGGGGGCGACGCAGCTGAATACCGGCCGTGATGCCGAAGATCTCGTCAAGGCAGGGCTGATGACCGACCTTTCCGAGCTTGCAGCCAAGGAGGGCTGGGCCGACTTCATCCGCCCTTCGAAGCTCCTCGACTCCTGCAAGTATGAAGGCAAGATCTACTGCGTGCCGGTCAACATTCACTCGTGGCAGTGGATGTGGATCAACCCGGGCGCGTTCAAGGAAGCGGGTGCGCCGGTTCCCACCAACTGGAGCGAGTTCGTGGCCGCGGCGCCGAAGCTCAAAGAGAAGGGCATCATCCCACTTGCGACCGGCGATGCGTGGCAGGTCGACGGTATCTTCCGCGTGATGCTCGCGACGCTCGGCGGCAGGGACCTCTATCTCAAGATCATGGACGACAAGGACAAGGATGCGGCTGCAAGTCCTGAAATGAAGGCGGTCTGGCAGGCTTTCGCCAACGCGCGCGATCTTGCCGATCCCGGCTATGTCGGCCGGCAGTGGAACGAGGCAACCTCACTCGTGCTGACTGGAAAGGCCGGCGGGCAGATCATGGGCGACTGGGCACAAGGTGAATTCGGCGTTGCCGGCAAAGTCGCCGGAACGGACTATGACTGTCTGCCGGGCCTCGGCGTCCACCCGATACTCGATACGGGCGGCGATGCGTTCTATTTCCCGAAGAATGCCAATCCCGAAGTCACGCGCGCCCAGCTGAAACTGGCGAGCATGCTCGTTTCGAAGGAGACCCAGGTGGCCTTCAACCTTGCCAAGGGTTCTTTGCCCATACGCGGCGATATCGACATGGAGGCAGCCAACGCCTGCATGCAGAAAGGCATCAAGATCCTGGCTGACGCCAACAATGTGCTTCCCTCGATCGAGCAGGCACTTTCTTCCGACGCGCAGGGCCAGCTCGAAGATTTGAATACGGAATTCTTCGCCAACAAGGACATGTCGGTCGACGACGCGCAGGCGCGTTTCGTCGAAATCATCAGCCAGGCAAAGTGAACCGCTGGACATGACGCCCTGATAGCGACCGGCCGCAAGGCCGGCGCCTATCGCAAGGTTGGAGACACTTCATGGCCGCGACCCGCCCCTTTGCACCTTTGCGCAATTTGAACGCGAAGATTGCCGCCGTTCCGATGATCGCAACGGTGCTCGTCGTGTTCATTGGCTGCACGCTCTGGACGGTAGTCTATTCATTCACGTCATCGCGGTCGCTTCCGACACTGGATTTCGTCGGAATCGATCAGTACAGGCGATTGTTCACCACCTCGCGGTGGATAGTATCGCTGCGAAACCTTGCCATATTCGGCGTCCTCGCGCTCAGCTTTTCGCTGGTGTTAGGCTTTATCCTCGCCGCGCTGATGGACCAGAAGATCCGCTTCGAGAACAGCTTCCGCACGGTCTTCCTTTATCCCCATGCCCTGTCGTTCATCGTCACTGGCCTCGTCTGGCAATGGATCTTGACGCCCGCCTACGGCGTGCAGAAAGTCGTGCGCGACCTCGGCTTCGAGACGTTCAATTTCCCGATCCTGACCGATGGGCGCTTTACGATCTACGCGATTGTCATCGCCAGCCTATGGCAGGGCACCGGTCTTGTCATGGCGCTGATGCTGGCCGGGCTTCGCAACATTGATGACGAGATCTGGAAGGCGGCACGGGTCGACGGCATCCCCACCTGGAGGACCTATCTCTTCATCATCATTCCGATGATGCGCCCGGTCTTTGCGACGACCCTCGTGATCATCGCCGCCACGATCGTAAAAGTTTACGACCTCGTCGTCGCCATGACCAATGGCGGTCCGGGCATCGCCTCGGAAGTTCCGGCGAAATACGTTTACGATTTCATGTTTTCGCGCGGCAATCTCGGACAGGGCCTCGCCGCTTCGACGATCATGCTGACGACGGTACTGATCATCCTCGTTCCGTGGGCGCTCTATGAGTATCGGCCGAGAAACCGGACGCTGGGAGTGGGCAAATGAGCCTCATCAATCCTGCAGGGCCGCGCGGACGGCGTCCTCGTCGCATCGTGTCGCCGACCTCGATCATGATCTACGGGATCCTCATCGTCGCAGCCGTCTATTACCTCATTCCGCTCTACGTCATGGTCATGACTTCGCTGAAGGGCATGCCGGAAATCCGCCTCGGCAACATCTTCTCACCGCCGGTCGAAGTGACATTCCAGCCATGGGCGACAGCGTGGAACAGTGCCTGCACCGGGCTCTACTGCGAGGGCATCAAGGTTGGCTTCTTCAATTCGATGAAGATACTGGTACCGAGCGTGATCTTCTCGATCATTATCGCCTCGGTGAACGGTTATGCATTGTCGAACTGGCGCTTCAAGGGCTCCGAGCTGTTCTTCACCGCGTTGATCTTCGGCGCGTTCATCCCCTATCAGGTGATGCTCTATCCGCTGGTCATCATCACCCGCGAACTTGGGATATTCGGCACGCTCACCGGCGTCATCGTCATCCATACGATCTTCGGCATGCCGATCCTGACGCTGCTCTTTCGCAACTATTTTGTTTCCCTGCCTCCTGAACTCTTCAAGGCCGCGCGTGTCGACGGTGCCGGCTTCTGGCGGATATTTCTGCAGATCATGCTGCCCATGTCGCTGCCGATCTTCGTTGTTGCCGTGATCCTGCAGGTAACCGGCATCTGGAACGATTTCCTTTTCGGCGTGATCTTCGCCGGGACCAAGAATTTTCCGATGACGGTGCAGCTCAATAACATCGTCAACTCGACGCAGGGCGTGAAGGAATACAACGTCAACATGGCGGCCACCATTCTGACCGGCGCCGTCCCTCTCCTCGTCTATTTCTTCTCAGGCAAGTATTTCGTCAGGGGCATTGCCGCTGGCGCCGTCAAAGGATGACCCAGTTGCACAGCGTCTCGATCAAAGATCTCTCGCTCAATTTCGGTTCGGTCGGTGTCCTGAAGGACCTCAATATCGATGTTGCCGACGGCGAGTTCCTGGTCCTGCTTGGACCATCCGGGTGCGGCAAGTCCACGCTGCTGAATTGCATTGCGGGTCTTCTCGATATTTCCGAGGGGCAGATCTTCATCAAGGGCAAGAACGTGACCTGGGAAGAGCCAAAGGATCGTGGCATAGGGATGGTCTTCCAGTCCTATGCGCTCTATCCGCAGATGACGGTTGAAAAGAATCTCTCGTTCGGGCTAAGGGTCGCCGGACTTCCGAAGGCGGAAATAGCAAAGCGTATTGCCGCCGCTGCGGAGATCCTGCAGATCGGGCCATTGCTGCATCGCAAGCCAGCCGAGCTCTCCGGCGGGCAGCGCCAGCGGGTCGCCATCGGCAGAGCACTGGTGCGCGACGTCGATGTGTTCCTCTTCGACGAGCCCTTGTCCAATCTCGACGCCAAGCTGCGCTCGGAACTGCGCGTTGAGATCAAGCGACTGCACCAGAAGCTCGCCAATACGATGATCTATGTCACGCACGACCAGATCGAGGCGCTGACGCTGGCAGACCGGATCGCGGTGATGAAGGGCGGGCTGATCCAGCAACTTGATGACCCGCTGACGATCTATAACCGCCCGCGCAACCTGTTCGTCGCGAGCTTCATCGGTTCGCCAGCCATGAATTTCCTGAAAGGCCAGATTGGCGGCAACAGTGCTGGTCCCGTTTTCAAGGCCAATGGTCTCGATATCTCCCTCGCCTCCTACGCCGCGCAACAGCCCCTGCCCTTTGGCCGCGCAGCCATCTTCGGCTTCCGGCCTGAGCATATCGCCATAGGCGACGCACCCGGTCCGACCGGGCGGTCATCTCCCGCGACCGTCGATCTCGACGAGCCGATGGGCGCCGATAGTCTCGTCTGGCTCAAGGTCGCAGGCAAGCCGATTTCGGTCCGCGTCGATTCGGGCCGCCGCTATCAACCCGGAGAGAAGGTGTTCCTGACCTTCAATCCCAACCTCGCTTCCGTCTTCGACGCCGAAAGCGAAATCCGCATCTAGTCCCCGCATGAATCCTGGAGAACCGCAGTGACCGATTTTTCATATCAGCTCTATAGCTCGCGCAGCTTCCCGCCGCTTGAAAAGACCTTTTCCATGCTCAAACGCCATGGTTATGCGCAGGTCGAAGGCTTCGGCGCCGTCTATGCCGATCCGAAAGCAACGCGAGCGGCCCTCGACGCCAACGGCCTTGCCATGCCAACGGGTCACTTCAGTATCGACCTTCTGGAGAACGAGCCGCAGAAGGTGCTCGACATTGCCGGTACGCTGGGCATGAAGGCGATTTTTTGCCCCCACCTTGCGCCGGACCTGCGGCCCGCGGACCGGGAAGGCTGGCTTGCTTTCGGCGAGCGGCTCGAACGCGCCCACGCAACCTACAGCAAAGCAGGCTACGTTTTCGGCTGGCACAACCACGATTTTGAATTCAAGGCGCTCGCCGACGGCAGCTTGCCGCAAGATGCCATCTTCGCGGCCGCGCCAAGTATCGCATGGGAAGCCGACATTGCCTGGATTATCCGTGCCGGCGCCGATCCCGTGCAGTGGATCAAGGATCACGGCGATCGAATTGTCGCGGTTCACGTCAAGGATATTGCGGGGCCGGGCGAAAATGCGAACGAGGACGGCTGGGCCGATGTCGGCCACGGCGCTGTCGACTGGAAAGGATTGATGGGAACCCTGCGCGAGACGCCCGCGCAATACTTCATCATGGAGCACGACAATCCGTCGGATGACGAGAGGTTTGCCCGCCGTTCCATTGCCACCGTCAAGTCGTACTGAGGAAAGCAGCATCATGGCCAGGTCACTTGGTATCGGGATTATCGGCGCCGGCAATATTTCATCGACCTATCTCAATCTCGCACCGCTCTTCAAAGGCATCAAAGTGCAGGCTATCGCCGATATCAATGCGACAGCCGCGCGGCATCGCGCCGGCGAACATGGCATTGAGGCCCGTTCGATGGACGCGCTGCTTGCCAGCGACGACGTCGACATCGTTGTCAATCTCACGGTTCCCGATGCGCATTTTGACGTATCCAAACAAATTCTGAGCGCGGGCAAACACCTTTATTCGGAAAAGCCCCTGACGTTGTCGCTGAAAGACGGACTTGAGCTTCAAAAGCTTGCGGAGAAGAAAAAGCTCAAGGCGGGTTGCGCGCCCGATACTTTCCTCGGCGGAGCGCACCAGTTGGCCCGCAAGCTGGTCGATGATGGCGAGGTCGGTACCATTACCTCAGGCACGGCTCATGTCCTCAGCCATGGCATGGAACATTGGCATCCAAATCCTAATTTCTTCTTCCGACCCGGCGGTGGTCCAATCCTCGATCTCGGTCCCTACTACATCGCCAATCTCGTCAACCTGATTGGACCGGTCAGGCGCGTTGCAGCGCTCACCTCGATGGCTTCGACGACGCGGACGATTTCGAGCCTTCCCCGCAAGGGTGAAGTCATCGACGTGACGACACCGACGACAATCCAGGCTCTGCTGGAATTCGCGAGCGGTGCAACCGTCACCCTGTCTGCAAGCTGGGACGTCTGGGCGCACCATCACCCTAACATGGAGCTCTACGGCACTGATGGGTCGATCTTCCTTCCCGATCCGAATTTCTTTGGCGGCGAGGTCAAGCTGGCGAAGCCGGGCAAGAAGGTCAAACCTGTGAAGGCATGGTCGCATCCGTTCGGTATCGCCAACCAGAAACACGCGGCCGGCATGATGGCCAATTACCGGACTGCTGGTCTCGCTGACATGGCAGCGGCCATCATCGAGGGCCGGGACATCCGGTGCTCGCTCGAACGCGCGCTCCACGGGGTGGATGTGATGGTGTCGATCCTTCGCTCCGGCGAAGAAAAGAAGTTCATCGACATCAGGACAAGCTGCTCGCGGCCGGAGGCACTCGGCATAAAGGACGCCAAATCGCTGTTGAAAAAGCCCTGACGCTAGGCGTCTCGCGCATTGCGGTCATGATCGGGCAGTCCTATTGTCGCCGCCCGATCATAAGTTATGGAAATGCCCCGTGACCGCAAATAGTGCCAACACCGCCCGTATTGCCCGCGTCATCGCAGCCGAGATCAATGCGAGGCCCGAACAGGCAAATGCGGCGATCGAGTTGCTGGATGGCGGCGCTACGGTTCCCTTCATTGCGCGCTATCGCAAGGAGGTAACGGGCGGGCTCGACGACACGCAATTGCGTACGCTCGACGAGCGGCTGCTCTACCTGCGCGAACTTGATGCCCGCCGCGATACGATCATCGAGTCGATCCGAAGCCAGGGCAAGCTCAACGACGAACTCGAAGGCAAGATCGCGGCAGCCGCGACGAAGGCAGAGCTTGAGGACATCTATCTGCCTTACAAACCAAAACGGCGCACACGGGCCGAGATCGCTCGCGAGCGTGGCCTCGGGCCCTTGGCGGAAGCGATCCTCTCCGATCGAGCCTCGGTTCCGCAGCAACTTGCAACGAACTTCATCAATGACGATGTGCCGGATGTGAAGGCAGCGCTCGAGGGAGCGCGCGACATATTGGTCGAGACTTTTTCGGAAAATGCCGATCTGATCGGCCGCCTGCGCAACTACATGCAGGACCGTGCGGTATTGCGCGCCAAGGTAGTCGACGGCAAAGCCGACACGGGTGCGAAATTCGCGGACTATTTCAATCACTTCGAGCGTTGGTCGGCGGTCCCTAGCCACCGGGCGCTCGCCATGCTGCGTGGCCGCAATGAAGAGGTTCTGTCGCTCGAGATCGAAGTGGACGCCGAGGATACGGCTCCGGTCAAGCCGGTTGAACGGATGATCGCAAATGCCTATGCGATCTCCGACAAGGGTGGCGCTGCCGATATCTGGCTGATGGACGTGGTGCGCTGGGCATGGAGAATCCGCTTCTCGCTCAACCTCTCGATCGACCTCATGACGACAATGCGCGAACGGGCCGAAGAGGAGGCTA
This sequence comes from Phyllobacterium sp. CL33Tsu, assembly GCF_900113985.1. Classification (NCBI taxonomy): domain Bacteria; kingdom Pseudomonadati; phylum Pseudomonadota; class Alphaproteobacteria; order Hyphomicrobiales; family Phyllobacteriaceae; genus Phyllobacterium; species Phyllobacterium sp. CL33Tsu. Next base: position 223,190 of record NZ_FORJ01000004.1, on the reverse strand, counting down.
TCCGCGTATTTGCGCGTAACCTGAAGGATCTGCTGCTGGCGGCCCCTGCCGGATCGCGTTCGACAATGGGGCTCGACCCAGGCATCCGCACCGGCGTGAAAGTGGCGGTTGTCGACGGCACCGGGAAACTTCTCGAGACGACGACTGTCTATCCTTTCCCGCCACGCAACGACGTGCGCGGCACCCAGGCCGAGCTTGCGCGATTGATCGTCAGCCACAAGGTGGAACTCGTTGCCATCGGCAACGGAACGGGAAGCCGCGAAACGGAGCGGCTCGTGGCCGACATGCTCGCGGCGATGCCGTCGCCGAAGCCCATGAAGGTCATCGTCAGCGAGGCGGGTGCGTCCGTCTATTCAGCCTCCGCGACCGCCGCGGCCGAATTCCCCGGCCTCGATGTTTCGCTGCGCGGCGCGGTGTCGATTGCTCGCCGCCTGCAGGATCCGCTGGCCGAACTCGTCAAGATCGAACCGAAATCGATCGGCGTTGGCCAATATCAGCACGATGTCGACCAGTACCGTCTTGCGCGTTCGCTCGAGGGTGTCGTCGAAGACGCGGTCAATGCAGTCGGCGTCGACCTCAACACGGCATCGGCGTCGTTGCTCGCTCGCATTTCCGGACTCGGCAACGCGCTTGCCGAAGCGATTATTGCCTATCGCAACGAGGTCGGACCGTTCAAAACGCGGCGTGATCTCCTGAAAGTGGCTCGCCTCGGGCCGCGCGCCTTCGAGCAATGCGCCGGGTTCCTGCGTATCCCGGATGGTACCGAACCTCTCGATGCCTCGGCCGTGCATCCGGAAGCCTATGGAGTCGCCAAGAAAATCGTCAGCGCCTGCGGCCGTGATGTGCGCGCCTTGATGAATGACGGCGCTGCGTTGCGGGCCCTCGATCCGCGCGTTTTCGTCGACGACCGCTTTGGTCTGCCGACCGTGCGCGATATCATTGCCGAACTGGAAAAGCCGGGGCGCGACCCTCGGCCGGAGTTCAAGACGGCATCCTTTGCCGACGGCATCGATGACATCAAGGACCTGAAGCCCGGCATGCTGCTCGAGGGGACCGTAACCAACGTCGCGGCCTTCGGCGCCTTCGTCGATATCGGCGTGCACCAGGACGGCCTTGTCCACCTGTCGCAGCTCGCGGACCGTTTCGTCAAGGACGCGCACGAGGTGGTCAAGGCTGGTGATGTCGTCAAGGTTAGGGTGGTCGATGTTGACGTCAAGCGCAGCCGTATCGGACTGACGATGCGCAAGGATGGCGGTGCGCCGGCGCCGCGCGGGCCAAGACCCAGCGACGCGCCATCGTATAAACCCCGCTCAAACGCGCCTGCGCCAAAGCCGCAGTCCGCGCCGCAGGGCGCATTCGGTGCAGCGCTTGCCGATGCCCTGCGCAAGAAATAGCGTAACGATCATCAATGGTTCGGGAGGACGTCTTGGATATCCGCAAAATTGGCAATACATCGCTCGCCGTCACCGAGTTCGGATTTGGCGGCGCGGCGATTGGCGGTCTCTACCGCGAGTGCACCCGTGAAGCTGCCATGGAAACGTTGCAGGCTGCCTGGGATGCGGGCCTGCGTTATTTCGATACCGCGCCATTCTATGGGTTCGGCCTGTCCGAGCGGCGGACCGGCGATTTCCTGCGCGACAAGCCGCGCGAAGATTACGTGCTCTCGACCAAGGTTGGGCGCCTGCTTCGTCCGGTTCCAGAGGATCAGGTGCCGGATTATTCCTATGTGAATCCCCTGCCCTTCACGGTCGACTACGACTACAGCTATGACGGGATCATGCGCTCGTTCGAGTTCAGCTATGCCCGTCTCGGGTTGAACAGGATAGACATTCTCTACGTTCACGATATTGGCGCGTATACGCATGGCGCCGAGAAGAATGCCGTCTACTTGCGCCAGCTTCTCGATAGCGGCATGCGGGCGCTGGAAGAACTCAAGGCGTCGGGAGCCATTTCCGCTTACGGCCTCGGCGTCAACGAGGTCGGTGTCTGTCTTGACGTGATCGCCCGCAGTCCAATCGACTGCATTTTGCTTGCTGGGCGCTATTCGTTACTCGACCGCTCGGCGGAAGGCGGTCTTCTGGATGCCTGCCGCAAGCAGAACATTTCGTTGGTCATCGGCGGTGTGTTCAACTCCGGCATATTGGCGACCGGTCCGGTTCCGGGCGCAAATTTCGATTATGGCCCGGCATCCGACGACGTGCTGAGCCGGGTTCGTGCAATGCAGGATATTGCGAAAGCCAACGCGATTCCGCTCGCTGCCGCGGCCATTCAATTTCCATTGCGCGAACCCGTTGTCGCCAACGTCCTCATCGGAACGGCGAAACCCTCAAGCCTCACGCGAAATATCGAGCTCCTGTCGGTCAAGGTGCCTGACGCGGCCTATGCCGCATCCGAGCCCTTCACCATACGTTGAGGCATCAGGCGGCAAGCCGCCGATCGTTAACGAGGGCGGCAAGCTTGTTGGCGAGCGCAAGGCTCTCCGCCTGTTCAGCCTTGAACCTGTCTTCAGTGATTTCGAGGATGAGCATCGTATCGGGCAGGAAGGTCAGTTCTGCAAAGATCTCCTCCCACGGAATGTCGCCCCAGCCGATCGGCAGATGCAGATCACCGATGCCGAGTGCTGTCGCCTCCGCCGGATGATAAAACTTCGTCATGGTGTAGGGGCATGCACGTGCAGGTGGCCGGTGACGGGCGCCATGGCCTTGATCTCCGCGCGCCAGTCGAGGCCGAGGCGCGTGCATTCGATATAGGCGTGGCTGAAATCGATAAGCGCACAGACATGCGGGCTGTCAACGGACCTGACCGTTTCTCCAACTTGCGAAGGCGTCTGGCGATATTCGTTGTCGCTTAGGGCGAAGATGTTTTCGAGCGCGATGCGCACGCCATAGTGGCCGGCGACTTCCGCCATCTCGGCGAGCGCGTCGCGCTCCATCGCATCGAGCGCACGGTTGCGGGTGGCCGCTTGCATCTTCGCCTGGCCGGAATGTTGAACCAGCACGCCCGCCTCGATGCGGTTGCATAGTTCAAGCATGGCGCGGACGACGGCTTTCTGCTCGGCGAGGTGCTCCCTGTCCATGAAGTTGGATACGATCTGGCCGTGGACGCTGTAATGCAGATCGAACTGCTTGGTGATTTGCACCAGGCGCTCGGCGCGGCTTGGGATAATACGACCGCCGGCGACGATTTCCTCACCGTAAAGCGAGAGCTCGGCAGCGGTGGCGCCGAGGTCGGCGATTGTACGGATCGACCCTTCAAGCGTGCTGAAATCGCCCCCCTCGCTCGTATAAGTGCAGAAGCCGACGGATGAAATTATGGGGAGGCTCATTTTCAGTTCTCGCGGTTGTAGGGTACTTGCGATGATAGGGCCGCTGCTTGACCGTTTCACGACAATGCTGGCCGCAAAAGCTTTTGCTCGCCGATCAGTGAAGTCAATTGCATTCTCGCAAGGCTCAAAGGAATTGCTGCCATAATCGCATGCTTGGCTTGCGACTCGGAACGATAGCGGAGGCAGGAGGTGAGCATGGCGTATGAGCTTTATTATTGGGATGGTCTGCAGGGACGCGGCGAGTTCATTCGTCTCGCTCTCGAGGAAGCCGCCGCTGACTACATCGATGTGGCACGCCAGTCTGATGGCATGGCGGCCATGATGCGATTTCTCAAAAGCCGGACCGAGCCGCATATCCCTTTCGCGCCGCCATTCCTGAAAGACGGTGACTTGATTGTCTCGCACGTTGCCAACATCCTTCTCTATCTCGGGCCAAAGCTCGGTCTTGCGCCGCAAGATGAATCGTTGCGCTTTGTGGCAAACGGGATGCAACTTACCATCACAGATTTCGTCGCCGAGGTGCATGACACGCACCATCCGCTCTCGACCAACGCGTATTACGAGGACCAGAAGGAGGCGGCCAAGCATCGCTCCGCTGATTTCATCGAGCATCGGATACCCAAGTTCCTCGGCTATTTCGAACGCGTGCTGAAGCAAAATCCAGCCGGAAGTGGGCACGCGGTGGGCGGCAGTCTCACTTATGTCGACCTTTCGCTGTTCCAGGTTTTCGAGGGCCTGCGTTACGCTTTCCCGCGCGCGACGCGAAAGCTTGCCAAAGACTACCCTGCCGTTGCCGCCGTGCACGACATGGTGCAGAAGCGCCCCAACATCAGCCGATATCTTGAATCGGACCGTCGCCTCGATTTCAATGAATCCGGCATATTTCGCCACTATCCCGAACTTGATCAGGACGCATAAGCAGGAAGTACTATACTTTTGCTGGACACGTCGCTCGGGCTGCCTCCATTATCTCTCCTCTTGTCACGATCTTTGGGAGGAATGATCATGGACTATCGCTTAACGATGGCGAGCGCTCTCACGCTCAGCGGGGTACTGGCAGCTGCGGGGACGACCGGCGCCTCGGCCGCTTCGCCCGAGCCCGTGAAGGCCGAGCACGGCATGGTCGTAACCGCACAACATCTCGCTTCCGACGTCGGAGTGGAAGTGCTGAAGAACGGCGGCAATGCCGTCGATGCGGCGGTCGCGGTCGGCTATGCGCTGGCGGTGGTCTATCCGACCGCAGGCAATATTGGCGGTGGTGGCTTCATGACCATCCGTATGAAGGACGGCAAGACGGCATTCCTCGATTTTCGCGAACGCGCACCACTCGCTGCGAAGCGCACGATGTATCTCGATGACAAGGGGAATATTGTGAAAGGGGCAAGCACCGATGGCTATCTCGCCATCGGCGTGCCCGGCTCGGTGATGGGCTTCGAAACGGCCCGTGCCAAATACGGCACCAAGCCGCGTGAAGAATTGATCGGTCCCGCGATTCGCTTTGCCCGTGACGGCTTCGAACTCGATCAGGGTGACGTCGCGTCGCTGCAGGACGGTGCCGAGACCCTTGCCAAGGACAAGACGGCGGCCGCTGTCTTCCTGAAGCCCGACGGAAAGACCTATTCCATCGGCGAAACACTGATCCAGTCTGATCTCGCTGCTACGCTCTCCGCCATTTCCGAAAAGGGCCCTGACGCGTTCTACAAGGGAGCAACCGCGGATGCCATCGTCAAAGCGAGCGAGGCGGGTGGCGGTGTTCTGGCGAAAGCCGATTTCGAGCAGTACAGCGTGCGAGAACTCGAGCCGGTCAAATGCAACTATCGCGGCTATGACATCGTATCCTCGCCTCCGCCAAGCTCGGGCGGGGTAATCATCTGCGAGATACTCAATATTCTCGAAGGATATCCGCTCGGCTATCTCGGCTATGGTTCGGCGGAAACCGTGCATACTATGGTCGAGGCCATGCGCTATGCCTATGTCGACCGCAATACGACACTTGGCGATCCCGACTTTGTCGACAACCCTGTCAGCAAACTGCTGGACAAGAAATATGCCGAGGAAATCCGCGATAAGATCAGCCCGTTCAAGGCCGGTGTCTCGCAGAAGTTGATGCCGAAAGGCTTCGGCGAAAGCAAGGAAACCACGCACTACTCCATCGTCGATGACGAAGGCAATGCCGTTGCCGTCACCTATACGCTCAACGGCTCTTTCGGTGCCGGGGTGATGGCGCCGGGTACGGGTGTTCTGCTCAACAACGAGATGGATGATTTTACCTCGAAGCCGGGTTCGCCCAACCTTTACGGGCTCGTACAAGGCGAAGCCAATGCAATCGAACCGAAGAAGACGCCGCTTTCCTCGATGAGCCCGACCATCGTCTCTAAGGACGGCAAGCCATTCATGGTGATCGGCAGTCCAGGGGGCGCCCGCATCATCACGATCACGCTGGAGGCAATTGTCAACGTCATCGACCACGGCATGAATATTCAGGAGGCGATCGACGCCCCGCGTATCCACCACCAATGGCTGCCGGATCGCGTCTACATGGAGCCTTATGCCCTCTCGTCGGATACGCGCAAGTTGCTGGTGGAGATGGGTCACGATGTCAATATCGACAAGGACTGGACCATCTGGGGTGAGGCCGCCGGTATCCTCGTCGGCGGCGCCAGTCTTTCGCAAATCGAAGAAGGCGGCGGAGCGCGGTATAACGGCGCCATGGATAGCCGCGCTGCTTCCGGAGCGGCTAAGGGTTACTAGGCATCAGCGACGGTTTGCAGGTGCGTCAGATGTTGAAGCCATGCATTCTGCCGTGCAACTGGCCGATCGTCGCCGCATTGGCATTGGCAAAGGCGAAGCGCAGGAATTGATCCTGCCCTTCGCCGAAATACTGTCCGGGAATAGCAAGGATGCCGACCCGCTTTGCGAGATGCTCGGCGACTTCGGTTGATGATCTGCCTTGGAATGGATGGCGCACGAAGGCAAAGTAAGCGCCGATCGCCTCAAGCTTCCACTCGTCGAGCCCGGCCATGACATCGCGCAAGGCCTGCGAGCGCACTTCGATTTCGTGGCGATTGCCGGCCCGCCATTCCGCAAGTGCCGGCAATGCCTGTGCGACCGCACCCTGCGCCGCCCGCGGCGCGCAGATTTGCAGATTGTCCATGATCTTGGCGATTTCCTCGACGACGCGCGGGCTTGCCGTAACGGCGCCAAGACGGTGGCCAGGGATGCAGAACGATTTTGAAAAACTGTAGAGCTGGATCAGGTGGTCCGGCCAATGCTCTTCGCGAAGGAGCGCATGCGGTGCGCCATAGTGCTCCGGAAGAAAGTCGCGGTAGGTTTCGTCGAGGATGAGCCAGATGCCGTTGCGCTTGCACGCGTCGAAGAGGGATTTTAGCCGGTCGGGCGGATAGATCGCGCCGGTCGGGTTGTTTGGGGTCACCAGCGCGAGTGCGCGGACGCCGGGTACGATTGCGTCGATGAGGGCTTCGACCGTCGGCACGAAGCCTTCGCTCGCATGGCACGCGACAAGTTCCGTTTTGATGCCGAGCATCGCCAGCGTCGTCTCGTGATTGAAGTAATAGGGGTTGCTCACCAAAATGGTGTCGCCCGCCGCGGCCACCGCCAAGGCAGCGCACATGAAGGCCTGATTGCAGCCGGAGGTGATATGAATATTCTCGGCCCCAATTCTGGCGCCATAAAGCTCTGCCACATGCGCGGCGTAAGCGTCACGGAGCGCAGGCTCGCCTTCGATCGCGCCGTAATTGGTATAAGCAAGGGATGCGGCTGCCTCGCCGAGCCATTGCAGCATGGCAGGGTGCGGCGGATAGCCGGGAACCGCCTGCGAGAGATCGATCAGCGGCCCAAGGGCGCCGTCATAGGACTTGCCCCAGGACTGCACGGCTGGAATTGGCGGGGGCGAGAGACGCGTTATGAGCAGGTTGAGTGGGGCAACTGGCATGGTCGTTCCTATCGTGTATCAAGTTTGGCCCGCCGCTTCTGCGAGCGCTCGGGGCGTCGCGGGCGGGTTGCCGGAATGGGTAATTCGACCAGTCGCTCCGGCGCGCTCACCTTGCCGCTGCGGCGGCGGATAATCCGGCGGGCTGATGTTTGCGGTTCGGTGATGGTATCTTGCTCCAGCGAAGCGAAGAGCCAATCGATAAACACCTTGACGATCGGGGCGTTGCGAACCTCGTTGCGACAGGCGACATAAAAAGCGTTGTTGGCCGGAACTGTGAGGTCGAAAGGCACGATGAGTTCGCCCTTGGCAATGAGCGTGCTTGCGGTGATCGTATCGCCGAGCGCCACCCCCTGCCCGTAGACCGCGGCCTCGGTCGACAGGCGCGCATCGCTCATGAAATGCTGCGCGCCCCGCGCATGCTCGGTGGCGTCGGCAGCAGCAAGCCAGGTATTCCACTCGCGCCCGTCATCGCCATGCAGGAGAACATGATTGCGCAGATCACGCACGGATCGGAGCGGACGCATGTTGAGGAGTGTCGGGCTCGCTACGGGAAAAAGTTTGAGCGTAGTCCACAGGCGGGACCAGCAGTCGGTCCAGCTCCCATGGCCATAGAGCACGCAGACATCCACGTCCGACGAAAACAGATGATCGGAATCGTTCGACGCGATCAGCGTCAGTCTTATGTCTGGATACTGCTCCGTGAACTGGTTCATACGCGGTATCAACCACAGCGAGAGCAATGCGGGAACGCAGGTCACTGTCAGTTCGCCGCTTGTGGTCGGCCGCTTGATCAGCGCCGTCGTCGCGGCAATATCTTCGAAAGCCTTCGAGACCGTCGGCAAAAGCAGTGCGCCTTGCGAGGTCAATTTCAGCCGCTGCGCACCGCGCTCGAACAACTGGACGTCGAGCATTGTCTCCAATGCTTTGATCTGGTGGCTGATCGCGCCGTGGGTAACGTTCAACTCCCGCGCTGCCGCCGTAACAGACCCATGCCGCGCCGCCGCCTCGAAGGCGCGCAGTGGGTTGAGCGGGGGCAGGCGACCAGGCGTCATAGAACTCCATTAGCGCTCTACCGCAGGAAAGTCATGTGAGATATTTTCACAGGCCATGCTATAACAATGTCAATTGCTTTTCCATCTGGTTTAGATCGATAATGCATTGAAAGAGGCAAAATGCCCGGGGAACACAGACCAGCGGATATCCTGAAATCGACAAAGCGAATCCGCGCCGATCGCCCCGAGCATGAAGACTATGGGACACGATCATGGCATCATGGGACAAGGACAAACTCGACGAACTGCGGGCCAAATATGGTGAAAGCCACGGCGGCGAGCTGTTCGACGCAAAATTCCGCAAAGTCGCGGACAAGATTTTCTCCAAGAGCGGTACGCGTCTTGCACCCTATGCGGGCGTTCCGACCTTTCTGGCCGCGCCGCACATGCCGGTCGACGCAGCAAATCCCGATTTCGGCAATTTGCAGGTGGCCATGGTAGGCGTACCGATGGATCTCGGTGTTACCAACCGCACCGGATCGCGCTTTGGTCCCCGCGCTTTGCGAACAATCGAGCGCATCGGTCCCTATAATCATGTGCTCGAATGCTCGCCGGTCTTTGATCTGCGCGTGGCCGATATCGGCGACGTGCCATTTGCCAGCCGCTACCGCCTCGAACAGAGCCATGTCGATATCGAGCGGCGGATCAACCAGATTGTTGATGCCGGCGTGGTTCCGCTTTCCATCGGCGGCGACCATTCGATTACCCATCCGATCCTTAAGGCAGTCGGCAAGGACCGCCCGGTTGGAATGATCCACATCGATGCCCATTGCGATACGGGTGGCGCCTTCGACCAGACCAAGTTCCATCACGGCGGCCCCTTCCGCAACGCGGTTCTCGATGGTGTGCTCGATCCGAGCCGAACCATCCAGATCGGCATTCGCGGTTCGGCCGAATATCTGTGGGAGTTTTCGTACGAATCCGGCATGACTGTCATTCATGCCGAAGAGGTAAGCGGTCTCGGCATCCAGGCGATTATCGAAAAGGCAAAGGCAATCGTCGGCGATGGACCGACCTACCTGTCCTTCGATGTGGACAGCCTCGATCCAAGTTTCGCGCCGGGAACCGGCACGCCGGAAGTCGGTGGCCTGACGACCCGCGAAGTTCTCGAACTCCTGCGCGGGCTAAAAGGGCTCAACCTTGTCGGCGGCGATGTCGTCGAGGTGGCTCCCCAATACGATGCGACAACCAACACCGCGCATGCCGGCGCACAGGTACTTTTCGAGATCCTGTCGCTCATGGTGTTCAGCCCGTTCGTCCAAGGAAAGCGCTGACGACGACAGTATCGAGAACGAGGCGCCGAGTGGCGCCTCGGCGATTTTGGAAGACCACAACAACAACAATGAAGGGGAATACGATGACAATTCACACCAAGCTGCGATCATCATTTGCGGCGCTGCTGCTCATCGGCAGTGCCGGTTTCGGCCTTGCCACACAAGCGGCCAAGGCTGATGCAGTCGACGACATCACCAAGGCGGGCGTCGTCAACATCGGCGTCTTCGCCGACTTCCCGCCCTTTTCGTCGGCGAGCGCGGACATGTCGCTCAAGGGCTATGACATGGACGTCGCGCAGGCGATTGCAGATGCGCTCAAAGTGAAGCTCAATGCGGTCGCGGTGACTGGACAGAACCGCATTCCCTATCTCACCGAACACCGTGTCGATCTGTTGATGAGCGTCGGCTACAGCAAGGAGCGCGAACAAGTCATTGATTTTGCCGCCGCCTATGCTCCCTACTACATCGCCGTCATCGGTCCGAAGGCGGTCGAGGTGAAAGACAAGGATGGACTTGCCGGCAAGACCATTGCCGTCAACCGCGGCACGCTCGAAGATACGTCGCTGACCGAAGCGGCTCCTGCCTCGGCCGACATCAAGCGCTTCGACAATTACAATGCCGTCATTCAGGCCTTCATCTCGGGCCAGACCGAACTCATGGTTGTCGGCAACGATGTGGGCGCGCAGGTTCTCGCCCGCCAGGAAGCACTGGCACCTGAGCAAAAGTTCCAGCTTTTGACCTCTCCCTCGCACATCGCGCTCAACAAGAAGGAAGATCGCCTGAAGCAGACGATCAATGACACGGTCGCCAAGATGCTCTCGGACGGCAGCCTCAACAAGAGCTCGGAAGCCTGGCTCAAAACGCCGCTCAATCCCGAAAACCTCAAGGATTGACGGTGGGCTACGCGCTCGATTTCGGCTGGCTCTATGGCGCCATTGGCATGATTGCCAGTGGCGCCGCCATGACGATCTTTCTGATCGTCGTGACGTCTGTGGCAGGCGTAACCTTGAGCATCTTCGGGGCGGCCGCCAAGCGCAGCCGTCATGCGATATTGCGCAAGGCAATTGCCGCTTACGTCGAAATCGTGCGCAACACGCCCTTTCTCGTGCAGTTGTTCTTCATCTTCTTTGGCTTGCCGCGGCTCGGCATCCGGCTTGACCCGGTCGTTTCGGCCATGCTCGCCATGACTTTGAACATGACGGCCTATACGACGGAGATCGTCGGCGCGGGCCTTGACGCCGTTCCAAAAGGGCAGCGGGAAGCGGCGGCGGCGCTCGGCCTCCAGCCATGGCTGGTTTTTGTCAAGATCGTCCTGCCGCAGGCGCTGAAAGTCATCTTCCCGGCACTGACCAGCCAGATCATCATCATGATGCTGGAATCCGCTGTGGTGTCGCAGATTGCTGTACGTGAATTGACCTACGAGGCCGACATGCTGCAGGCACGCACTTTCCGCGCGTTCGAAACCTATTTCGTGGTGACGCTGGTTTACCTCGCGATGAGCATCGGTCTGCGCAGACTGCTCTTTGCTGCCGGAAGGCGCGCGATTGCGGGGGGTATGGCATGATCGAGTTCACCTTCTGGGACATATTGCGCAACCTGCTTCTCGCTGCCCGCTGGACCATTCTCCTGTCAGTTGTCGCCTTTATCGGCGGCTCGATTGCGGGCTTAGCTATCTTGCTGCTGCGCATTTCGAAGCGGCGCTGGCTGCGGCGCGCCGCGGAATATTACATCGGCCTCTTCCAGGGAACGCCGCTGCTGATGCAGCTTTTCCTGCTGTTTTTCGGGCTGCCGCTGCTTGGCCTGCGCATCGAGGCATGGACAGCCGCGGTTCTGGGACTGACGCTTTGCGCGAGCGCCTTTCTTGCCGAGATCTGGCGCGGCGGTGTCCAGTCGCTACCGACAGGCCAATGGGACGCGGGTAGCAGTCTCGGCCTGCATTATGTGGCCCAGCTGCGACTGATCATTCTGCCGCAAGCATTCGCCATCACGCGTGCGCCGACTGTCGGGTTTCTCGTGCAGTTGATCAAGAGCACGGCACTGACGTCGATCATCGGGTTCGAGGAACTGGTGCGCACCTCCAATGCGATCAACAACGCGACGTTCGAACCCTTCACCGTCTATGGCCTGGTCGCGCTGATCTATTTTGTTCTGTGCTATCCGCTGACGCGCTATACAAAGACATTGGAGCTTCGCGCTGCTCGCCAACACTGAATGGCAAGCTGCGCATCTAGATAAGAAGAGTGGGAAATCGCCAGTACTGGCTGCAAAAATAAGGAGAATGATGATGAGCAATATTCTGCAAAAAGGTGTCAGTCGCCGCGTGGTGCTCGCCACCGGCGCAATGGCGGCGGGTACCTTGGCGATGCCGTCGATCTTGCGGGCGCAAGACAAGTCGCTGAAGGTCGGCGTCTATGGCGGCTACTTCAAGGACTCGTTCGACAAGAACATTTTTCCCGAGTTCACCAAGGCGACCGGTATCGCCGTTGAGTCTGTTGCCGAGCCGACTGGCGAGGCCTGGCTCGTGCAACTTGAACAGGCGGCGAAGGCCGGCGCGGCACCCGCCGACGTTTCGATGATGTCGCAGGTCGCGATGCTCAAGGGGCAGACCACGAAGCTCTGGACCCCACTCGACATGGCGAAGATCCCGAATTCGAAGAATCTGCTCGACCGTTTCATCAACAAATATCCGGATGGCGGCGTTGCCGGCATCGGCGCGGTTTCCTGGTACATCACGCTCGTGACCAACACGGACGTCTATAAGGAAGCGCCGACGACCTGGGCCGCGTTCTGGGACAAGGCGAACGCGGACAAGCTCGGACTTCTCGCCCTCGTCTCCAACTCGTTCCTGCTGGAAATCACAGCAAAGACGTACTTCGGTGGCACAAACGCGCTCGACACTGAGGAAGGGCTTTTGAAAGCCTTCGACAAGCTCGCCGAAGTTAAACCGAATGTGCGCCTGTGGTACCGCGACGAGGCCCAGTTCGAGCAGTCGCTGAAGTCGGGCGAAATTCCGATGGGCCAGTACTATCACGACGTCACCGGACTTGCTGCGTCCGAAGGACACCCGGTTCGCTCGACCTTCCCCAAGGAAGGCGGCGTTCAGGACTCCGGCTGCTGGGCGCTGTCGCGCGCCTCGAAGAAGGTGGATGAAGCCCATGCCTTCATCGACTATATGAGCCAGCCGGCGATCCAGGCGACCCTTTCACGAAAGGTCGGCACATCCCCGACCGTCAAGCGGGAATTGCTCGATCTCAACGAGAAGGAGTTTGCCGCTGTTTCGTCCGATATCGAGCCGATCATCCCCCGTTACGATCTGTACACCACCAAGTCGGATTGGCTGAACCAGAAGTGGACCGAACTCATCGTCGGCTGAATAGACAAAGGCACCACCCTTCGCCAGAAGGGTGGTGCTTAACAATCGAGATAATGAGGGGCAGATGTCCGGATTGGTATTGAACGATGTCACCAAGCGGTTTGGGACATTCGCCGCGGTCGAGAACGTGCGTCTTTCGGTTCCGCATGGCACGTTCGTGTGCCTGCTCGGGCCTTCAGGTTGCGGCAAGACGACCTTGCTGCGCATGATTGCCGGCCTTGAGGACCCGACCAATGGCGCCATTCTCCTCGACGGGGCCGACATCACGAACGTTCCAACCCATAAGCGCAATCTCGGGATGGTGTTTCAATCGCTCGCGCTTTTCCCGCATCTGACTGTCGGGGAAAACATTGCCTATCCGCTTCGCATCCGCGGCAAGCCGCGCGAGGAACAGACGAAGCGCGTCGATGAATTGCTGTCTCTCATCCATCTGCCTGGTTATGGAGACCGTCCCGTCTCGAAGCTCTCGGGTGGCCAGCGCCAGCGCGTCGCGATCGCACGGGCGCTCGCGCTGTCGCCGCGCCTGTTCCTGCTCGACGAGCCGCTGTCGGCGCTCGACGCCAAGCTGCGTGAGGCGATGCAGGTGGAGCTGCGCCAGTTGCAGCAGAAACTTGGCATCACCACCATTGTCGTTACCCACGACCAGCGCGAAGCCATGACCATGGCCGATACGGTCGTCGTCATGAACGGCGGACACATCAGGCAGGCCGCCTCCCCCGTCGAGATCTATCGCAAACCTGCCGATACGTTCGTCGCCGATTTCATCGGATCAACCAATCTGATCGAGACCGCCGCCGATAGTTCGGGAGCGGCTACGATCTTCGGACACCGTGTGCAAGGTCTGGCCCTGCCGGCGGGCACGCAGCGTGCAACGATATCGGTGCGTCCTGAAGACGTGCATCTGACAGCTCCCGGCAGCGGAGCGATCGACGGTACGGTGACCTTCGTTCGCGATCTCGGCGGCACGATCGAAACCTTCGTCGACGCGGGCGGACAGCAGATCATCGCCGTCTCCACGCCGCGCGAACGGCCCGACGTCGCCGCCGGCCAGAAGGTGGGCATAACGCTTTCGCCGGATGTATGCGTGGTGCTCAAGCAATGAAGCGGGAACGGCCCCAATCCATCGCCGATTACGGCCCGCTATTCTTTCCGGCGGGCATGCTACTCATTTTCTTCGTCGTTCCGTTCGGCACCATGATCACGGTCAGCTTCTTCCAGCGTCAGGAGGGCGGCTTCTATACGCCGGCGTTCGTGCTTTCCAATTATGAGCGGTTCCTGACGCCTTTCTTCGGCGGGGTCCTCAGCTTCTCCCTGATGCTCGCCGTTACCGTCGCCATCTGTTGCGTCGTTCTGGCCCTGCCGTTCACTTATCTGCTCTCGCGGCTTTCGCGTCGTCTACAGGTCTTTTGGCTGGTCGCGCTGCTTTCGATACTGTCTCTTTCAGAGGTCATCATCGGTTTTGCGTGGTCGACGCTCCTGTCGCGGACGGGTGGGCTCAGCAATCTCCTCGTCGCAGTTGGCTTGCTCAACCAGCCTGTCGCCTTGTTCCCGAGTTTCGGCGCCGTGCTCACCGGAATGATCTACCAGGCCTTGCCCTATACGATCCTCGTTCTCTATCCGGCGATCGTGCGCCTTGATCCCACCTTGATGGAAGCAGCACGAACGCTTGGGTCTTCGCCGGTGCGCGCCTTCTTCAATGTGCTTGTGCCTGCGCTGCGCAATACAATCATGGCAACGCTGATCATGGTATTCATCTTTGCGCTTGGCTCCTACCTGCTGCCGCAGATCCTGGGTCGTCCGCAGCACTGGACCCTTTCGGTCCTTATTACCGACCAGGCGATCTACCAGTCGAACATGCCCTTTGCGGCGGCAATGGCCGTGTTCCTCGTTCTCGTGACGCTTGGGCTCGTCGCGCTCACCCTGCTCGTTGGCCGTAAGGGAGAAAAGGCATGACCAGCGCGCTGCGCCGCCTCTATTTCGTGCTGATAGGCCTCTTTCTGGCGATGCCGCTCATCGTTGTTGCCGGAGTATCCGTCAATGCCAAGCAGACGCTTGCATTCCCGCCGCAAGGATTTTCGCTGAGCTGGTATGGCCAGATATTCATCAATCCTGAGTGGCGCAGCGCGCTCGTGGCCTCGGTTATTCTTGCGACCACCTCGGCAGCCCTTGCGGTGCTGATCGCCCTCCCCCTCTCATGGTTCCTGTGGCGGCGCATCGCGCCGTGGGCGAATATTTTCCAGGTTCTTGGAATAGCGCCCTTCACGCTGCCCCCTGTCATTACCGCGCTCGGTTTCCTGACGTTCTGGGCAACCACCGGCTTCTACGGTCAGGCGTGGACCGCGGTCATCGGCCATGCGATCTTCTTCGTCACGCTGCCGCTTGTGACCCTCTCGCTCGGCTTTTCCGCTATCGACCGGTCACTCGTCGAGGCGGCCGCCACGATGGGCGCCGACGACCGGACGATATTCCGCACAGTCGTCCTGCCCCTGATCCGCCCCTACCTGGTATCCGGCTATGCATTCGCGTTCGTCCTGTCGCTGAACGAATATATCGTTGCCTATATGACGGTTGGTTTTACCCTCGAAACGTTGCCGATCAAAATCTTCAACGCCTTGCGCTATGGCTATACGCCGACCATGGCTTCGGTGACGATCCTGTTCGTCGCGACAGCGGCAGTGATTTTCTCGCTGGTGGCCAAATTCGGCGACTTGCCGAAACTGCTGGGCGCCATGGCTTCGGAGGAGAAATGATGCGGATCGCGGCATTGCAGATGCAGTCGGCTCCCGGTGACGTGGACACCAATCTTGCCCGGATCGAACAAGCCGCGCAGGAGGCCGGGCAAGGCGGTGCCGACCTGCTGGTCACACCTGAATTGTGCGTCACCGGCTATGGCGCTGGGGATATAATCAAGAGCCTCGCGGAACCGGCAACCGGCAGCCAGGTCAAAAGGCTTCAGAAGATTTCCACGGAAAGCGGAGTGGCCATTATCGCTGGATTTGCCGAACGCGATGGTGCTCACGTCTTCAACAGCGCGGCATTCGTCAATGGGGATGGCAAGCCCGCCATCTATCGCAAATCGCATCTTTACGGACCCTATGAGCGCAGCCTGTTTAAACCCGGAAACCCCGACAATTGTATCGTCGAGTTGGGACGTCTCAAGTTGGGACTGCTCATCTGCTACGATGTCGAGTTTCCGGAAAATGTCCGCAGGTTGGCGCTCGCCGGCGCAGATGCGGTGCTCGTGCCGACAGCGCTCCCGAGGGGACCGTCGGGCACGTTCATCACCGACCACATGATCCAGGTGCGCGCTTTCGAGAACCAGATTTTCGTCGCCTACGTCAATCATTTTGGGAATGATGGCCGCTTCACATTTGCCGGCCGCTCGCGTATCGCTGCGCCCGATGGCGGTCTGCTTGCGGAAGGCCCGGAGGACGCGGAAAGCATGATGTTTGCGGATATTGACCGCGGCGCGTTTTCAGCATCCATAGCCGACAATACCTACCTTGAAGATTTGGGATCAGCATGACCGACACAATCAAAACTGATGTTCTTGTCATTGGCGCGGGGATCGCCGGTATTGGCGTTGCCGCTGCCCTGGCTTCGACGCATCGCGTAACCGTGATCGAGCGTGAGGATCAACCGGGCTATCATTCCACCGGCCGGTCGGCGGCAATCTTTCTACCCAACTATGGCAATGACGTTATCCGGGGCCTTAATAAGGTGAGTGCCCCGCTGTTCGAAAATCGCGACACGAGCCTCTTCCCGCAGCCGTTGCTTACGCCGCGCGGTTGCCTGACCGTGGCCGATGCGGCGAGCATTGCCGATCTTGAAAACTTTGCGCGCACCAGTGTCGGTGTCGAGATCATTTCTGTCGATCGTGCCGTTGAAATGGTGCCGATACTCAACGCAGACCATATTGCTGCAGCGTGCTATCAGGCCGATGCCTGGGATATCGACGTCAATGCACTGCATCAGGGCTGGTTGCGCAAGGCTGCATCTCTCGGAGTTGAAATCCATACCAGGTCCGAGGTCACCGGGGCGGAGCGCATCGGCGACGAATGGCACGTTCAAGCCGGCGGCAAGACGTTCGTGGCGCAAACGATCGTCAATGCCTCGGGCGCATGGGCAGATCTGACGGCTGCGCTTTTTGGTGCAAGGCCGCTTGGCCTGACGCCGTTGCGCCGCAGCATCGCAGTGCTGCCCGCACCCGAAAACCACGACACCCGCGGTTGGCCCCTGGTGGATGACGTGAACGAAGCCTGGTATATGAAGCCGGACGGCGGACGGATGTTCGTTTCGCCCTGCGATGAAACACCAGTTGATCCGCACGACGCTTTTGCCGATGACATGGTGCTCGCGGAAGGTCTCTACCGTTTCGAACAGGCGGTGACCGTTCCAGTCACGCGCGTCGAGCATAGTTGGGCGGGTTTGCGGACTTTCGCGCCCGACCGCACGCCCGTCGCCGGCTTTGACGCTGACGTCGAAGGTTTTTTCTGGCTTGCCGGACAAGGGGGCTATGGAATTCAGACGTCCCCTGCCCTGTCGGCTTTGGCGGCAGCGCTCATTCGCGGTGACGCGCCCGAAGCCGAACTTGAACCGCTCCTGCCGAAATTGTCGCCGGCGCGGTTTTCCTGATCAGCCGAGAAGCCGCTCCCCGGCAAAAACGCTGGATTGCGTTTTCACCTCGGACTTTATGAAATCGCCCAAGGCGCGGATGCGGGGCGTGCTGACGATATCCTCGTGGCAGATCATCCAATAGTCCCGGTTGAGGTGCAGGTCTTTTGGCAGGACCGGCACCAGCTCGGGATATTTGCATGCGATGAAGTATGGCAGGATGCAGAGCCCGAAGCCCGAACGGGTGGCGCTGAGTTGCGCAAAAATACTCGAGCTTTGATAGGCTGGATGGAGACCAGGCAGGATCTCGCGCATGTAATCGAGGCCCGGCGTGAAGATCATGTCCTCGATATAACCGATAAAGCGATGGTTGGAGAGGTCCGATTGCTCGCCGATTGGCGAATGGCGCGCTAGATAATCGCGCGATCCATAAATGAACAGTCGATAAGGCGTCAGCTTTTCCTGGAAATATGGCCCGGTTCGTGTCGCATGAAGCGTGATCGACAGGTCTGCATCGCGGCGCGACAGCGACACGATCTGCTGGATGGTTACCATTTCAATGGAAAGTCCAGGATAGGACTGCGCCATGCGCGGCATGCGATCGGCCAGGAAGAAGTTGGCAAACCCTTCCAGGATGCTGAGGCGGACAACCCCGGTCAGCGAAACCGTCCCCTCCGAGGCTTCGTTTTGAAAGCGGTCGGCTTCCCGTTCCATGATCTCGGCCGACTCGACAAGTTTTTCTCCGAGCGCCGTCAGCACATAGCCGCGAGGATTGCGTTCGAATAATCGCGCAGACAGCGATTCCTCTAGCCTGTCGATCCGCCGCGAAACCGTCACATGATTGGTGCGCAGACGGCGCGCGGCCGTCGTCAATTGACCGGTGCGGGCGACGGCAAGGAAATATTGGAGATCGTCCCAAGTGAACTGGCGCAAAAACGGCCCTTTATGGTCTGTACATTTTCGTACTTATTCTGTGCAAAAATAGGTGTTTGTGTACCTATTTGTCAATGTTACAGTTTTTTCAAACGCGTGGTTGCCGGTCGGGAGAAACAAGGCAATCATAAGACGAATTTTGTCCGCCCCAACGGGCGGATTGAGGAGGAACCAGAACCAAGGAACGCGGAACAATCCGCGCGTATTCCCTGGGCATTTTCATTGAACCATTCGGCGCGCAGCAGTCCATCACCCGATGATCCTGTGAGCGTACAATCTTTGGGAGGAGTTACGAATGAGACTTTTGGCAATTGCAACAGCAGCTCTGATGGCCGCAACAGTCATTCCCGCGGCTAGCGCCGAGATATCGGACGGCAAGGTCAAGATCGGTATCCTTAACGACCAGTCGGGCGTTTACGCTGATTTTGGCGGCAAGTGGTCGTTCGAGGCCGCAAAGATGGCGGCCGAAGATTTTGGCGGCAAGGTGCTCGACGTACCGATCGAAGTCATTTCCGCAGACCATCAAAACAAGCCTGACATTGCCTCCAATATCGCGCGCCAATGGTATGACACCGAGCAGGTCGATACGATCATGGAGCTGACCACCTCCTCGGTGGCGCTGGCCGTGCAGGGCATCTCCAAGGAAAAGAAGAAAATCGATCTCGTAACCGGGGCAGCGACTGCGGAACTCACAGGCAAGCAATGCTCGCCTTATGGATTCCATTGGGCCTATGATACGCACGCGCTTGCTGTCGGTACTGGTGGCGCCCTCGTGGCGCAGGGCGGCGATACCTGGTTCTTTCTCACCGCCGACTATGCCTTTGGCTATTCGCTGGAAGAACAGACGAGCAAGTTCGTAACGTCAAAGGGCGGCAAGATTGTCGGCTCTGTGCGCCACCCCTTGGCGACGACCGATTACTCGTCCTTCCTTTTGCAGGCACAATCCTCGGGCGCAAAGGTCATCGGTCTTGCCAATGCCGGTCTTGATACGGCCAATGCCATTAAGCAGGCGGCTGAATTCGGCATCGTTTCCGGAGGTCAGCGCCTAGCGGCGCTTCTCTTCACCCTTGCCGAAGTACACGGTCTCGGTCTTGAAGCCGCACAGGGGCTGACGCTGACGGAGAGCTTCTATTGGGACCGCGACGATCAATCGCGTGAGTTCGGCCAGAAATTCTTCAAGCGGACCGGCCGTATGCCAAACATGATCCAGGCCGCGACCTATTCGGGCGTAACGCAATATTTGAAGGCTATTCAGAAGGCTGGCACAGACGACACGGAAAAGGTGGCGGCCGCGATGCATGAAATGCCGGTTGATGACGTCTTTGGCCGAGGCGCAAAGGTCGGACCGAACGGGCGCCTCTTCAGCGACGTCTACCTGATGGAGGTCAAGAAGCCGGATGAGAGCAAGGCGCCCTGGGACTACTACAAGGTACTTGCAACCGTTCCGGGAGCCGAAGCATACATCAAGCCGGAAGAGAGCGGCTGCCCGCTGGTCAAATAACGCATGACCGCAACCCAGACCAATACGGCGGGCGGGAGAGGAACCTCCTCTCCCCTCGCTGACCAACGACAAGGACCGTCGGTTGTCCTGTCGGCGCGTGGCCTGCGTCGCGACTTTGGCGGCTTCATCGCCGTAAACAATGTCGATCTCGACGTTCACCATGCGCGCGTGCACGCGCTGATTGGGCCGAATGGCGCGGGCAAGACGACGGTTTTCAACCTTCTCACCAAATTCTTGCAACCATCGAGCGGGACGATCACGCTGCTTGGCAACGACATAACAAAGACCAACCCTGCCAAGGTCGCGCGCATGGGGCTCGTGCGCTCGTTTCAAATCTCCGCCGTTTTTCCGCATCTGACCGTGCTTGATAATGTCCGCGTCGCGCTGCAACGGCCCAGCGGCCTGTCGACGCAATTCTGGCTGCCGATGACATCGCTCAACCGACTGAACGATAGAGCGCTGGAATTGATAGAGGCCGTCGGCCTTACGGACGCCCGCAACAGCCTGGCAGCGGATCTCTCCTATGGCCGCAAGCGCGTGCTCGAAATTGCCACGACGCTAGCGCTTGACCCCAAGGTCCTCCTGCTCGACGAGCCGATGGCCGGCATGGGGCACGAAGATGTTCATACAGTTTCGGACATTATTCGCGAGGTGGCCAAGGATCGCGCCATCCTAATGGTCGAACATAATCTCAAGGTGGTCGCCGACCTTTGTCATCAGGTAACCGTTCTACAGCGAGGCGAGATTCTGACGTCCGGTGATTATCGCACCGTCAGTCAAGACGAGCGTGTCCGCGTGGCCTATATGGGGACCGAACATGACTAAGCCGCTTCTGGCCGTGCGCGATCTCAATGCCTGGTATGGCGAAGGCCATGCTCTCCATGGCGTCGATCTCGATATCAACGAAGGCGAAACGGTCACGTTGCTTGGGCGCAACGGCGTCGGCAAGACAACGACGCTCCGCTCCATCATGGGTATCATTCGCAAGCGCACCGGCACCATCACGTTCGATGGCAAGGATATGATGCGCGTGCCGCTGCATCGCACCGCCCATGCCGGCATTGGCTTCGTACCGGAAGAGCGCGGCATCTTTGCCACGCTTTCCGTCGAAGAGAATCTGAACCTTCCGCCTGTGGTTGCCAAGGGCGGGATGTCGATCAACGAGATCTATGAACTCTTCCCCAACCTCAAGGAGCGGCGCAACAGCCCCGGCACTAAACTTTCCGGCGGCGAACAGCAAATGCTGGCGATTGCCCGCATCCTGCGGACCGGCGTCAAACTGTTGCTCCTGGACGAGCCGACAGAAGGCCTCGCGCCGGTCATCGTACAGCGCATCGGAGAGGTTCTGGTAACGCTCAAGCAGCGCGGCATGACGATCCTTCTTGTGGAGCAGAATTTTCGTTTTGCCAGCAAGGTGGCCGACCGATTCTACGTGGTCGACCATGGCAGGATCATCGACAACTTCCATGTCAGCGAACTTACCGGCCGTATGTCGATGCTCAACGAAGCTTTGGGAGTCTGACGATGACCATGATATTCGGCGTTCCTCTCCAGGCGTTCCTCGGGCAATTGCTGATCGGACTAATCAATGGCTCTTTTTATGCCATGTTGAGCCTCGGCCTTGCGATCATTTTCGGGCTGCTTCGCGTCATCAATTTCGCTCATGGCGCCCAATATATGCTGGGTGCTTTCATCGGCTACCTGCTCCTGGCCAAGCTTGGCATCGGCTACTGGCCGGCGTTGATCCTTGCGCCCCTGGCCGTCGGCCTCGCGGGGGCCTTCATCGAGCGGGTTGCCCTGTCGCGCCTATATAATCTCGACCATCTCTATGGCCTGTTGTTCACGTTCGGCCTCGCGCTCGTGATCGAAGGCACCTTCCGCTATTATTTTGGTGCCGCCGGACAGCCTTATGCGGTGCCGAATGCCCTGGCTGGCGGCGTCAACCTCGGCTTCATGTTCCTGCCGAAATATCGTGCGTGGGTGGTCATCGCATCGCTCGTCGTCTGTCTCGGCACCTGGCTCCTGATCGAGAAGACCCGCCTTGGCGCGTACTTGCGCGCAGCGACGGAGAATCCGACGCTTGTCCGGGCCTTTGGCATCAATGTGCCTTTGCTGCTCACGTTTACTTATGGCCTTGGGGCCGCACTCGCCGGGCTCGCGGGAATCCTCGCGGCGCCGATCTATCAGGTCAGCCCGCTGATGGGATCGAACATCATCATCATCGTTTTCGCGGTGGTGGTGGTCGGGGGCATGGGGTCGATACTCGGGGCGATCGTGACCGGTTATATGCTTGGCATTTTTGAAGGGTTGACGAAGGTCTTCTATCCCGAAGCATCGAGCATCGTCATCTTCGTCATCATGGCAATCGTGCTGCTTGTGCGCCCTGCGGGGCTGTTCGGTAAGGAAGCGTGAGATGAGCGAAGCTGCCCTATCCGCACCGAAGGCGCGCCTCAACCGGGAAACGGTCCTGATACTGATCGGCGTGGCTCTTTTGGTATTTGCGCCGTTTCATGTCTACCCCGTGTTCCTGATGAAGGTCCTCTGTTTCGCGCTCTTCGCCTGTGCATTCAATTTGCTCCTCGGCTATACCGGCATCCTTTCCTTTGGCCACGCAGCATTTTTTGGCGGCGCGGCCTATTTTACCGCCCACGCGGTCAAGGAATGGGGCTTTTCACCGGAGCTCGGCATTCTCACCGGTGTCGCCGGTGCGACCGCCCTCGGCCTCGTCATCGGCTTTCTTGCAATCCGCCGCCAGGGCATCTACTCGACGATGATTACACTCGCGATGGCGCAGATGTTTGCCTTCTTCTGTTTGCAGGCGTCGTTCACCCACGGCGAAGACGGCATTCAGGGAGTGCCACGAGGGTATCTCTTCGGGTTCATCGATCTCGAACAACCGCTCAACATGTATTTCTTCGTGCTTGGCGTGTTTCTGATTGGGATGTTGATCATCTGGCGCATCATCAATTCGCCCTTCGGCATGATCCTCAAATCCGTCCGCGAAAATGAAAACCGCGCCATATCGCTCGGCTATTCGGTCTCGCGCTACAAGCTCGCCGCCTTTGTTATGTCCGCGGCGTTGACAGGCCTTGCCGGTGGTCTCAAGGCTATTGTCTTCCAGTTCGCAACACTGACGGATGTAAGCTGGCAAATGTCTGGTGAAGTTGTGCTTATGACATTGCTGGGTGGCATTGGTACTCTCGTCGGGCCTATCTTCGGCGCCGCACTCATCGCGACGCTGGAGAACTACCTTGCGACCTCCGAGTTTCCGGTGACGGTCATCACCGGCATCATCTTCATGGTTTGCGTCCTCGTTTTCCGCCGCGGCATCATTGGCGAACTCTATGCCTCGCGCCTCGGCAGGATGCTTGCGAGCAAACCCGAGAACTGATCAGAATGTACGGAACCTATGATTACATCATCGTCGGTGCGGGAACGGCGGGTTGTACGCTCGCCAATCGCCTGTCGGCAGATCGCAACGTTTCGGTTCTACTCCTCGAGGCCGGCGGTAAGGACAATTACCCCTGGATACATATTCCGGTTGGCTACCTTTACTGCATTTCCAACCCCCGGACGGATTGGTGTTTCTCAACTGAAGCAGAACCGGGCCTTAATGGACGGATATTGAACTATCCGCGCGGAAAGGTCCTTGGCGGCTGCTCCTCGATCAACGGCATGATCTACATGCGCGGACAGGCGCGCGATTACGATCTTTGGCGGCAGGACGGGTGCACCGGCTGGGGCTGGGACGACGTGCTGCCCTATTTCAAGAAGTCGGAAGACTATTATCGGGGCGCTGATGAATTCCATGGTGCCGGAGGCGAGTGGCGGGTCGAGGAAGCGCGCCTCCATTGGGATATTCTCGATGCGTTTCGCGACGCCGCTGAGGCGGCGGGCATTCCGCGCACCGACGATTTTAATCGAGGCAACAATGAAGGGTCATCCTATTTCAAGGTGAACCAGAAACGCGGTATCCGGTGGAATACCGCGAAGGCATTTTTGCGCCCTGCCCTCAAGCGGCCGAACCTTACCGTGGCGACCGGCGCGCATGTGCGCAGACTGGTTCTCGATGGGCTCAAAGTCAAAGGCGTCGAGTTCGATCAGGAGGGCGCGGCCAGGGTCGTGGATTGCCGCCGCGAAGTCATTCTCGCCGCGGGCGCGGTAGGCTCCCCGCATATTCTGGAGCTTTCCGGCATCGGACGGGGCGAAACCCTTCAGGCGGCTGGTATCGAGACGGTGCTCAATCGGCGTAGCGTGGGCGAAAACCTGCAGGATCATTTGCAGTTGCGCTGCGCCTACAAGGTGACGGGGATTCCGACACTCAACGAGAAAGCCAACCGCTTGCTCGGCAAAGCTTCGATTGCGCTGGAATATCTGCTGAGACAGTCAGGCCCCATGTCCATGGCGCCAAGCCAGCTTGGCGTGTTCACGCGTTCGGATCCGTCTTTTGACACGCCCAACTTGCAATATCACGTGCAGCCCCTTTCGTTGGAGAAGTTCGGTGAGAACGTACACGCATTTCCGGCTTTCACCGCAAGTGTATGCAATCTCCGCCCCGAAAGCCGAGGGACCGTGCACGTGAAGTCGCCGGACCACCGGATGCAGCCCGCCATTCGGCCCAACTACCTGATGACGCCGGGCGATCGCCATGTGGCTGCCGATTCGATCCGCATCACCCGTAACATCGTGGCGCAGAAACCGTTGCAGCGGTTTCAGCCGGAGGAATTCAAGCCCGGACCCTCCTATCAGACGGAAAACGAATTGATTGACGCTGCCGGTGCGGTCGGCACGACAATCTTCCACCCGGTCGGGACGTGCCGGATGGGCGCGGATGAAGCCTCGGTGGTCGATCCGCAATTGCGGGTCCGTGGCATCAAGGGGCTGCGAGTGGTGGACGCATCGATCATGCCGACAATCACCTCAGGCAATACCAATTCGCCGACAATCATGATTGCGGAAAAGGCTGCGGAAATGATCGTGCGCGGTTAGCGGATCAGAAACGGTACGGTGAAGCTTTGGCGCGATACTGTGACATCGGCGGGAGCGGATGGTACTGGTGATGCCCGGCGTACGGCATCGAGAACGCCCTGGTCGAGCGTCGGATTGCCAGAACTGCCAACGATGCGGGCGGAAACAATATCGCCGTCCCGCGTGACGGTAAAGCTGACGCGAACCGTTCCCTCGCCTGATGTGCGGGCGCTGCGGGTGCGGCGGATAAGGTAAGCTTGGACCCGTGAGCTCCACTTTTCCGCCTGCCGCGCCGACGTTGCGCTCGAAGCTGCTGGCTGCGGCTGCTGCACTGCCTGACGGGGCGTTTCAGCCTCTGTCCTTGCAACCGCCGTCTTCGGTTCCGGCCTGCGGACGGCCTTCTCCTTCTTTGGCGTGTCAGGCTTTTCCGGCTCTGGGCGGACGACGGGTAAAGGCACGTCGACATTGGGAAGTTCCACGACTTCCTCGGCCTTTTCCTGCACCGGTTCGGGCGTCACCTCCTCTACGGGCTCTGCCTTTTCAACCGGCGTTACCTGCTCTTCCGGTTCCGGCTGGACTTCGGGTAGAGCTTCGGGTGATACAGCCTCCTGCTCGACCGCCTCGGGCTCTGTTGGCTCGGGGTCGATTGGTTGCGCGTCCGGTGCAACCGGCTCAGGCACGATCGGCGCAGGCAGTGGCTCCATGTCGATGATGATGGCGTTCGCGATATCGCCTGCGGGTTCAACACTTTGCCGGCTTTGCAAATACCAGGCTCCGCCCGCGTGCAGCGCGACAACGACCAGTCCGGCTGCCGACCAGAGACCAACTTCGCGCCAATCGAGACGCGAGCCCCCTCCCCCGGCGGTGGCAGGACCGTTGGACATCACTGTGCGCTTTCACCTTTGGGAGCCAGAGGTGCGCTTTCAAGTCCCACCAACGCAATCTTGAGGTAACCATGGTCCCGCAGCGCGTTCATCAGGTCCATGAGTGAACCGTAGTCGACCGCCTTATCGGCGCGCAGGAAGATTCGAGTCTCCTTGTTGCCTGTCGTCTTCTGGTCGAGGAACTGGCCGAGGGAGTCACGCGTCATCGTGTCGTTGCCGATGGCTATGGATTTATCGTCCTTCAAAGTCAGATAGACCGGCTGGTCTGGACGAGGCGCCGGCGTCGCCGTCGAGGCCGGCAGGTCGACATTGATGTCTACTGTCGCGAGCGGCGCCGCGACCATGAAGATGATCAGGAGCACCAGCATGACGTCGATGAATGGCGTCACGTTGATTTCGTGGTTTTCCTGAAGTTCGTCGTCGGAGACGTTGTGCCGGATGCCGCCTGCCATGGTCGTGCCGCCTATTCTGCCGCTGCGGCGCGCTTTGATGCTTGTGGGACAAGCGCATAATCGGCGTCGCGGCTGACGAGACGTTCGACGCCGGCCGATGCATCGGCAATCAATTGGCGGTAACCGGTAATCGATCGCGCAAACACGTTATAGATCACAACCGCCGGAATTGCGGCGACAAGGCCGATCGCAGTTGCCAGCAGCGCTTCAGCAATGCCCGGAGCAACGATCGCAAGGTTGGTTGTCTGCGATTCCGAGATGCCGATGAAAGAATTCATGATGCCCCAGACCGTCCCAAACAGGCCGACGAAGGGCGCAGTCGAACCGATCGTGGCGAGAACGCCAGTGCCACGGCTCATGCGCCGGCCGGCCTGCACCTCGATACGGGCAAGGCGCGAGGCAACGCGTTCCTTCAGACCGTCGGCGCCAGCATGTTCTCTCGCATCTGCAGACAGGCGGACTTCCTGGCGAGCGGCATTGACGAGTGCAGCCCCGGGCCCTCCCCTCCCCTCAAGCTCTTTTTCCGCGTCGCTCAATGTAGCTGCGTTGTTGATGATCTGGAGTGCGCGGTGAGCGCGAAGACGCGCGCCTGCAAGTTCGAGTGTCTTGGCGAGCCATACTGTCCAGGTGACAAGTGAAGCAAAGCCAAGTCCGATCATCACACCTTTGACGACCCAGTCGGCCGCCATGAACATGCCCCATGGTGAGAGATTGTGCGGCAAATTCCGCAGCGTGGCCTGCGGGGTTGGAGCCGGCGCATCCATCGGCAGAACCGCGCCTGAAGGCGCAGGTGATATGGTTGGTAGAGGCGTGGTTGGAGCAGGGTTTGTTGTTTCCGGGGCGGGCGCCGATTGCTGCGCTAAGTTGGGCGCGGGAGGGGTTACCGTTTCCTGTCCGTGTGCCGTTCCGCAAACGGTAGCCGCGAATACGAGCGTGGCAAACAATGGACCAACCGGCAACCATTTCAAAAAACATGCCTTCGAGACTTTTTCGGCCTGTGTCTGCTTCATCAGCCGTTCCTTCAACTGTAAGTAGAGAGCGGCTTATTATTTATGAGAAAAATAATCAACTATATTCTGGGGAATATTCGCGCGCTAGATGAGTCCCCATGCGCGGTAGCGCCCGCGGCCGGTCATCTCGCGCACGCCAAGTTCCGCGATGAGATTGAGGGCGCCGCGCTGGGACAGCTTGAGTTCCTTGGCAATCAAAGCCGTCGAAACCATAGGGAGTGAAAGTACAAGATCGATCATCCCCGGGAGGCTGGAGGTGGAGCGGCGGTCTTTCAGTTTGCGCTCCATCTGCATGCGGGCAAGTCCAAGCCGTTCGACATCCTTGAGACCGGTCGTTGAGGAGGTCTGGACTGCCTCCAGAAACGCGAGCAGGCGCGTTGTGCGGTCGCGCGAGCGGCGCCGCTCGCGCGGGACGGAACGCAGACCCGCATTCAAGGCGGCCGTGTGCGATTTTGTCTTGCCGCGCTCGCGCAACATGGCGGCAACGAGCATGGGACCAAGCCAATGCTGGTGCTGTAACGGCTCGATCTGTTCCCACGCATCCCAGGCCACAGCAGCCGCAAGCAGCGGCGGCAGGCCATGCGAACGTTCATACACCTTGAGCCAACGATCCAGTCGCGCATCTTCATCCCAATCGGGATCATAAACGAGTGGGTCGCCGTCCGGGGTCACCGCCGAGGGAGGCGGTTCTGTCCCCTGCCTGGAGGGAGGATTCGGAAAAGCGGAATTTCCGGGCTCTGCGAGAAGCCGCGTCGTGCGGTCCAGCAATGTATCGAGGCGGGCCAGACCGTCCTCGAATTCATTCTCGGCTTCGGTTTTTGCAAGGTCTGTAACCGGCTCCGGGCGATGAACTGGAACGGGCGTGAGCGGGGCCTCGCTAAGTGTGCGTCCACGCAGCGCGGCAATGCCTTTTGCGCTAAGGGCCCAGCCTGGGGCGTTACCCGCGACCTGACGCCGGGAACGCAGAATCGCATGTGCCTTCGTCAGTTCGTGGGTAGGGGTGCGAATATCCATCCGGGCATCGTGAAGCACGAGGTCCTCGGTGTGGACGAGTTCACCAGCGAGCCATAAGGCATTGCATGCTTCGATAAAGTGAGAGCGGGTTATCCAGCCCTCGTTTTCCCGCAGCAGCCCTTCCCGCGTGCGGCGGCCACCACTGGGCTCGCCAAGGTCCCCTTTTCGGCCGAGCCGGTCGTCGAGGCGAGCGAGAGCGTCCTCTGCGGCAACGAGCGGAGCAAGTAAATCCCAGGGTGAAAAATCAGCCGAATCGTAAACCATTGAAAACATGGTAAACGAAAGGTTAAGCGGAAGCTATATGCGCATTCGCTTCCAGCCGCGCGTTGCCGGTTCGCCAATGTTGAAGAGCGTGAATCAACGAGCTGGCGTAAGGCCTAGTCTAGACGCTTTGGCGACGTTAGCCAACCACGACCGTCGCTTTTCCAGGGACACGATTATAAAGATCGATGATGTCCTGGTTGATAAGGCGGACACAGCCAGAGGACATCGACTGTCCAATGGACCACCATTCCGGCGAGCCGTGGATGCGGTATCCGGTATCGACGCCATCCTTGTAGATGTAGAGTGCGCGGGCGCCCAGCGGATTCTGCGGACCGGGCTCCATGCCATTTTCGTATTTCGCAAGTTCGGGTTTGCGGCCGATCATTTCGCGTGGCGGTGTCCACCGCGGCCACATCTTCTTGTATTGAATGTTGGCGCGACCGCTCCACAAGAAGCCGGCCTTGCCAATGCCGACTCCGTAGCGGATGGCGTCACCACCTGGCTGAACCAGATAAAGGTAGCGCTCCTGCAGCCGGACGACGATCGTGCCGGGTTGCTCGCCTGTCGGGTCGACAACAATCTGGCGACGAAACTGCGCCGGAATTTTCTGATAGGGAACAGCCGGAAGTGAGTAAGGTCCTTCCTGCACCGCCGCATACATGACGTCGGGTGCGGTCACGGATTTGTCGACGCTGATTTGCGGGCGGATACCGCTCGTGGGGAGCGGGTCGATATTCATTTCGGGCAGCTCAAAAGTCGTTTGGGTGCAGCCCCCTACACCCGCCAATGCAAGTGAGCCGACGCCAATCAGAATTTGGCGCCTGGAAACAGAGTGCGGTTTAATCTCGGTTGTGAATGCGTCGTTGCTCTGGGACACTGCAGTACTCGCTTACAAGCCGGTGCATATAAGCTCTGACTGTATGGAAATGTGGTTTACAAATAGTGAAGTCGATAGGGTCACTCAACGTGAGCGTCAGTTGACAGCTGTCAACATGATGTCACCGAGGAACGGCGTTGACAGCTGTCAACCCAGTACGTTCCGGTATAGATCTAAGGTCGAATTTTGAAATTTGCTCGGCTGATTTAAGGTTCGCACAATCACTCGTTTTACTTAATTCAATTTCAACATACGGTTGCAGTTTCCCCAACTGCAAATTTCAACACTCAATAAGAGTTATCAAGAATGATGGATGACACGGCCCTGCTCTTTGGTTCCGCGCCCTCCCATTCAGGCCAAATGGATGAACCAACGCCTACGAGCGCAAGCGCGGTCCCGGCCAAAAGTCCTGCGCAGCAGTTCGCTGCCGCGGAGGACTTCATTCGCAACAACCTTCTTCAGCCTATCAATCTGTCCGATATCGCCAGCGCGGCCGGGGTGAACACCCGGTCATTGCAACGCCTGTTTCGCAAGCTGAAGGGGGTAACGCCCATAAAGGTGCTGCTGGATTGCCGTATCGAGGCAGCTCGAAAGATCATCGAGAATGGCGACGCAATGTCGGTCAGGGAGCTCGCCGCCCGCTTTCACTTTGCCAACCCAGGCCGGTTCTCGAAGCTTTACCGCGAGACATTTGATTGCACACCTTCGCAGGATATTCGCCTGTATCGCCCCGTTGATGCGGCTGAGGCGGATTGAACAAGTTAGGGCGCCACCCGGCGCTCGAGCAAGATAGTACCGTGCATGGAAAACACGGGGAGCGCCGCTGGCGGGCAAAGATGCCAGCGGCGCCCTCGGGGTCACAAGGTCGGGAGGTGGACTCTGCCTTGCACAGCCTGATGGTACAGATCCACCTCCAATCAACAATCACCCCGGCGGGGGAAGTGGATAACGGGGAGATCGACAATAAGCGCTTGGCGTCAGAGACCACGCTTGCTGAGATGTCCCTAAGTTGGAGCTAGTCACGTACCGCTCGCGTTCAACGCAGGTTGCGATACCGACTTCGCGTCGTGTGTGGTGACGGAAGTTCTGATGAGCTAGACTATCCCGTAACCGCGCGACGGGCTGCAACAGGGTGGCCAGCCGCACGAGCCAAACTTGGACACGATCCATCCAATTTCCAACCGACTTCCGGAATGTCTATTGCAGTCGTCGGCATGATGGGACACGGAAGGCGGGGAGGGCGTGCGAGATTCCGTTTCTCATGCCTGATGAAGGGTGCGAGGTGGCGCGCTTGGGGAACAAGCGCGGAACCTTCGGGTTTCCGCTTCAACTATCTCCTGATGATCCGGCATCCGGAAGGCCTGGATTCTAATACGAAATCAGGCTGGACGGGCAAATGGCATCAAGGTCGACCGGAAGCTAAATACAAATAAGCTTCAATATCATTTATATAAGTGAACGAATCCGCGCACAAAGCAGCGACATTCCTTATCGCGTCAACCTGCCAGCTGTCGCGGTATCATGCCTATGTCGTCCACGTTGAAAGGCGTGGTTTGATAGATGTCATTGATCCAATTGCCGAAAAGGAGATGGGCAGCGCTGCGCCACCGGTTCGCCGGCCTACATGACGAATCGTCATCGGGAAAGTAATTGCGAGGCAGCGGCATTGAAGGTGCGTTTGCGAGATCGCGGAAATACTCGTCGCCAAGTGAGTTCGTGTCATATTCGAGGTGGTTGAACATGTGGAGCGACCGGCATGAAGGATCATCGACCAGACCTAGCCCCGTCTCCTCCCCCTCAAGCAGCACCTTGAGGCCGCGCCCCTGTGGGATGTCGTCGCGCCGAACCTCCGTCCATCGCGATACCGGCATAAGCACGTCATCGGCGAACCCGCGCAAATATGGCGAAGCGGGCGCGAGGTTGCCGTGGTTGAAGATGCCGAAAGCCTTTGCCGACAGGTCGTGCTTCGGGATGCCGTGAAAATGCCAAAGCGCAGCTTGGGCTGCCCAGCAGATAGTCAGGCAGTGATGGACATGTGACTGCGTCCAATCGAGAATGTGGCGGAGTTCATCCCAATATTGCACGTCTTCGAAGGCTAGATGCTCGACCGGCGCGCCGGTAATTATAAATCCGTCAAACCGCTCGGCACGGACTTGCTCCCAGGCACGGTAGAATGATGCCATGTGCGTCACCGGCGTGTTGCGCGCCACGTAATTGGTTATCCTAACGAGGGTGAGTTCGATCTGCAGCGGCGTTGCGCCGACCAGCCTTGCGATCTGCGTTTCCGTGCTGATCTTGTTGGGCATCAGATTGAGCAATCCGATCCGCAGCGGCCTTATATCCTGACGCACCGCGTCCCGTTCGCGCATGATATTGACGCCTTCGGCTTCGAGCTGGCGGCGTGCGGGCAAATCGTCGGGGATCTTTATCGGCATTATCGCGCGTTCCTGTTGGTTCGCTGGACAGACGCCGGTAGCTAAATCCGTATAATTGCCGGTTCGGCCACATCCTCCCTGACGGAAGTACCACCTTGCCCGGAGCGCAGGTTGGCGTTGGGCGTCAACCCAACTCTTGATGTCGAACCACTTCTAAGCAGACGATCGCAACTTCGCAAGTCTCTTTTGCTACGGCATCCGGCGTTTGCGCAGGTTCTGCCGCCGCCTTTTCAACCGACTCAGCCAGGTAGTGGCTATGCTGTTGGAAAGTCATGTAAATGAAAAGATTCCGAGCGCCAACGAGTATCAATCTGAGCCGCAGCAACAGAATTCAAACAACGACTGTTCATCTGATATTGAACTCGCTTCAAAAACAGCCAAGGGGCAAAATCTCGACCCAACCAACCAAGGGCAGAGAATGCGACAAGGACCTATCCGTTAGGCCTGGTGATGAAGGCCCGTCCGGAGATCGCCGACTATGCGCCAAGCGGTATTGGTACCTGGCGGGAGCCGATAGCGACGGCCGCAGAGGTGCGGGGCTACCTTGGTATTTTGCCCTCGGCTTATGAGGAGTGTGTTTGGCCAGGAAAACACCGCCATTGTCATTGCCTGCATCATCCTTGAGCGGGCACAAGCCATCAACTCAGCTGGGGGCTATCTGCACGTCCTGACCGAAAAGGCGAGGGCAGGGGAGTTTACCGTAGGACCGATGCTGATAGCAGCCCTCAAAGCCAACGGCGTGCGCCCGCAACTGGTGGCGGCGACGTGAAGGATGAGCGCATGAAGACCACTATACGCGGACGAGCCCGAGCTTTCGCGCCCGGTCAGCAGGTGCTTGACCGAGGAGGCGGCCCAGCGCGACGAAACGCGTGACGTGCCTCGTGCATACCTTCGAGCTGTGCGGCGATGTCGCGAAGTGTCAGGTCGGGGTTGGCATTGGCAATGCCTGTGATCAGCATCATAAGCCGGTCTTCCGGTAAGCGGCGAGGGGAGGGGAAGGATCGTGGATCAGCCAGTCCTTCGCTGACCAACCGCCTTACCGACCGGCGCAGGCGATCGATCGACCAATTCTGGCCGTTTTCACGGTTGAGGCTGCGCGTTACGTCTTCCCATGGACTCCGGCCGCATTCGTTACGCGATGGGCAACCAGGATGCCATGGTAGTGGTGAGATCCGCTAGATAAGTTCGCTGTCGCGCTCTCGACACCTTCGCAATGGCTTCCGGCAGTCGCGCACGCAAGCCAGATTGCCGGGGACCTTGCCGCGGGCCTTTGCCGCTTCGATGCCCGCCTTGGTGCGCTCGGAAATCAGGGCACGCTTGAGCTGGGCAACGGCACCCAAGACATGAAGCGAAAACATGCCCTGCGGCGTGGAGGTGTCGATCGGATCGTGCAACGAGCGGAAATGCGCGCCCTTGGCTTCCAGCTGTTCGATAACTTGCAGCAGATGGCTGACGGATCGCGCCAGGCGATCAAGACGTACCACTACCAGCACCTCTCCGGCTATACAGCCGCCAACCGGATCACCGCGCGCAACTTTGCGGACATCCGATCGCCCTTTGTTAGTCTCCAAGGCCGCAAGCTAAATCTGAGCAGACATCGACTATCTGCTCCCGAACCCACATATGCACAGGATCATTGTCGAATGTTTGAGGCCATGCCACCGCACATCAAACGCCCCAAAGTTGAAGGGGCGCGGCGCTATTTGGAATCCATTGAAGAATGGGAGACTATGAACAGTTCGCGATTGCATTGTGAGTATCGCGTCACTCTTCTCCAAGTAAACCGGCCCCAGAAACAATTGATTGATCGTCGCGATCATCCGCCGCTCAGCCCAGTGCGCGGACCTAGGCGAAATCGCGGACGGTACCGTTGACGATGGCGGCGGCCGCGCCCCGGGTTTTCGCTCCGGTGCTCATCAATTCGCCTGGGCAAATGTTCCTGTTTGTGGTCCTTGAAATCGCACAAGCTCGGCCGAGCGCGAATCGCGCGGCCATTCTTGAGGGCGGCAAGTTGCAAGAACTCTTCCGCAGAAATCGCGAACCGGTGCGTCACACGCTCAAACCAGGTGAGTGGCTATTTCGGTTGCTATCGTGTGTGCCAAGCGAGCGGCCAACGTGATGGCGCTTAAAGTCGGATTAGCTTGCCCGGAAGTGGGGAATACGGCGCTGCTGGCAAGAAACAGATTCCTGACCCCGAATACGCGACAATTACGATCGACGATGCCGGCCTTTGGGCTTAGTGCCATTCGGGCGGTTCCAATCTGATGGACGCCATCACCGGCCTGATCCATGACACTCGGTTGACGTTCTTCCGGTGGGCCATGCCAGATCAGTTCTCCTAGTCCGGTTGATTTCATCCAACGGTCAAGGTGATTATGAGTGTCGACAACGGCTTCGGCGTCTTTCGACTGAAAACGCAGGTCAAGAATCACCTTCCTTAAACCGAGCGCATCGCGTTCATTAACAAGGCGAATGCGCGAATCTACGTTGGGAAGATGCTCGGCGTGATAATGCAAAGGGTAACGCCGAGCACCGTTGAGCAGATGCAGACCAGGGAGCCTTCGGCTGGAAAGCGACCTCCCGTATATGAAGCGTGGGAGAAATTTCGCGATCGCCGGCAAGCCGCGAGCGACATTGAGTGCGTGCGCCGCTTTATGCCCACCGTCGCCCACATTAATGCGGCGCAGCGACTCGCTTACCAAAACACGTCCCACCGGTGGTACGGATAGAGTGAGATAGGCTAGCGACAAGACTGCATCTCGATGGCTTGCATCGGCCATGGCGGGAAGCTTTGGCCAGAACGAAATATTGGTCAGGTTTTCCTTTGCCTGAAACTCACCGCTGCCGGTAATCCGCCGGCGCCCGAAAGCACCGTCCGGCCCGCGGAAGAAATCCAATGCTTTGTCGAGTCCAGCATGAGAAAAATGTATATCGGCAACATCGCCGGAAAGATGTCCCATATAGAATCTGCCGAGCGGACCCTCTTCTCCCCCAAAACGTTTTGGTGCTTCCGCTTGTGCAGCCAGTAGGAGACGGGTCGTTTCGACCCCACCGCAAGCAAAGATGTAAGCCTTGGCTTTAAGTAACCCCATCGAGCCATCGCGGCTCCTGACTTTGATTGCTTCTATACCGTCATCATGCGCGAAGCACATATCGGTCACTGTCGCACCGAGGCATGCCGTGATCAAAGGCGATCGCTCGATTTCCTTACGATAGGCCACGCCGAAGCTGACAGGCTGAGCATAGCGCATCAGATTGCCGGTAGAAAAGTTATTGTCCACGAGCTCCAGTCCGCGAACAGGCTGCTGGAATGACTCGCCGCAATTGGCATAACGGCAGGCAATCTTCAGATAATCGGCAAACTCACTGTAGGCTATTGGCCATATCGCGTCTGCAGTAATTGGGCGGTAGGCAAAGTCGATCGGATCAAGTGGAACGCAGCCCGCTCCCCAAAGATTTGATGTCCCGCCAAAACTTCTTTGAACTGAAAGCGTCATGTCGCTGTTGCGTCGGATGTCCGCGCGTTCTGCATCCGACAGCGCCTGTGCGGCGGAATCAGGCTTGAACAGGCCGGACTCGATGAGCGTTATCGATTGCCCGAGCCGCGCAAGTTCCAATGCTGTTACGATTCCTACCGGTCCTGAACCGACCACACAAATATTGTGTACCTTCGACAGAAGGTTGGTTATATCACCGACGAACATGAAATCCCCCAGTTCTGTTCTCGGTCTTCAGTGCGCATTTGAGCCTGAAGGCTCGCTGAGTATAGTTGAACGCGACACCATTGGGCAAATCATCCATTTGGGCAGGTGTGCTAGTCGTGGATTGGCAGAATGCGCCAGGGCTGAACGGTGGCGGCGTCGCCTTATCAAGCACGTTCTTGGTGCAATTCATCGCTGCTGATAACGACACGTTTCCAGGTATCCGCGTTTTCAGATGGAAACACCACTGGCTGATCGCATCACAGCTGATTTGGGAAGCCTCGCCCTAGCAGGATATGGCAGTTACCTTTCGGCGAACCACCGAGGAAGCTCGGTTGACATCAGGATGGGAACCCAAAGCGACGTTGGGTGGCCCGCCGTGGCGGGCCACCCCACATTCAAACTGGCCAGACCGACTGCAACTTTTCTCCCGCAAGAATACGGTTTCGCGCGGCCGCCTCGTTTTTGCCGAGTGCATCGGCGGCATCAGCAACGTCGCGGAGGCGTTCTTTCGGTATTGCAACAACACCATCGATATCGCCAAATATGATATCGCCGGGGCTCACGGTCACCCTTCCGATTTTGACCGGCACCTGAGATTTTTTCGGTTCTTTCTTGCCGGTCACGCCCACGGGGCTCGGCGACGTACCGAACAATGGATAGCCCAGTGCGCGGACCTGGGCGAGATCGCGGACGGTACCGTTGACGATGGTGGCGGCCGCGCCCCGGGTTTTCGCTCCGGTGCTCATCAATTCTCCCGAACAGGATCCATCGGCACAAGAGGCGTCACAGACCAAAATTCCGCCCTTGGGCGTATTGTCAATCGCGTTATGGTAGACGTCCTGGGGCTCTCCCTTGCGATCAGAAGGTTCGAATAGAACGGTTACCGCGGGACCGCACACGACTTCTCCCGAGCCAAGGGCCCCAAGAAGCGAGATCCCGTCGAGGTATCCCCATAGGCCAAGATGCTCCATGCTGTCGTGGACGTCGCCGGAGTACCATTTCTTAAGGCGCTCTATCGAGTCCCAATCCGTGTCCGAATAGTTGAAATCAGGCATTTTCATTTTTCCTTAGCGTTGGCATTTTCGATCGCGACCCGCAGATAAGCTGCACTGTTGTCGATTTGGGCGCGCATTAGCGTTTTCGCACCAGCCTCATCACGGTTGCGGATCATTTCGAAGATATCCGCGTGCTCCGCATAGGCGGCCGCGAGTGATTTGCTTGGTACACGGCTGGTGACGCGGATGACTTCGGTGATGAGGCCGTAGAGATTGTCGTAGAAGACAGACAGGATCGCATTTCCTGTCGAGTGGACGAGAGCCAGATGAAAGGCTGCGTCCGCCTGCGTAAATCCTGCAAAATCCTCCTTGTCGCGAGCGACGCGCATCGCTTCAAGGGCCGCCTCTACCTCGGCATTCACCGGCTGTGCCTTGGCTGTCAGCAGGCCCACCACCTCGGTTTCGATCATGCGGCGTACGACCATCAACTGTAGGAGATATTCCGAGTCGCTGGCGAAGCGTTGCCGAACCGTAACGGCGAGCGTCCCCAGAAACTCAGCGACATCATCCCGGACGACGATGGTGCGTTCACCGTGTCGACGTCTGACGAGTCCCTTGGTCTCAAGGATTTGCATCGCTTCTCGCACAGACCGCGTGGATACACCAAAGTCACGGGCAATTTCACTTTCCGATGGAAGCCGCTCCCCAATCGGCAAGGCGCCCGAAATGATCTGGTCCTCGAGCGCACTCGCGACCGAGGAATGAAGCCTGCTTCGCGGCCTCGCGTCAGGCGGCGCCTGTTCGGTGGATCTCATTTTCGCCCTCTCTTTCAGTCCCACGACCGCAACTGCAATCCACAGGTGGCCGTCGCTCTTCATCACAATCATGTGCTGCAATTTATTCAGCGAACGTGCTTGACTCATACTTATGTCATAAGTCATATGTCAAGAGTTAGTTCAGGGCACGCACGGCAAGTGGCAGTCGCTCTGCAGGTCGCCCGGACGTCAGGGCGGTGTCAAGCAAACGGTACGCCACGATTAGTGCGAGCCGTAACGAACGAGGGAGGAGAATAAAATGATCAAACGTTTGCGACATTTGGTCGGCGGCATCATTGCCCTGGCGGCCGTTTTGGCTGCATCTGCAACAGGTGCAAGCGCACAGACGACGGCGGATATCGCCAAGAAGGGCAGCGTCACCATCGGTGTTCTAACCGGCATCCCGCCTTATGATACGGTAGATGCCAACGGCAACACCGACGGGTTCATCGTCGACCTTGCCAAGGAGGCCGCAGCTGCCCTT
Source organism: Phyllobacterium sp. CL33Tsu (assembly GCF_900113985.1). Classification (NCBI taxonomy): domain Bacteria; kingdom Pseudomonadati; phylum Pseudomonadota; class Alphaproteobacteria; order Hyphomicrobiales; family Phyllobacteriaceae; genus Phyllobacterium; species Phyllobacterium sp. CL33Tsu. The sequence goes on along the minus strand of NZ_FORJ01000004.1, from coordinate 185,264 downwards.
GGTGTAAAGCTCGAGATTGTACCGGTGAACAACGCTTCACGGGCTGCAGCGCTTGAGTCCGGCCGCGTGGATTTCCTCATCGCGCAAATGACCGCGACACCGGAACGGGCCAAGACGTTCCTTATGACCAATCCCTACGGCGCCTATGAGATGCGCTTTGTTGCGGCCAAGGATATGAAGCTGACTTCGCTCGACGATCTCAAAGGTAAGCGAGTTTCTGTACCTAAAGGCAGTACACAGGACGTTGCAGTCAGCGGTTACGGTGTCGAAGGTCTTGAAGTCGTTCGATTCGACGACGATGCGCTTGCGATGCAGGCGCTGATCTCCGGTCAGGTCGATGCAACAGCTGCTGTTGCCGCGGTCGCCAACGACATCATTACCAAGCGTAATCTCAGCAATCTCGAAGTGAAGAAAGACGTTCCGCTCTTCACCCTCTATTGGTCGATGGCCACGCGCAAAGATGCGACTGAACTCCACCAGTGGCTGAACAACTTCATCTACTACATCGAAGTGACCGGCAAGCTTGATCAACTGCACAGGAAGTGGATCGGCATTCCTGTCCCCGGTGGCAAGCTTCCGACCTTCTAACACAACGTCGACTTGTGCATGCCCTGTCCCGAGCCGGATCGTCAAGATCCCCGGCTCGGGCACAGCAGGAGACCGTCATGGCATACGAGATGAATTTCACGCCCGTTTTGGCGCGAACGCCGGAATTGATCAGCGGCACCATCGACACTCTAATACTGTCGAGTCAGTCCATCGGCATCGGGCTAACGATCGGACTCGCAGCCGCGTTGCTACGCGTGGATGGCCCGAAGTGGGGCGCCGTTGTCAGCGCCACCTACGTTGAAGCCTTTCGCAATACGCCGCTGCTCGTGCAGCTGTTCCTTCTGTTTTTCGGGTTGCCCTATATGGGAATCCGACTGACTGCCAATGAGGCGGCAATCTTCGCAATTTCCCTTAACCTTGGAGCCTATTCGGCCGAAATCTTTCGAGCAGGCCTGCTCGCCATTCCGAAGACGCAAATCGAGGCGGGTCTCGCGCTGGGCCTCTCGCGCCTTCAGGTCATGCGTTATGTCGTCATTATTCCGGCACTGCGTATTATCTATCCCTCTCTGACCGGACAGCTCACGCTGACTCTGCTTGGCACGTCCATCGCGTCCGCCATCTCGGCGACCGAATTGACCCTGGCAGGCGCAAAGATCGAATCACAGACCTTCCGCAGTCTCGAAACCTTTCTGGTTTTGGCGGCAATCTACATCACCATGACCTTCGTTTTCCGCTTTCTCTATTGGCTGGTCGGGCTGTGGCTGTTCCGTCGCCGCGTCCCCAAGACGGGGTCTGCAGCCGCAACACTCACCCTCCCCCGCGAGGTCGAATCATGATCCAGTCCTTCGGTTGGCAGAGCGTACAATTCCTTTTCCACGGTCTTGTGTGGACCGTGGGCCTCTCCCTGTGCACATTCGTCGGCGGCGGGATCTTCGGCCTGCTCTTTGCTATTGCGCGTTCCCTCGGCCCAAATTGGCTGCGGGCGCTGGTGGCGGGATATATCCAGCTCGTTCAGGCAACTCCGCTGCTGATTGTCGTCTTCCTCTCCTATTACGGATTGAGCTTTCTTGGCTTCTATTTCCCGCCGTTGGCCGCGGCAGCGATCTCGCTGACGATTTACGCCACTGCATTCCTTGCCGATATCTGGCGCGGCTGTATCGAGGCCATTCCACGCACGCAATGGGAAGCAGCCGACGCACTCGCACTCAGCCCGTTCCAACGCCTGCGCTATGTGATCCTGCCACAGGCATTTCAAATCTCGCTCGGTCCCACAGTCGGGTTCATGGTGCAGATCGTGAAGAATACGTCCGTGACCGCTCTGATTGGCTTCGTCGAACTGACACGGGCCGGCCAGCTCCTCAACAACATGACGTTCCAGCCCTTCCACGTCTTCCTGACGGTCGCCGCGATGTACTTCGTCGTTTGCTATCCCCTGTCGTGGTGGAGCGAGAAACTCAAGGAAAGAAAACATGCCGGCACTGCGCATTGAGAATCTCAAAAAATCCTACGGCAACGTTCCTGTCCTCAAAGGCATAAATCTTGCGGTGGAAAACGGCGATGTCGTCGCGGTAATAGGCCGCTCGGGCTCTGGCAAGAGCACCATGCTCCGCTGCATCAACGGGCTTGAGCCGTTCCAGGAAGGCACGATCGAAGTTGTAGGCCACAAGCTCGACCAATCCCGCGCCAACCTGCGTGAATTGCGCAAGGAGGTCGGCATGGTGTTTCAAAGCTATAACCTCTTCCCGCACCTTTCCGTCGCCGAAAACATCACGCTTGCGCCACGGGTCGTCAAAGGGCTGCCACGTGATGAAGGTTCAGCGCTGGTGCGGGAGGTCCTGAGCCGTGTCGGATTGGCAGAGAAGGCAGATGCTTATCCGGACGAATTATCGGGCGGTCAGCAACAGCGCGTTGCCATAGCGCGATCCTTGGCAATGAAGCCAAAGGTAATGCTATTCGACGAGGTGACGTCGGCGCTCGATCCCGAACTGACAGGCGAGGTTCTCAAGACGATCGCTCAGCTCGCTGAAGCCGGCATGACCATGGTTCTGGTCACGCACGAGATGGGGTTCGCCCGCCGCGTCGCCACCCGCACCGTCTTCATGCACCAGGGCACGGTCTGGGAAGAGGGTAAATCGGAAGAAATCTTCACCCATCCAAAAACGCCGGAACTAAAAAACTTCATCGCGCCCGATCTCAAGTGAGCGGCCAAGCCATTACCACCAAGGAGACTGAGAAATTGCCCGGACCAGAGAACACCAAACTAGCCAGCAAGTTGAAAAACGGCGAGCCGACGTTCGGCGCCACTTTTTACACGGGATCGACGGCTGCCATCGAGGCCGCCGGAAACTGGGGGCTCGACTTCGCCTTCATCGACGCCGAACACACGCCGGTCAACGTCGATGCACACATGGAAAAACTGGTGCTTGTCGCGCTGCTCGCGGGAATCGCGCCTCTCGTGCGGGTTCGCGGCACCAATGAATGGGACATTCGCAAGTCGCTCGAATTCGGGGCGACGGGGGTTATCGTGCCGCAAGTTGGAACGGCCGAACAGGCGCGCGCCATCGTGAGGGCCGCTAAATTCCCGCCCTTTGGCCGCCGTGGCGGTGATGCCAGTTGTCGTGCCGCTGGCTTTGCCGGGCCCGGTTTCCAGTGGTCGGCATATATGGAGCACGAGAACGCAACCCGTCTCGTCATTCCAATGGCCGAGAGCTACGAGTTCTTCGACAATATCGACGAGATCCTCGACGTCGAAGGTATCGACGTCATCAACTTCGGACCGGCGGACTATTCGATTTCGCGGCGCATCTCCATCGACTATTCGATGTCGCATCCTGAAATCGAGGAGAAGCTCGCCGAGCTCATCGAAAAATGCCATGCGCGCGGCATCAAGGTGATGGCACCATGCATTCCGCCTGTTGCCGAGAACGTCTCCGCGCTCAAGAAGAAGGGCGTCGACATGATCATCATGGGAAATGACGTCCTGTTCCTCAATGAGGGACTGCGCCGCGCGCGCGAAGCGGTTGATACATCCGCTAAGTCCGCTTGACTACCGAACATTTAAGGACACCAGGAAAAACACCATGAGTGATGCATTTGATATCAGTGGCCGCGTCGCGGTCGTCACGGGCGGTCTCGGTCAGCTAGGCACGCAATTCTCCAAGTCGCTTGCGGAAGCCGGCGCAAAGGTAGCAATCTTCAGCAGACGCCCTTTCAGCGCCGAGAAGCTTGCCGAAAAGTTCCCGGACCTCACAGACCGCATTCGCGTCTACGAAGCAAGCGTGACCGACAAGGCCGCCCTCGAAAAGGCGACCGAACAACTGATCGACGATTGGGGTGTCCCGCACATCCTCGTCAACAATGCCGGAATCGACTCCAAGCCAGATGGCTCGGCGGAGCAGAATGCGCCCTTCGAGGTCTACCCGCAGAAATATTGGGATGAAATTATCGATACCAACCTTACGGGCGTCATGCTGACCAGCCAGGTCGTCGGCAGCAAGATGGCTGAGGTCGGGCGCGGTTCGATCATCAATGTCGGCTCGATTTACGGCATCGTCTCGCCGAACCAAGCTCTCTATGCTTATCGCGAAGAGCGCGACGGCATTCCATTCGTCAAGGCGATCTCCTACGCCGCGTCGAAGTCGGGCCTGGTCAACCTGACGCGCTATCTCGGCACTTATTGGGGAACGAAGAACGTTCGCGTCAACCTCATCTCCTTCGGCGGCGTAAAGACGGCAAGCTTCGATAAGGAATTTGTCGAAGCCTTCCTCGACCGCGTGCCCATGCGCCGGCAGGCCGAGATCAATGAGTACAACGGAGTGATCCGCTTCCTTGCCTCCGATGCCTCGTCCTACATGACCGGCTCGAATGTGGTCGTGGATGGCGGCTTTACTGCCTGGTAGTCGGTGCGGGAACGACACGGGAAAATCGCATGAAAGCATTTTTGGGAATTGACGTCGGGACGGGCAGTGCCCGCGCCGGCGTCTTCGATGCCCGGGGCACGCTGCTCGGAACAGGTATTGCCGCGATCGAAACGCTTCGCCCGCGCCCGAACTTCGCCCAGCAGAGCTCAGCCGGCGTCTGGCGCGCAGTTTGTATGGCGGTGGTTGCGGCGACGGAACGCGCCGGAATCGCCCCTGCCAGCATCGTCGGTATCGGCTTCGACGCCACCTGCTCGCTCGTCGTTGTCGGTGAGACTGGAAAACCGGTAAGCGTCTGCCCCAATTCGACACCGGATAGTGACATCATCCTTTGGATGGACCACCGGGCAATTGGCGATGCCGATGAAATCAATGCAATTGGCGGCGAGGTTCTTGACTATGTCGGCGGACGTATATCTCCGGAAATGCAGATGCCAAAACTTCGGTGGCTCAAGCGCGAACTGCCGGAGAGCTGGAAGATTGCCGCTACGTTTTGGGACCTTCCCGACTGGCTCGTCCACAGGGCAACAGGCACCAGCACCCGGTCCGTCTGCTCGGCTGTGTGCAAGTGGACCTATCTCGGGCACAAGGGGTTCAATGGCGAAGGATGGGATCAAGAATTCTTCACCGCAATTGGCCTTGGCGATCTCGGGGACAGTGATCACCTGGCGATCGGCAACCAATTTGCGCCGGCGGGAACCGCCATTGGACAATTGAGCGAGACTGCAGCGGGGGAACTCGGCCTGCGACCTGGTATCGCCGTTTCGAGCGGCATGATCGACGCCTATGCAGGCGCGCTTGGAACGTTGGGAGTCAGCGCTGCTCGCGGCGCAAGCCTTGCGCTTATTGGCGGCACATCATCATGTCACATTGTAACTTCCGAAGAACCTATCTTCGTCGGCGGCGTATGGGGACCCTATTATTCCGTGCTGCTTCCAGGAGTATGGGCCAGTGAAGGCGGGCAATCCGCCGCCGGCGCGCTGATCGATGCTGTGATCGCTCGCCACGCCGCCAGCGCCACGCTTGGCGACAATAGTAGGCCCGCCGAACAATTGCATCGGCACCTGGCCGCTATGGCGGACGAGACCGCCTTCTTGACGGCGGATAGGCACGTCAACCCCGATTTTCACGGAAACCGTTCGCCCTTGGCGCAAGCGTGGCGAAAAGGCGCGGTGAGCGGGCTCACCCTTGATTCCGATGTTGACGACCTTGCACTCGACTATCTCGCGACCATCCAAGCTCTCGCCTATGGCACACGCCATATCATTGAAGAGATGCAACGCAAGGGGATCGAGGTGTCGAGCCTCGTAGTCAGTGGCGGGCTCGCAAAGAATATACTTTATCTTCGGGAGCATGCCGACGCCACGGGGTGCCGTGTGGTGGTGCCGGCGCAGTCGGAACCAGTGCTGTTGGGTTCTGCCATTCTCGGCGCCGTAGCGGCCGGCGCATTCAATGACATTGCTTCCGCGATGTCAGCCATGAGCGGAGACGGAACGGTTGTCGAACCACGATCCGGAAAGATTCGGCGGTATCACCAGGCAAAATACAAAGTGTTCCGCAGGATGCAGGAAGACTTTGCCGCTTACGCGCAAATCATGTCGGCCGAGCCGCTGAATTAAGAGGAACGATTATGACCAGGATAATGCTTGTCGCCAGCGGTGACCTGCGGGAGAGTGCGAATGTCAAGTGCTGGCCGGCCCAGGCGGCGATGGAGCGGAAACTCACCGAGGTATTGGCCAGTCTAGGCCACGACCTCGTGCGCGCCCATCCGTTCCGAAATGAAAAGGGCCACGGGTTTATCGCCTCACAGCGCGAAGGCATGGACATTTTTGCCACGATCGACCCCGCGGTGCCGCTTATTGTCGCCGAGGCGGTCTGGCAATATTCGCATCACGTGCTCGCCGGCCTCGTCAACCACAGCGGACCAATCTTGACTGTTGCCAACTGGGCCGGGGAATGGCCCGGGCTCGTCGGACTTCTCAATCTGAACGGTTCCCTCACCAAAGCCGGCGTCGCCTACTCGACACTATGGAGCGAGACATTCGACGACACCTTCTTTCGCTCTGGACTAAAGAAGTGGCTCGTAACTGGTAGAATCGAGCATGACACGTCGCATGCCATCGCACTGGACAAGGCCCGCCTGCCCGCCGAGGCAGCGAGGCTTGGCCGGGAGCTTGCAAAATCCATCCGGCGCGACAAGGTCATCCTTGGCGTTTTTGATGAAGGCTGCATGGGTATGTACAATGCAATCATCCCCGACGAGCTCCTGATGCCGCTGGGCTTCTGGAAGGAACGGCTGTCCCAATCGGCGCTCTACCACGCAACGATGCAAGTATCAGAGACCGAAGCGCGTCAAGTGTACAATTGGATGGTCGCAAAGGGCATGACATTCCACCTCGGTGACGATCCGAAAATTGAGCTTACCGAAGCGCAGGTTATCGACCAATGCCGCATGTACATCGCCGTGGTGCGAATAGCCGACGCCTTCGGCTGCGAGGCGGTTGGAATTCAGTATCAGCAGGGGCTGAAGGACCTTCTTCCAGCCTCTGATCTCGTCGAGGGAATGCTCAATAATGATGACCGCCCCGACGTCATCGGCCGCGATGGCAAGCCGATCAAGCCGGGCGAAGCGATCGTCCATTTCAACGAAGTCGATGAGTGCGCAGCACTCGATGGAGTCATGACCAATCGCGTTCATCGCGCGCTTGGCCAGCCGGTGGAAAATACGCTGCACGATATTCGCTGGGGCGACATCGACCGCTCGGGTGGCCGCGATGATTTCATCTGGGTCTTCGAGATTTCGGGAGCGGCGCCTCCGGCACACCACGAGGGCGGCTGGGCAGGATCGGAAAGCTTCCGCCAACCAGCAATGTTCTTTCCTGCCGGAGGCGGCACTCTGCGCGGCGTCGCTAAAGCCGGTGAACTCGTGTGGAGCCGAATCTTTGTGGCAGACGGCACGCTTCATATGGATATTGGTCGCGGCCAGGCCGTAGCGTTGTCAGAAGCTGAGACGGAGCGACGGTCGCGGGCCACCAATCCCGAATGGCCTATCATGCACGCCGTCCTGACAGGCGTTGATCGCGACGCCATGATGGCGCGGCATCAGGCGAACCATGTTCAAGTTGCCTATGGCACCACCGCCGAGGCGGCGGACGCAGCCATGTGGACCAAAGCAGCGCTGGCGGCCGAGTTGGGTATCTCCGTCAATATCTGCGGGTTGAATTAAAGCGCATGCAATCTCGGCGGTCGATGAATCCTTCCTTTCGCTGCGCATTTGTTCCGTTTGAGACACCGTAATGGCGCCGGCATTGCCATGTTCAGAGTAAAAGTCGGCCACTCAAGTTTGTCATAAGGACAGCCGACAATGGGTTTTCCATCCGTCGGTGATGCCACGGCTTCATCCTACCACTGCCCTCGATACTTTGTTATTTGCAACAGAGGGGAGGCGCATGGCTACTAGTACAGTTAAGTGGTTCACTTCTCAGAAGGGCTTCGGCTTCATTCAGCCAGATAGCGGGAGTACAGACGTGATCGTACATATTTCCGGTCGAGCGAGCTCCCACCGGGAGTGCCAATCAATCCCTGTCTGATAGCGTCGCCCCGGACTGGTAGAGCAAGACCGGGCGGATTTCATAGACGGCGGTCGGGTTGGCACGGCGCAAGTCGCGGGCAATGGCGATCGCCCCCTCAATTGCAGGGCACTCAACAACATAGAAGCCAAGCAATTGCTCCTTTGTTTCTGTAAACGGCCCGTCAGTGACGATACCGGCTCCCTTGCCGCGCAATGTGACCGCGCGCCGGGTCGGCCCAAGGCGGGCCGCTGGGCCCAGGCTCTTTTCCTTTACAAGGCGGTCGCCGATTTCCAGAAGTTCGGCCATCAACGATGCGTCCTCCTCTTTCGACCATGATTCGACAATCTCTTCCTCGTGATAGGCCAAGATGGCGTAGAACATGAACTGCGTCCCTCTGTTCAGTCGATGATGACAGGAAAAATCGCGGCGATAATCCCGATTGCTATTTCTGGCGCACGGCGGATCCGACAAGCCACACGATGAGGGATAGCAGTCCGGCTCCGACCGCTGCTCCTCCGAGAAGCTCAACAAGATATCCTGTTGCGGGAACGCTTCGCGCCCTGCCTGTATAGAGTATCCATATGGCCATCAGCAGGCATCCAAGTATAGCGCCCCACATAGCAGATCTCGTTAAACTGAGTTTCCTCATCTTTTCTCCGGAAGGCGTTAGAGGAAGCGGACGTTCGCCTTGGCTATGCTGGACGATCAAACAAGGCATGCCAAATGAGTGGTACGCCAAAATAGATTATCGCGGCCGCAATGAAAACCAAAGCAAAGATAAACCAGGCTCTGACACTGCTCTTCATATGGATTCCCCCGACGTGGTGCATGTTGCCAAGCGGCCGTCAAAATAATGCTACACCATCGCGAGACCAAATCTTTATTCGCTGGGTCCCAATTCTTGGCAATCGATCCAAAATGTATAAATGCAAATTGACCGGCGCGGAACTAAATTTCAGGCAATTGATTCGAAATGAATGACACAAAGGCTGGAAACCTGCGCCTGCTTTTGCGGGCAAGTCACCGCCGAGGCCGAGGGCGAACCGTTCTGGATCTGCTACGATCACGACGATGATTGTCGCCGCGCGATCGGATCACCGCTGACGATCTGGGTGGGTTACAAAACGGCACAATTTCGCTTTACAAATGAGCCACCAAAGACCTTCTCAAGAACGAGTGGGGTAGTGCGCAGCTTCTGCGGTACCTGTGGCACCTCAATCGGGTATGAGGATGAGGGCATAGCCGGCGAGATATATTTGACGATCGGCTTCTTCGATCATCCTGAACATTTCGCCCCCACTGCGCATGCTTATTGGCAGCTGAAGCTTCCCTGGATTGCCTTCGATGATACCTTGCCAAGAATAGATCAGTACTCGCGACCGCGCGACGCGGCCTATGGCACGCCGCGTGATCGGAAGTGAGAGAACACACTCTAGGAAGCGAGTGGGTAGGGCAGGGGGGCTTTTTAGTGGGGGCTGCAAATCAGCGAGTGGCTTACTCCGCGGGACAAAGCTTTTTGATGGCCTGAGGCCTCTTGTTAAGCTTGGCAGATTGCCTGCGCTTCATCATATCGAATGCGATTATGGCGCCCAATACGACGGGGCCGCCTAGAACGATGAAATACCATAGGTATAGCGTCATCGGTTTCCTTCATTTGTGACAGGAGATGGATTTCAGTCGAAAGAAATGTCTTGCCTGTAAGGCCATAGGATTGTGCCCTTTTAGCGTGAGCAAAAGGGGCTCGAAAAAAATGTGGCTAACGGCGACTCTTTCGCGCGTTGACCGAAGCATTGATTCGCTCGCAATCACCGTTGAATTTGATGATCAACTGTTCGGCATCATCCCTGTTGAGGTTAAACGCTTCCATGAGGTGATCGACAGTGTAGGTTTCTCCGATTTTGCCCTGAGGGCGGTTCTTCCATGTAGAAGTCGTCTTATCGTTGGTCATCTGTTTTCCTCGCATGTGAATGGCTGTCTCTTACAAGCGGAATGCCATCTCCGCCTTGAGCATCGCGCCTGGCGTCGGTCAGCATGGCCTCTCTCTCGCTGCGCGATCGGTGGCGCATCGATTTGATCGATTTATTTGAAATCCGAAACTGTCCGCAGGTCGGGCAAAAGAATTCAACGAAATCGCCGTCTCGGGGTAGCACTTCATGAACAGGTTCATCGGAAATAGGGCAATTATAATAGGTTTTTAGCATATATCCTCCGTTGACCAGTATACACCCTCCATCAGCATTCACCTAAGAAACCGCGCCCCTTCGAAAATTACGTGTGATGTTGAATATCCGGCTTTTTCCACCCTTCAAGACGGAAGGAAGTAAACGCTCGCGCCCAGGAACACGATCAGGATCAGGGCAAAAGCGGCAATCCGGAGATACCAGGCTCTATTATTGTTCATGCCGATCGATCATCTCATATGCTGTCGTAAAATGAAAAACAGCCACACTCCGACAATGAGAGCCATCGCAGTCAGGGCATAGAAGAGCGAGCCGCCTGAAAACATATCTGCCGCAATCGTCGTCATTAGACCCGTAAATGATTAATGGTTCAGTGATGGAACGCGGGCCAAACCTGTCTGTTCCATGAGACGCAGGCGATAGAGACAAATGCTGCGGTATCGCCACATTTGCAAGTAATGCATCGTTCGGAAAGAGGTGGCGTATGAGGATGTCACTAGTGAGCGGCAGCGAATACGGGACTATCAACAGCAAATACGATAGTGTTGCACTACGGAATACCCGCGTCGGCCACCAAATGGGAGGCTTCGTACACAGGATAGACCCATAGAATGAGGAATTCGAACGATGCGCAATGCAGTTACAAATTCAAACGACACGTTTTCTAAGAAACTTTCCCGAAGCCGTATCCTGCTGATCGTGGTTCCGCTGATGGTGCTCGCGTCGTGTGCTTCTTCCGAAAAAAAGTGGGTCCATAGCGAGGCTCCGGCGACTCCGGCAGACAATGATATGGTGCAGTGCAAATATCAGGCCGCGAGTGCAACGGCTTCTTTGGCTTCCGATAGTTCTGCCAGACGGAAGGAAGAAGCCAATCTGATCAATAGCTGCATGCAAGCAAAGGGATACAAACAGTAATCAACAATCGGTGTGCAGCTGTTGCCTGGCGCCAAGACCTGCCTTCCGGACTGACATTCATGAAATCAAACATGGCGGGGCGGTCGTGGGTCTATCGGCGTCGGTGGATGAAGGTCCAAAAGGAGTTCCAGTGCTCGGGCGGCAGCAAGTACCTGTCCCTCGGCGCGGGTGCGGCCGACGATTTGTAGTCCGACCGGACGTCCATCTTTGGTGAACCCGCAAGGCAGGCTGAGCGCCGGCGACGCTGTCAGGGAAATTGCGTAGGCTATTGCCAGCCATTCGAAATAATTCGGAAAGGTGTAGCCGGCACATTCCTTCACGTATCTGTCGCTGGCAGGATACGCGGCAACGATCGTGGCCGGACAAAGAAGGAGGTCATAAGTCTCGAAAAAGGCATGCATCCTTCGGTAAATCGCCGCGCGATTGTTTTCCGCTCGTACGATATCTGCCATCGAATAGCTGAGCCCCTTTTCAATATTCCATACGACTTCCGGCTTCATTTTGTCCCGATGCGGTTCCAGAAGCGCGCCGTAACTTATGGCAAAGGCCATGCCGCGCAGGACGCTGAACGTGTCATGGGCCTCCGAGAGATCGGGATGCGCCTCTTCAACATGCGTGCCAATTGCCGCCAAGCTTGCAGCTGCTGCGCGACAGATCGAGGCGACCTCCGGGTCAACGGGCGTAATGCCAAGATCGGCGGAAAAGGCCACCCGCGCCGGCCGCCAGCCGGAGCGCGCTGCGGCAAGGAAACTCTCGGTCCGCGGTAACGACAGAGGGTCAGCAGGGCTATCGCCGGTCATCGCATCCAGCAAAAGCGCTGTGTCTTCGACGTTACGAGCCATAGGACCGTTGACGCTCAGCAGGTCATCGATCTTGAATCGTGCACTGCGAGGAACGCGGCCCGGGCTTGGGCGCAGGCCCACTACGCCGCAGAAGCTTGCGGGATTGCGCAAGCTGCCTCCAAGGTCGGAGCCTTGCGCGACCCAGGCCATGCCAGTGGCAAGAGCAACGGCGGCTCCACCCGAGGAGCCTGCAGCGGACAGGTCGGTATTCCAGGGATTCAATGTTGTCCCGAAGACGTCGTTGAATGTATTGCCACCAGCACCAAATTCTGGGGTGTTCGACTTGGCGTAAACAACACCGCCCTCGGCCTCCAGCCTCTCGACAAGAATGTCGGATTGTTCGGGAACATGGTCTGCAAATATTGTCGAGCCATAGGTGCTGCGAACGCCGGAAACGTCTGTCAGGTCCTTGATCGGCACAGGCAATCCCGCCAAACGACCGCGGCGCCCGAGAGGCTGTTGGAGCAGGCGACGGGCTCGATCGCGGGCGCGATCGAGACAAAGAATAGGAAGTGCGTTGACGACGTTCTCGACGGCGGCAATGCGAACCACAAGTGCATCGAGACAATCGAGCGGCGTTACCTCACCGCCATTTAACAGATCGACCACCTCGCAGGCAGACATGCCCGTTAGACCAATATCGCCTGCCACGACGCTATTCTCCGATGGAACGTGTCCAAGCGAAAACACTATACCAATGTTCGGCGTGATGTGTCTCAAAAATAGGCATGCCGGGATGTCCTGTAGCGGGTCTGGCAGCTTTGCAGCAGGTCGCTTCAATGCGGCGAAGCCCCCGAGTTGAGCATTGTTTCATGGTTGTCGGGGCGTGCCCCGGTGCATTACTGGTTCATCCCACTTGACTCGCTCCGGCAATTTGTTCTCTTTTCGTTCTCATGACAAGGACAATCAAGAATCTGGGGCAGGCGGCCCGCTACGGCATGTTCGTGCGGGTTGGTTGCCGAAAATGTGATAAGGTCGCGACCTTCACGGCGACTGACCTGGCCGCTGTTCTCGGCCATGGCCGCACACTTCCAAGCCTCACCTTCCGGTGTCGGGACTGCAATTCCATAGACTGCGAAGTTATGCCCTACGAAGACGACCGCGATCGCGTCAACAAGAAGCGCGTCATCTGGCGACCGGTGAAGGAATGAAGAATGACACATAAGTTGGGAAGCCATGTAGCCCTACCCATATTGCCCTCAGTTCACGAACTCGACCGGCTATTTCGTCAAACTTGTCTCAGTCGGGTAATTGGCATCCTGCCAGGCTGCAATGCCATCAGCGAAATAAGAAACTCTGGGATATCCCCAAGCCAGGGCTTTGGCCGATGCGAAGGCCGCGTCGACGCAATATTTGGCCTGGCAAGTGAAGATGATGGCATTGCTTGCACCAACCTTTTCGGAAAGTGTCGCCTTTGAAAGGACGTTGGTCGCCGGCAGATTGATGGAACCCGGGATATGCGCATGACTGAATGGCCTTGGACTGCGCACATCAATCAGTTGCGCCCCTTCATCAATTAGCCGCTTGACTGCGGCGGCACCGAGCTTGGGCGCACCGCTGACGGAGTACTCGCCATTCACCCTGTTGACAGCCTTGGCGTAGGTCTCATAGGCAATGTCGGTTCCAGCGCCTTCCGGCACCCCGGCCTTGCGCAATCCTTCGAGCAACCTGTCACGATAGGCAGGATAATAATCGGACATATCGACATACCACTGCCAGGCAATTGCCTGAACAGTTAGCGGTCCGCGGCCGAAAGGTATGGTGATCCCGTTGTATTTGGCCATGTTGAGCTGAACACCACCCAAATTTCCCAAGTGGCCCAGGCCGGACGTCAAGGTAGCGTAGTCATCGGCCACATCCCATTGCAGGGTTATCAGGTATTTCAAGGCATCGACGGCATCCTCATATTTCTCCTGATGGAACAGCGAGATAGCCAAGGCCCTGAGATACTCCGGCGGATATTTCGGATCGAGCCGCATGGCAAGCCGCGCTTCCACTTCCGCTTCGGGCGCCCGACCTGCAGCATTGAGATATCGTGCTTTGCGGATGTGATGTTCGGGGTCGTTGGCGTCGAGCTGAATCGCGCGGTTGATTGCGATGACGGCCTGATCATAGCCGCCATGCGCAGCCAGCACCTCCGATGAAATGGCATAGGCGAGCGCGTTCTGGTAAAGCATCGCCATCGGCAGGCTTTGATCGACGCTGCTCATGGCCTTCCGAAACGCAGAATTACCCGAGTTCCAGCAGGCGACCGCTATCTCCCAATTCGCAGCGGCGACTGCAGCGTGAGCACGACTGTAATAAGGATCGAGGCTGAGGGACTCGTTAAAAAGCGCGATCGATTTGAGCAACTCGACGTCGGTGCCGATACGCAAATGGCCCAAGCCTTCGAGCAACCGATCATATGCTTCGGGGGTGGTTTCCGCCTGTGCCGTTTCAGCAGAAGGCGGGACGTTCACTTGAAGCGATAAGCCAATCTCGCCGACAAGCTTGTTCTGAAGCGCAGAAACCTGCGATATCCTGCCCTCGTAGTGCTTATCCCACACGCGCTGATCGTTTAGCGCGTCTGTGAGCTGTGCTTCAATCCGCACGAAGTCGCCATCACGCCTCAAGTTGCCTTCGAGCACATAGCGTACCCCCATTGTTTCCGCGATATCTTGAAGCTTTGTTGGCCGGCCCTTGTACGTAAAGGACGAGTGCCGAGCGATGACGAAGAGGCCGGGCAATTCTGACAGCTCGGTAATCAGATCCTCCGTTATCCCATCCGCGAAATAGGCCTGCGAGGCCCCGGGGCTGAGATCGTCGAGCGGCATGACAACGATAGAAGGTTCTTTCGGAAGCGGATATTTCATGCGGGCCATCATGGCCGACTCAGCAACCGGTTGGCGCGGCCACAGCCAAAGTGTTGAACCGGCCAAGGAAACCGCGACCAAGACGACTGCCGCTACAATTGCCCACCGGTGCAAGCGCCCTGCTATCGTTGCTTTGGCAATGTCCGTCCCCCGAAGCCTGACGCGATAGGTTCGCACCGGGCGGGCGATGTTTTTCATGTGGCGCTCACCCACAAACTCCACAGGCAGCTCAAGCCTGCCCGGCAACTGGTCATACGCTGTTCCGGAAACGAATAGTCCGCCTGGCTCGCAAAGCTGCTCGAGCCGCGCGGCGACGTTGACCCCATCGCCAAGGAGGTCATCGCCTTCGACCACGACATCTCCAAGATTGATGCCCATCCGAAAGACGATGCGCCTGTCTGCCGCTACGCCGGCTTGGTGAGCGGCAGTTCCTCTTTGTAGCGCGACGGCACAGACGACGGCATCGACAACCGAGCCAAACTCCATGATGGCACCGTCGCCCATAAGCTTGACTATCCTGCCGCGATATTCGGCAAGTAGCGGATCGGTAACTTTGGATCGCAAGTCTCTGATTGCTGCGAGCGTACCGGCCTCGTCCGCTTCAACAAGTCTGGAATAGCCCACAATGTCGACGGCGAGAATTGCAACCAGCCGTCGCTCGGCATGATCCATTCCCATGGCCCCTCTCCAACAAGGTGTAGGCCTGCTATGAGGTTCTTGAGAACCAAACCGCTTCTCGTCTCGTGAATTCTACTCCCGTTTACGTTTATCCGCGAGTAGTACATGCCTCCCGTGCAGACGCGTCCACGGAGCAGTCATTAGCGATGAGTGGAGGCCGCAATTTGCGGCAGCCACGTGACCTAGCCGAAGCCCGACGAATGGTGGTTGCGGCTCGTCAGCAACGGATCGCTCGTGTGGGGAGCACAGCGCTGTGGTGTGGAATTCGTTGAAGCGCGGGCCCTCTGAGGCCAGGCTGTCTGCCGCCGGTGACGGAGTGCTCCCGCCGAACGTGCTGAACTGACCGAACCTCACCCAGAGTTGCCGCTAAGCCGCCATCTCAGCTTTCCTTGACCACCGGGGGCACCTTCCAGCTTCCATTCAGGATTGAGGGAGATGCGTCCTTGGGCCAATACATGCGCAGCATCGGGATGAAAGCTCCTTTGGGCGCCGGTAGCCAGTTAGCCTCCTTGTCCGCGCCAGGCGACTTGTTTTGGAAATAAAGTGTCAACGATCCGTCAGCATTGGGCTTTGGATTGTTGCGTGGGCTGACCGTAAACTTGTTCAGCGGATTGGGTACAAACCACCAGCCCTTGTCGATCTCGTACATGGTGATTGACCAGAAACCGTTTACGGGAGGCGTCTGATCCTTAGGAAAGGTCAAGGTGTAGTTGTTCGCACCGGTCAGCTTTTCACCCTTCGAATCGACTTCGGTGTAGGGATAGACCGCATCAAGCTGCTGATTGGCGGGCCAGCCAAAGGCGGCCACGGTGGCGCGTTTGATGTAGTCATTTGGCCCATATGTGCCGAGCCCCTTTGACACGACCCAGCCGTCTACTATCTCGCCCATTTTTTCCTTGTTGGCCTGGATCGTCTTCAGGGCAGCTTGCGGAATGTCTTTCAACGCCGCCTGTACCGCAGGATCCAGTTTACTCATCTCGAATGGCTTCCCGGGCTCGATGCCGATTTTAGCCATGCTCGCGATGATCGGCGCATCTTCGGCCGCCGGCGGCGCGTCCCCGCCCATCAGCTTTGCCATCAGATTGAAATAACCTTCCGTCCCCATGTCGAGAATGACTTTTTGCGGAGCGTCTTTCATGCTGAAACCCGGCTTAGGGTTCACCTTCGGAGCTTTTGGCTTGTAATTTTTAGTGCCCCACGCGGACAGCGGCGTAATCTTGTATTGCGCCTGCAACGCATTGACGGCCTTGTAATCCGCCTTCGTCCCGTCAGCATAGGTGCGGCCGAGGATGACCATATAGCGGGTCGCCATGGGGAAATGCTTTATTCCTGCCGGTACATCGCCTTTCCAGCCCGGGCCGGTAAACAGATAGTTGGCGGCTTTTCCGTCAGCCGTGCGTTTGCTCGGCGATTGCTCGGAGTCCGACATCCATAAGTCGACTACCTCGAACAAGTAGAAGCGGTCGCCCATGTCCGGATGGCTAAAAACCTGGGGCTCACTCAGATCGAGCCATGTTACGGAATATAGCGTATCCGCATTGGGGGCAGATACGCCGCGATAGTTCGCGGGCGGATAGCGGGGAACATTGATAAATTGTCCCATCGGCCCGGTGAATTCCACAACCTTCGGCACATTGCTCATTTGAACGCGGGTGACCTCGGTCGTGATGAGCGAATAGCCATAGATGTATGCATCCTCGGCAATCTGGCGAGCTTCTTCCGCCGATAGCGTCTGCGCAAATGTGGGATGGTTTATCGCGAGGCTGATTGCGGCAACGCCGCCAGCTAATACAAAGGCCCGTCTGTTGATATACATCTCGATTTCCCTGCAGCGTTGCGTTCCCGTTCAGGTTAGACGGCAGGCAAGACAGGGTGGAAGTACATTACTGTAAATTACAGTTAGATAAGCTTGCGCCGGGCGGCGTATAAATCGCCATGGAAAAACGTGAAAAGCGGAAGTGGGCGGATAATGCGCGGACCGGCTAAGCTCGAAGCGCGAAAAAAGAGCTGCTGCGGCGCGAAGCAGTTAGGTGTTCGAGCTTTCAAAGCATACAGTCGAACTTCGTTTTGCGAAATCAGGAGTCCCGGGTGTCCGTTTTAGAGCGCAACAATGTCAAACTATCCGGCAGCGGGGAACGGTCGATGGTGTTCGCGCACGGCTTTGGCTGCGATCAGAACATGTGGAAGTTGGTGGCGCCAGCCTTCGAAAGCAAGTTTAGAACAATTCTCTTCGACCACGTCGGGGCCGGTGGCTCCGATCTTGGCGCTTACAGCTCCGCGAAATATGCTTCCCTCGAAGGATACGCCGACGACCTTATCGAGATTGGCAAGGAACTCGAACTCAAGGATGCGGTGTTCGTCGGGCATTCCGTCAGTGCGATGATCGGCGTGATTGCCTCGCTCAAGGACCCAGCGATTTTCGACAGCCTGATCCTCGTCGGCCCATCGCCCCGCTACATCGACGACGGTGAATACGTCGGCGGCTTCAGTCGTGCTCAGATCGACGAGTTGCTGGAGTCCCTCGCGGACAATCATCTTGGGTGGTCGGCGGCGATGGCCCCAGCCATTATGGGCAATCCGGACAGACCCGAACTTGGTGAAGAGCTAACCAACAGCTTCTGCAGAACCGACCCTGACATTGCAAAGGAGTTTGCGCGGGTCACTTTCACGTCGGACAATCGCGACGATCTTCAACGTGTCACAGCGCGAACATTGATACTTCAGTGCCGGGAAGACATTATCGCCTCAGAGAATGTAGGCGAATACGTGAAGCAACACATTCCTCAAAGCCAACTGGTTATGTTGAACGCTACGGGGCATTGCCCCAATCTGAGTGCGCCCGGCGAAGTCATTGCGGCCATCAAGGCGTTTGTGTGAGCCGTGCCCGAGGATCCCAATAGCACATTCGCCGAAGATCTTGCGGAGCTGTACGAGAACGCACCGTGCGGATACTTGTCGCTTCGCCCCGACGGCAGAATCTTCAAGTCCAATCTCACCTTCTCGCGTTGGATTGGAGTTTCACAGCTCGACCTTCTCGACAAGAAGTTCAGTGAACTTTTGACGCTTTCCGGACGAATGTTTTACGAAACGCATTTTTCGCCGCTGTTGCGCATGCAAGGTTTCCTTGAAGAGGTCGCTTTCGATTTTGTGACCGGCGACGAGAAGAAACTGCCGGTGCTTGCCAACGCAAAAGAGCGGCGGGATGACGATGGCAACCTGCAATTTACCCGTGTCGTCATCTTCCCGGCTGCTCAACGCCGCCGCTACGAACGCGATTTGGTCGACAAGCGAATCGCCGCTGAAGGTGCCAAAAGCGAAGCGATCTCCGAACGGATGCTGGCGGAGGCAGGTCTGAGCGAGGAACTGGCAATAGCGGAGTTGCGCGAACAGTTCATTGCGGTTTTGGGGCATGATCTTCGCAACCCGCTCGCTTCGATGGAGGGCGGTTCGCGCATGCTCCTGCAAGAAGACCTAAGCCCAAGGGCACAGAGGATCGTTACCCTGATGCAAGGCAGTGTGCAGCGCATGTCGGGCCTGATCGATAACGTGCTCGATTTTGCGCGAGGGAGGCTTGGCAGTGGCTTCGCGCTGCGGCTTGATGCGGACGAACTGCTCGACCCCGTCCTCAAGCAGATTGCAGAAGAGCTCCAATTGGGAACGCCCGGCATTTCCATTGAGACGAACTTCAACATCACCGAAAAAGTTTACTGCGACAGGGACCGTATTGGTCAGATGGTTTCAAACCTTCTCGGCAATGCGATTACCTATGGTGACGCGAGCCGGCCAATCCGGTTTTCAGCAGGCACGAAATCGGGAGTTTTGGAGATAAGCGTCGCCAATAGCGGCGTTCCAATAGCGCAAGAGGCGATGGAACGTCTTTTCCAGCCGTTTTTTCGTGGTGGCGTTCGCGCAAGTCAACAAGGCCTGGGGCTTGGACTATATATCGCATCGGAAATTGCCAAGGCGCATGGTGGCACCCTTGTCGTAACCTCTTCTTCCATCGAAACGAGGTTTACCTTTCAGATGCCGCTACGCCCGACGACAAAATGAAGTGCCAATCTTTCGAGGGCGCTATCATTGTCAACGGTCATCAGTCCATGCATTCATTGGCTATGCGCCCGACCAGAATCGTCAAGAACTCCGCGAATAGAGATTTGAAACTGCTGCGGCGCCTGCTGCGTGCCAAAGATCACATGGACGCGGCGCCGCAGGAGGATTGGCCGATATCCCGGTTGGCAAGCGTCAGCGGCGCCTCGGAGGCTTATTTTGCGCGATCGTTTCGGGACGCCTTCGGCATACCGCCGCATCGTTACCTGCTGACGCGCCGGGTCGAGCGCGCCGCAGCGCTCCTGCGCGATACTGACACGCCCATCATCGAAATCGCGTTGCAGACAGGCTGGAACAGTCTTGGAACTTTTGGCCGCACCTTCCGGGACGTGACCGGTGAAAGTCCAAGCGAACTAAGGCGACGAATGCAGCTCGTTCCCGGAGATCTCGAGGAGGTTCCCCATTGTTTCGTGAGCGCCGCGCAAAGGCCGCACCTCAAAATGGCAGTTTCGGAGAAGCGCCGACGAACGAAAGAGGGTAGGCACGACGGGCGAAAGGGAGATGTCTCATGAAAAATGGTGTTCAAGTTGCCGGCGTCTATGTCCATGACCAGGACGAAGCGCTTCAGTTCTATGTCGAAAAGCTGGGATTTCGGGTGCACACGGATGCGCGCAATGGCGACTATCGCTGGCTGACCGTCCAGCATCCCGACCAGCCGGACTTTCAATTGGGCCTGTTTCGTCCCCAGGCTCCGACCGTCGATGACGCAACGGCTCAGGGCCTGGCTGAAGCCGTGGCCAAGGGTGCGATGCCGCCGCTGGTTCTGGTGGTCGACGATTGCCAGGCTGCATTCGAAGCCATGCGCAAGCGCGGGGTCGAGTTTACCCAAGAACCGATCGATCGATACGGCTCCGTGGATGCAAGCTTCCGCGACCCATCGGGCAATGGCTGGAAGCTGGTCCAGGCTCGATGAGGTTGCCATGTGCCACATTCCATCCTGGATGCTCTTTCAAGGAGGCTCTCATGATCTTGCACTACTGGATACGCCAGAGCCATCGGTGGCTCGGAATTCTGCTGACCCTCACCATTCTGGCGAATTTTGTCTCGATGACGTTCGGTCCAGCGCCGCTCGCGATCGTGTACGCTCCATTGGTGCCGCTGGCTCTGCTTGTGTTCAGCGGCCTGTATATGTTCTTCCAGCGGTAGGCGAGGTTGATCCTGGTGCAAGCGGCAGGTGTGCAGCACGATGGGGGAAAATAATGGTGCGATCGCGAAACCTTTAGCGATCGCGGCAGTTATGCATGTCAATCGTCGAAAGGAATGACAACATGCCAACTGCACCGGAACTGCGGGAAAAATTCTGGAAATCCCTGAAATCCGATATGACCATGATGTTGGGATTGGTGGGCGTTGAAGAGAGCCACACTCGTCCAATGACCGCTCAACTCGAAGGCGATCACGGTCCCATTTACTTCTTCACCTCGACCGAGAATTCGCTCGTACAAAACCTGCAGAGCGAGAGCAGAGCTGTCGCGACGTTCGCGGCGAAAGGTAACGACCTTTTTGCTGCCGTTCACGGCGGGCTCACCGTCTTCAACGATCGGGAAACCATCGACCGGCTATGGAACCGGTTCGTGGCGGCCTGGTTTGAAGGCGGCAAGGACGATCCCAAGTTGACATTATTGCGGTTTGACGCCGAGCGGGCCGAGATATGGCTCAACGAATCCAGTCTGCTAGCGGGCGTCAAAATGCTGCTCGGCGTCGATCCGAAGGAAGATTACAAAGACGATGTCGCCGAGGTCCGTTTGACCTGACCTGGCGTAAATTAAGATTGAAATTGTGGCGCATGCTCCGTTTCCTACGGAGATGCGCCACAGTTTATGGCGCTATTCGAAGAGCTCGCGATTGTCAGCTTCGATCTGTGGCAGGTCGTTAAGAATGCCGTTCAGATGCTCCCTCATGGCGTTGGCTGCAGCTTCGGCGTTTCGGGCGTCGATGGCGGCGACAATTTTCTCATGCTGCTCGATGAGGTTGTTCATAGAGGCTGGGTTACGAAGCTGCAGGTTGCAGACGCGATCCATATGCGCCTTGATGTCTGAAATCGCATTCCAGGCGAGACCACAGCCGGCGCCCTCTGCAATAGCGATGTGGAACTGCTCATCCTCCCGGCGAAACGCATTGTGATCGTGACCGGTCATCGCTATTCGCTGGCGCTCGAGGATGCTGTCAATCTTTCGCCGCGTCCAGGTATCGAAACTCTCGCTGGCCCGCCTGGCGACGGCGACCTCGATCGCCTCGCGCACGAAGCGGGCTTCCATCATCTGACGCGCCGAAATGCGGACCACGATGGTTCCCCGATTAGGGCGGATTTCGACCAGCTTTGATTTTCCAAGGGCAATCAGCGCCTCGCGGACCGGCTGGCGGGAGACGCCGAGACGAGACGCGATCTCCTGTTCGGACAGGCGTGAACCCGGCGCGAGATCGAGGCGGATGATCGCCTCGCGCAAGTCACGTTCCACCTGCGCGGCGGTCGTTTCCCCGGTCTCGATCCTCACGGGCTCGATTTTCAATGTCTCAAGGTTCATTCTTTTCGCCGCCGCCATCTCGTTGACATTTGCATTTAGCCACCATACAGTACCATACAACTTAACGACTGTACAAGCACGGCGGTCGATACGCCGAGCCTAAATGAGGAGCCGGGCTTTAAAATCCGGTCGGTTGATGACGGTACAATCCAATTTCATAACGCCCGACTCTAGTGACCCGCGTTTGCAGAGTAAATCCCGCTACCGGATGCTTGTCGACGGCAAGTCTGTTGATGCGGCCTCGGGCAAGACGATAGATCGGGTGAGCCCGGGCCACTCCGGCGTTGTGGTCGGCACGTGGCCGGATGCCTCTGCCGACGATGTTCGCGCAGCGATTGCGGCCGCCCGCCGGGCCTTCGACACCGGGCCATGGCCGCGCATGTCCGGCGCCGAACGATCGCGCCTGATGTTCAAGACGGCGGAGCTCATTCTCGCCCATGTGGAAGAGATCGCCCTGATCGAAAGCCTGGAGGTTGGCAAGCCGATTGCTCAGGCCCGGGGCGAGATCACCTTCTGTGCTGATCTCTGGTCCTATGCGGCCGGGCAGGCGCGGGCACTGGAAGGGCAGACCCACAATAATATCGGCGACAACCGCCTTGGCCTGGTCCTGCGGGAACCTGTCGGCGTTGTCGGCATCATCACGCCGTGGAACTTCCCCTTTATCATCGCCTCCGAGCGCGTGCCATGGGCCATCGGCGGCGGTTGCACGGTCGTATTGAAACCATCCGAATTTACGTCCGGTACATCGATCCGCATGGCGGAGCTCGCCCGCGAGGCCGGTATTCCCGACGGCGTCTTCAACGTCGTCACCGGCTACGGCGATCCTGCCGGCCAGGTCTTGGCGGAAGATCCCGGCACAGACATGGTCGCCTTCACCGGTTCGGTTCGTGTTGGAACGAAGCTGGGCGAGATCGCGGCCCGCAGCGTCAAGCGCGTTGGCCTTGAACTGGGCGGCAAGGGGCCGCAGATCGTCTTCGCCGATGCCGACCTTGAGGCGGCGGCCGATGGCATCGCCTACGGTGTCTACCACAATGCCGGCCAGTGCTGCATTTCCGGAAGCCGGCTCCTGGTGCAGGAAGGCATCCGCGATGTGCTTCTTGACCGCCTGCTCGATATTTCCCGTAAGGTTACTTTCGGCGATCCCTTGAACGAGCGAACGAAGATCGGCGCCATGATCTCGGAGGCGCATGCCGCCAAGGTGCATTCCTATGTCGAGGCAGGGCAGGCTGACGGTGCCGAATTGTTGCTCGGCGGCGCACGGGTCGGGGAGGGCGCGGGGCTCTATTACGCGCCGACCGTGTTTTCCGGGGTCACCGCCGATATGTCGATTGCCCGCGAGGAAATCTTCGGACCGGTTCTATCGACGCTGACGTTCAAGACAGCTGACGAGGCCGTCGCTCTGGCAAACGCATCGGAGTTCGGCCTGTCGGCAAGCGTCTGGTCCACCAATCTCGAAAACGCGCTGCAGAGCATCCGGCGCATCCGGGCCGGGCGCTGCTGGATCAACAGCGTCATCGACGGCGCGCCTGAGCTGCCGATCGGTGGCTACAAGAAAAGCGGGCTCGGGCGCGAGCTTGGCCGCTACGGTTTTGACGAGTATTCGCAGTTCAAGGGCATTCACGTGACCTTGGGCCGGCCGGATCCTTGGTTCGGGTGAGATTGCTCATCGGAAACTGAGGCAGAGGAGGAAAATCTCGGCTGGCGCGATCTTTGGTCGGAGCTCGCCAGCCGAGACATGGGTCTTTCGACCCCGATTGCACATCCAAAGGGAGGATACGCAAATGAAATTGACCAAACTGAAAACCGCAATGCTTGCGGCGTGCGCAGCTATGGCCTTCACGTCCGCCGCCGTAGCGGCCGATGTCAAGGCCACGATGATTATCTATCTTGATCCGAGTGTCCAGTTCTTTAACCCGGTCGTCAAAGGCGCACAGGATGCCGCGGCACAGTTCGGTGTCGATCTCGACGTGCAATATGCCAATAACGATCCGGTCCGCCAGAACGACCTTATTGAGAGCGCCACGGCCAGCGGCGTCGACGGCATTGCAGTTGCAATTTCCAGTTCGGATGCCTTCGATGCCAGCATTTGCGCCGCCGTCAAGGCCGGCATCATCGTCATCGGTTTCAACAATGACGATCTCGACGGGGCCAAGGGCAATTGCCGCCAAGCCTATGTCGGCATGAATGAATTTGCCTCGGGTTATGAACTTGGCAATCGCATGATCGAGCAGTTTGGCCTCAAGGATGGCGACGTGGTCTTCAATCCGCGCGAGATTCCTGAAGCGAGTTTCGCCGTCGCGCGTGGCGGCGGCATCGAAAAGGCAATGAAGGAAAAAGGCATTAAGGTCGAGACGGTTCGCTCCGGGCTTGATCCGGCCGAAGCCCAGAACATCATCGCGCAGTTCCTGATCGCCAATCCCAATGTCAAGGCGCTGTTCGGCACCGGGTCCGTGACGTCGACGGTCGGCGCGGGCGCCATCAAGGATGCCGGGGTCAAGATTCCCTTCGGCGGCTTCGATCTCGCCGTTGAAATCGTCAACGCAGTCGAATCCGGCGCCATGTTCGCGACGATGGACCAGCAGCCGTACCTGCAGGGCTACTATCCGATCGCCCAGATCGCTTTGGCGAAAAAATACGGTCTGACCCCGACCGATGTCGACACCGGCCAGGGCGCCTTCCTCGATAAGACGCGCATCAGCTCGGTCAAGCCACTGATCGGCAGCTACCGATAAGCGTCACGCCTGAAGACCTTCCGGCCAAAACCGGAAGGTCCCCTCGATCCTTTGAACAGAGTAAAGACAGTGACCTACGCCATGACCGACGTTGCCGTGCCCAAATCGCGCACGAAAAAACAATCGCTGCTGAAGCATATCATGACAATGCCGGCCGGCGCGATTCTCCTGGTTTTCGCGGCCCTGCAGATCGCCTGCATCGCCGGCGCGCTCGCCTTTCCCGACGACTTCCGCTACCTGTCACCGCAGAACCTGACCATCCTGATGAAGGCTATTCCGGTGTTGGGTTGCCTGGCATTGGGCGCCGGCATCCTGATGATTGCTGGCGAGTTCGACCTGTCGATCGGCTCCGTCTATACCTTGACGGCGGTCCTGATGGCGAGCCTGGTCGATGGTGGCCTGAGCGCTTTCATCGCAGCACCGCTCGGCATACTGCTGGGGGTGATGATCGGACTTCTCAACGGCACGATTACGTTGCGCTTTGGCCTGCCGTCTTTCATCGTCACGCTCGGCGGCCTGCTCTTCTGGCGTGGCGCCGTGCTGCTCTATAACGGCGCCGTCCAGGTGCGTTTCGATCCGGAACCAGCCTTTTCGAGCCTCTTTGCAGGCACGCTATTCGGCATCAATGCCGCGTTCATCTGGATCATCCTGTTCGTTGTCAGCTTCTATTTACTGCTGCACCGGCACAAGTTCGGCAACCATGTCTTTGCCACCGGTGGCAATCCCGCCGCTGCAACGGCAATCGGCATCAACACTGACCGTGTCAAGTTGATTGCCTTTGCCATTGCCGGAGGCATGGCGGCGGTTGCCGGCATCATCGCCACGGCGCGCGTGGGCAGCGTCCAGCCGGGGCAGGGCGCCGGGCTTGAGCTTCAGGCGATTGCCGCTTGCGTCATCGGCGGGCTGTCGCTGCGCGGTGGTCGCGGCTCGATTATCGGCATCTTCCTCGGGGTCATGCTGATCCACACGATTACCGATGTGCTTCTGCTCCTCAGGGCCCCTGGCTTCTACCTCGACATGTTTATCGCAACGCTTATCGTGATCGCTGCCGCATTCAACCATCTCATCGAACGCCGGGGGGCCGTATGATGTTTGCACCCCATCTTCTCGAACTGCACAATATCTCCAAGACGTTTGGCACGCTGACGGCGCTGCGGGACCTGAGCTTCCACATCGGCCCAAGCGAAGTCGTCGGGCTTCTGGGCGACAACGGCGCCGGCAAGTCGACCACCGTCAACTTGATTTCGGGGATCCACAAGCCGACCTCCGGCCACTTGAGCGTCGACGGTCGCGAGACGCTGTTCACCTGCCGGTCCGATTCCGCCGATGCCGGCATCGAAACGATCTACCAGAATACCGCGCTGGTGGATTCGCTTTCGATCACCCGCAACATCTTCATGGGACGCGAGCGCACCAATGCCTTTGGCTTCCTGAAGCAGGCAGAGATGCGCGATATCGCCATGGAGGTGCTCGAGAAGGCTGTCCACATCTCGGGTATCGATTCTCCCGATAAGCTGGTGGGTGACCTCTCCGGTGGGCAGAAGCAGGCCGTCGCCATCGCACGCGCCGTTTTTTTCAAACGGCGAGTGCTGCTTCTCGACGAACCGACCTCTGCCTTGTCGGTGCGCGAAACCGAGGCCCTGTTGGCGCAGGTCCTGAAGCTGAAAGCCGAGGGCGTGTCGAGCGTGCTGGTGACGCACAATCTCTACCATGCCTACCAGGTCTGCGATCGCTTTGTAATCATGAGCCATGGTACCAAGGTGTTCGATGTGAACAAGGCAGACACCAGCATCAGCCAACTCACCGAATATGTCGTCCTCACGTGACCCTTTCATCAAAAGCCAAGAGGCAAATGCTGTGACAATTTCTGTAAATGTGCGCCAGGTCGTTGGTCCAGAAGATGCTGCCAGGCGCGACACGAAAGGCCTGCGCGAAGGCTTCCTGATTGAAGGGCTTTTTTCGAAAGGTGAGGTCAATCTTACCTACAGCCATCTCGACCGGATGATTGTCGGGGGTATCGTGCCGCTCGCAGAAGATCTTGTGGTCGACCAGGTAAAGGAAACCGGCACCAGCCAGTTCCTCGAGCGGCGCGAAGTCGCCATCCTCAACATTGGTGGCAAGGGCACGGTCACTGTCGGCGTCGTCGACCATCCGCTTGGCTTTCAGGATGCGCTCTATGTCGGAATGGGACAGGGAAAGCTGTCGTTTCGCAGCGACGACCCGGCCAGTCCCGCCGAATTCTATCTCCTGAGCGCACCTGCACATCGTGCTTGCCCGACCGTGCTGATCACGCCGGAAATGGCCAAGAAGGTGCGCACGGGCTCGGCCGAAGAAGCAAACGCGCGCACGATCAACCAGTATGTGCATCCGGATGTCTGCGAAAGCTGCCAACTCCTGGTTGGCCTCACGGCATTCGAGCCGGGTTCCGTCTGGAACACCATGCCCGCGCATGTGCATGACCGGCGCATGGAGGTCTATCTCTATTTCGGTATGGAAGAGTCGACCCGCATCTTCCATTTCATGGGAGAACCGCATGAAACGCGGCATCTGGTGCTGAAAAACCATGATGCCGTGCTGTCGCCGGGGTGGTCCATCCACTCCGGCGCCGGCACCGGTCGATACTCCTTCATCTGGGCGATGGCTGGCGATAACATGAGCTTCACCGACATGGACAAGATACCGATGGAAAGTCTGAGATGAATCCGTTCGATCTTTCTGGCAGATGCGCCATCGTCACGGGGGCCAACACGGGCATCGGCCAAGCCATTGCCGTCGGTCTCGCTGGTGCCGGCGCCGACATTATCGGCGTTGGCCGCTCGCCGATGCAAGAAACGGCGTCCCTCGTCACAGCCGGTGGCCGGGCGTTTCATCCGCTTCTGGCAGACCTTTCCAAGATGGATGAGGTGCGCGCCGTCATCGGGCGGGCTGCCGCCGTTCGTAACCGCCCGGACATTCTCGTCAACAATGCCGGCATCATCCGCCGGGCTGATACGATCGATTTTACCGAGGAAGACTGGGATGCCGTCATGGACACCAACCTGAAGTCGGCATTCTTCCTCTGCCAGTCCTTTGCCAGGATGGCGATGGCTGAGAAGTTACCGGCCAAGATCATCAACATTGCCTCGCTCCTGTCGTTCCAGGGTGGCATTCGTGTTGCATCCTACACGGCAGCAAAGAGCGGCCTTGCAGGCCTGACTCGGCTGATGGCCAATGAGTGGGCGGCGCATGGCATCAACGTCAATGCAATTGCTCCCGGCTATGTCGAGACCAACAACACGACTGCGCTGCGGGCGGATGCCGCACGCAATGCCGATATCCTGAAACGCATTCCGGCCGGACGCTGGGCTCGGGCGGATGATATGGCCGGAGCGGCCGTCTTTCTCGCATCCCGCGCATCCGACTATGTACATGGCGCGATCCTACCCGTCGATGGCGGATGGCTGGCGCGATAAATGGAGGTATCATTGTCCGATCACTACACATTGCCTGACGGCCTGGTCTGGACGGAAACCTCGCCGGGCAATCGTCGCGCCGTTCTTTCGCATCGTCCCGAAATGATGCTCGTCGCCTTCAGCTTCGACAAAGGCGCGATCGGCGCGCTCCATTCCCATCCGCATACGCAGGTTAGTTATGTGGCCGAGGGTGCCTTCGAGGTGACCGTCGACGGCGTGACCACGGCACTGCCTGCCGGCAGCAGTTTCATCGTTGCCCCCAATCTCGTCCACGGCGTCGTTGCGCTCGAGGATGGATTGCTGATCGATACGTTCACGCCGCGGCGTGACGATTTTCTGTAGCGCGTCCCGCCGTGCCAGACGGCCGGTTCAAACCTGCCTTATATGAACAATGATAACGCGCTTCAGATCTTCAATGTCCTTCGCTTCGAGAGCGTCGATCATCTGGTGATGCTCGCGTGACGACTGTTCGATCCGCGCGCGTGTTTTCCATTGTGACACCGGTGCTGACGACGTCCTTTGCCGGATCTCGGTAACGAGGTTCACCAGTTCACTGTTGCCGCACAGCGCCAGCAGTTCGCGGTGAAAGGTAAGATTGGCCTCGTAGAGCTCGATCATCGTTCCGTTCATGATGAGATCGTCAAAACGGTGTGCGAGGTCGCGAAGTTTTTTCGTCGTCAACTCCGAGGCATTTGCAACGATCTTGTCCGCCACAGCCGTTTCAAGGATGACGCGAATGTCGCTTACTTCATTCGCCTGCTTACCATCCGGTTCGAATACGTGATAACCGCGGTTCGGGACGTGCTCGACAAGCCGCTTCTGCACCAGACGATCGAGTGCACGCCGTACTTCCGGCCTGGTGCTCTGATAGCGCTGCTCGAGGTCGATCTGCTTCAGCCAGACACCCGGCGCCAAAACACCGGCGAGAATGTCGTGCAGGATAGAGTCGGTAACATCGACGGATTTGAGTTGTGATTTTCGCTTGGCTCTTGCTTCACTCATTCGTCTCTCCAAATTCCATCGAATGCGAGCCTTCTAGAGTTAGTGGCCCACCCGCGAGATGTACGCCAGACAAATAATTTTACACAGAGGTTGCGTAAAAAATATTTGCGTCTAAATTGGTGCCAATTTTGGTTACTAACACAAAACGACCAATCGGGAAATCATGAAGAATTCGGCAGAAGTCTGGGAAATCGTCGAAGCCAAGCGCGCAGCGTTTTTTGAACTCAGCGATCGCGTCTGGGAGATGCCCGAAACCAACTACGAAGAGTTTCGCTCGTCGAACGAGCATGCAGACCTCCTCGAACGCGAAGGTTTTCGCGTTACGCGCGGCGTTGCAGGCTTACCGACTGCTGTCATGGGCGAAGCAGGCGAGGACGGCCCGGTCATCGCCATTCTCGGTGAATTCGACGCGCTGCCCGGATTAAGCCAGGTCGCTGGCCTCGCGGAAGAGCAACCTGTCGTGCCGGGCGGCAATGGTCATGGCTGCGGCCACAATCTGCTCGGTTCCGGCTCGATGCTGGCGGCTGCTGCGGTGAAGGACTACCTTGCGCGCAACGGCCTTAAGGGCCGTATCCGCTACTACGGTTGCCCAGCCGAGGAGGGTGGCTCGTCCAAGGGCTTCATGGTGCGCGCCGGCGTCTTCGACGACGTTGACATTGCCATTTCCTGGCATCCTGCTGCGTTTGCCGGTGTTAACAACCCGATCTCGCTTGCCTGCAACGAGATCAATTTTCACTTCAGCGGTCGTGCTTCACATGCGTCCGCAACGCCGCATCTTGGCCGCAGCGCTCTCGATGCCGTGGAATTGATGAATGTTGGTGTTAACTACATGCGCGAACATATGCCGTCGAGCGCCCGCATCCACTACGCCGTTACAGACACGGGCGGTTCCGCCCCGAATGTCGTCCAGGCCCGGGCAACGGTGCGCTATCTGGTGCGGGCCCGCGATCTGCCGGAACTCAACGGCCTTGTGGCGCGGGTCAAGAAGGTTGCCGACGGCGCCGCATTGATGACCGAGACCACGGTTCGCAGCCGCATCATCAGCGGCGACGCCAATCTAGTCGGCAACACCCCGCTCGAATCGCTAATGCATTCGCACCTCGAGCGTCTCGGCCCGCCTGCCTTCGACGAACACGACCATGCCATCGCACGGAAATTTCAGGAGACGTTCTCGCAAGAAGACATTGCATCCTCATACAAGCGGTTTGACGTCACGCCGAAGAAGGGCCAAGCCTTGTGCGACAGCATCTTTCCGCCCGAAAGCGGCGACGGCGCGATTGTCGGCTCAACGGATGTCGGCACGGTAAGCTGGGTCGTTCCGACAGTCCAGATGCGCGGCGCGACCTATGCCATTGGCACGCCGGGGCACTCTTGGCAGCTTGTAGCGCAAGGCAAGCTGCCAGCGGCTCACAAGGGCATGGAACACGCGGCGAAAGTGATGGCGGGCACGGCCATCGACCTCCTCGCCAACCGGGATCTCATTGATGCCGCCAAGGCCGACCATCGCAACCGCCTCGAGGGAAAGCCTTTCGTCAATCCGATTCCCGATGACGTTCAGCCACCCTTGCCGGAGAACACGGATGTTTGAGACGGCCTTGGCACGGGATCGACAGCAGCTGACGGGCCGTATCAGCGAGTTGTCGCAGCGAAAGTCGAGCAAGCTCGATCTTTCGCCGGCACTTC
Source organism: Phyllobacterium sp. CL33Tsu (assembly GCF_900113985.1). Classification (NCBI taxonomy): domain Bacteria; kingdom Pseudomonadati; phylum Pseudomonadota; class Alphaproteobacteria; order Hyphomicrobiales; family Phyllobacteriaceae; genus Phyllobacterium; species Phyllobacterium sp. CL33Tsu. Next base: position 154,258 of record NZ_FORJ01000004.1, on the reverse strand, counting down.
CCGGAAATTGAACGCTCAAGGAACAGATCAAGGAAATGCTCTTCAACCTTTCCCCTGAAGCCGGATCGTAGGCTATGAACCAGCCAAGCTTCCTTGACGTCATCAGCTTTGGACCTGGAGGATGGGGTGCTGCACTCCTCACCGGCGCCGTGATGACGATCCTCATCGCCTTAAGCGGCTTTATGATCGGCTCGGTCATCGGCACATTCGGCGCATGGGCCAAGATTTCCGGTGGCAGGACAATACGGGTGCTCGCCGATGGTTATACGACGGTGCTGCGCGGTATTCCCGACCTTCTCGTGATCTATCTCTTCTATTTCGGGGGCAGCGCGGCCGTGACGGCGATCGGCCGGTTCCTCGGTTCCGAAGGCTTTATCGGCTTTCCCGGCTTCCTTGCTGGTGCGCTTGCGGTCGGGATCACCTCAGGCGCCCAGCAGACGGAAGTCTATCGTGGCGCTTTCAGAGCCGTGCACCGCGGCGAAATCGAAGCAGCCATCGCCTGCGGCATGTCGAGGCCGCTGCGCTTCAGACGCATCATCGCGCCGCTGACCTTGCGCCACGCACTTCCCGGCATGGGCAATGTCTGGCAGGTGGTGTTGAAGGAATCGGCTCTCGTCTCGATCACCGGTGTCGTCGAACTTCTGCGCCAGGCGCAAATCGGTGCGGGCTCAACGGGCATGCCGTTCAATTTTTACATCGTTGCCGGCGGCATTTATCTCATGATCTCCACACTCTCGGGCGCCGTCTTGCAGCGGTCGGAACGGCATTTCTCACGCGGCGTGAGGAGAGGCTGATGGATTGGTCATTTATGATCGAGACCTTCGTCAGCCTCGTCAAGGCTATACCCCTGACGCTCCAGCTTGCGGCGACGGCGATTTTCCTCGGTGCGTTCGTCGCCCTTGCATTGGCGCTGTTCCGGCTTTCGGGCGTCGCCGTATTGGACTGGTTTGCGAGAACCTATGTATTCGTTTTCCGCGGCACGCCGCTTCTCGTTCAGATTTTCCTCATCTACTACGGCCTAAGCCAGTTTCCGGCGGTTCGGCATACGGTGCTCTGGCCAATCTTGCGTGAGCCCTATTGGTGCGCCGTCATCGCGTTGACGCTGAACACAGCCGCCTATGCCAGCGAGATCATTCGCGGCGGGCTCCTGTCCGTTCCGCATGGACAAATCGAGGCCGCCCGCGCCTGCGGCATGCCACGCCTCATGATCTTCCGGCGCATCGTCATGCCGCTGGCAATCAGGCAGGCGCTGCCGGGCTATGGCAATGAAATGATTTCCATGGTCAAGGCGACGTCGCTTGCATCGATCATCACGCTGATGGAAGTCACCGGCGTTGCCGCGAAGATCATCTCCGAGAGCTATCGCGCCATCGAGGTATTTATCGTCGCCGGCCTGATCTACCTCGCCATCAACTTCATGCTGACGCGCCTCGTACAATTCGTCGAGCACCTGCTCAGTCCCCACCTTCGCGCTCCCCGGCTGATGACGCCGGTTCCAGGAGAAGCCAAATGAACGCTCAGTCACATCCGGCCACGCCCTTGGCGCTTCGTGTCAATGACCTGCATAAGAGTTTCGGTGACGCCGAGGTCCTGAAAGGAATCTCCCTTACCGCCAATGAAGGCGAGGTGGTCTCGATTCTCGGTTCCTCGGGTTCCGGCAAGTCCACCCTGCTTCGTTGCATCAACCTGCTTGAGATTCCGGATTCGGGCGAAGTAACCGTTGGCTCGGAGACGATCCGCATGCAGCGCATGCGTGACGGCAAAAGCCGTCCCGCCGATCAGGCCCAGGTCGAGCGCGTGCGCTCACGTCTCGGCATGGTGTTCCAGAGCTTCAATCTCTGGTCGCACAAGACGATCCTCGAAAACGTGATCGAAGCGCCCATCCACGTGCAGAAGCGACCGCGCAAGGAGTGCATCGAAGAAGCCGAGGCATTGCTCGCGAAGGTCGGGATCGCCGACAAGCGCAATCACTATCCCTCGCATCTCTCCGGAGGCCAGCAGCAGCGCGCCGCCATTGCCCGCTCGCTCGCCATGCGCCCGCAGATCATGCTGTTCGATGAACCGACGTCGGCGCTCGATCCCGAACTTGTCGGCGAAGTCCTGCGCGTGATGCGAGGCCTTGCTGAAGAGGGTCGCACCATGCTCGTCGTCACGCATGAAATGGGTTTCGCGCGGGATGTCTCGAACCGCGTCATTTTTCTTCACAAGGGATTGATCGAGGAGGAGGGGACACCGGAACAGGTGTTCGGCAACTCCAAGTCCGATCGTTTCAAACAGTTTATCCAAGGCTGAACCACCAGTCACAAACCAAGGGGAATACCTCGAATGAAAAAACTGACCGTCTTTCTGAAGGCACTGACGCTTTCAGCTCTCGTCCTCGCCTCCGGCGCCCACGCCGAAGAAAAGAAATGGACGCACGTTACTATCGCGACCGAAGGCGCGTTCAAGCCGTACAATTTCACCAATCCCGATGGCACGCTCGACGGCTATGAAATTGAACTCTCGAAATATCTTTGCGACCACATGAAGGTTGAGTGCAAGATCGTCGTTCAGGATTTCGACGGCATGATCCCGGCTCTCAATGCCGGCAAATTCGACGCGATCATCTCGGGCATGTCGGCGACGGCAAAGCGCGAGGAAGTCATCGATTTCAGCCAGTCGTACGGCTCGACCGGGCAGGCATTTGCGACGTTGAAGTCCAGTCCGCTGGCAGGAATGGAGCTCAAGGGCAAGGTATTCTCGCTGGCTTCCAACGAGGCAGGCGCGGTTGAAGCGCTCGAAAAACTGAAGCCGCTTTTGCAGGGCAAGATCATCGGCGTCCAGACCGCATCGACGGGCGCTACCTTCGTCGACAAATATCTCAAGGGCGTCGTCGAGGTGCGTGAATACAAGACCACCGAACAGCATGACCTTGATCTCGCCGCCGGCCGCGTCGATCTGGTGATGGCATCGATGGCGTATCTGACCACCGCTTCCGCCAAACCCGGGAACGAGGAAATGACCGTTGCAGGTCCCCGCTTCCAGGGCGGCTTCCTCGGTAAAGGAAGCTCGGTTGGTCTGCGCAAGAACGAACCTGAACTAAAGGCGCTGTTCAACGAAGCAATCGACGCCGCCAAGGCCGATGGCACTATAAAGTCGCTATCGCAGAAGTGGTTCGGTTTCGACGTCACACCGCTTTAAACACCTGCAAGTCGGCGCCGCGGCGGGTGATGAACCTGGCCGCGGCCGCACATCAACCGAATTCGCGTCGGTTTGCGAGGCAGACCGCTTGCCGTGGCAATTAATCTGCGACCCGCTGGAATGTGACGCCGGTGCTCGGCACTAATCACCGCAAGGCTAATCCTGTGATCCTCGACTTCGTTCCGGAAGACCATGCCACGCTGACAAAACGCGGGTCAGCCAAAAATGCCCTGAGCTCCTCAAATTATGGCGCGACCTTTCGGCGTGCGAACTGCTCGCCATAGCCCCAGGCAGTTGACCTCAAGCCTAGTCACCGCTGTTGAAGCCGACGCTGCCACTGATGCTTTTGTGCTTGCGGTCGGCCGGCAAGCTTGGGGACGACCGCGCCCTTGATGATGACATTTCTCTTATAGTCTCCCGCATGCGTCAGGCCTGATTGCCCAAGAAGGCGTCCACTTCCAACCGGCCGAGCCGCGAGAAAAAACGATTGCAAGAAAATGATTAGGATGCTATTAATTTCCTATGCAAGAAATAGATCAACTCCGCCGCGCCTTTACCACCAGTCTTCTCCAAACGGGACGGCAGTGGCGGCGCATTACCGATCAAGCGTTGATGTCGTCGAACATCTCCGAAGCCTGTGCTGCACCGCTATTGTGGATCGGACGGCTTGGCGGAGGCGTGCGCCAGATCACCCTTGCATCCTATATCGGGATCGAAGGCCCCTCGCTGGTCCGGTTGATTGACCAGCTGGAAGCGGCCGACCTCGTCATCCGCAAGGAAGACAAGAGCGATCGACGCGCGAAGACCCTGTGGCTGACGCGCAAGGGCAAGCAATACGCCTCCAGGCTCGAGGATATCCTCGTCGGTTTGCGCGCCCAGATTCTTGCCGACGTGAGCAAGGAAGATCTCAATGCGGCACTGCGGGTTCTGGCGGCGTTCGACGCTGCAAGCAACTCTCCTGCCGCTGAACCTTCGAGGCGCGAGGTCGAGTTGACGCCGTGATGTTTCCGTCCTGGCGGGATTGGGTATTTTCAGCCAAGGCCTTTCTCGCATCGATGATGGCGCTCTATATCGCCCTGTGGTTCGACCTGCCGCGTCCGTACTGGGCGATGGCGGCTGTCTATGTCGTTGCAAATCCATTGGCCGGGGCAACAAGCTCAAAGGGTCTGTATCGCGCACTCGGCACCATCATCGGCGCCAGCGCTGCGGTGTTTTTCGTGCCGCTCTTTGTGAACGCCCCCGAGCTTCTCGCCCTCGTCGTCGCCCTATGGACCGGCTGCCTCCTCTATATATCCATGCTCGACCGTACGCCGCGCAGTTACGTCTTCATGCTTGCAGGCTATTCACTTCCTTTGATCGCCCTGCCAACCGTTGGAACGCCCGAACTGATTTTCGATACGGCGGTCGCACGTACGGAAGAAATCATCATCGGCATTACCTGCGCCACTCTCGTTGGCCTCCTGATCTTTCCAAGCAGCGTCGGGACCGTTCTCGGTGGCCGCATCACTGATTGGCTGGATGATGCAGCCGACTGGGCCGACGAAATTCTGCGCGGCGAGGGGGCAATACCGGCAACGCCGGCAAGGCGCCAGAAGCTCGCTGCAGATATTGCCGGCCTTGATCTCATCATCAGTCAATTGTCCTTTGACGCCGGCACCCGCGACGTCGCCCGCCATGCGAGAGAATTGCGCGGAAGGCTCATGATGCTGTTGCCGTTGTTCTCGTCACTGGCGGACAGGCTTCATGCTCTGAAGTCGGGCGACCGGCTCCTGCCGCCCAAGCTCGGTGCGTTGCTCCATGAGGTGGCCGATTGGCTGCAATCACCCGGTGCCGGGTCCGCGGACGCTCCGCAACGCTTTGCCAGGACGATCGAGGAGCTTAAATCGGCTGATCGATCAGAGAATTGGGACCACCTGATCCTGTCGAGCGCTCTTGCGCGGCTTTTGGAAATTATCAACCTCTGGCACGATTGCCTTGCATTACGCGAACAGATCGCCCGCGGGCAGTATTCCGGCCGGTGGCGGCCAACATTTCGGCATCGGCAAGTCGTCGGCCGCACCCGCTATTACGATTATGCCATGATGCTGTTTTCATCGGGATCGGTCGTCGTCGCCACGCTCGTCGCAAGCCTAATATGGATCGAAACGGGATGGCAGAGCGGCGCCGGCTTCGTCATGATGACCGCCGTAGCCTGCTCGTTCTTCGCGGCAATGGATCAACCCGCACCATTCATTTTCAAGATGTTCTTGTGGTGCGGCGCCAGCCTCATCGCAGCGTTCGTCTACCAGTTTGCGATCCTGCCGGCGATCAGCGGCTATGAAATGCTCGTCCTCGTCTTCGCGCCGTCGTTCCTTCTCATCGGACTTCTTATTCCACGTCCGCAATTCAACATGCTTGCCATGCTGCTCACGGTAAACACCGCCTCGTTCGTTGCCATGCAGAATCGTTTGACCGTCGACTTCGCCTCGTTCGCCAACGAGGCGATCGCGGCCATGGCGGGTATCGCCTTCGCGCTGGTCTGGACGCAGGTCGCAAGGCCATTTGGCGCCGAGATAGCTGCGCGCCGCCTGGTGCGCGCCGGCTGGTCGGATCTCGCCGAAACCGCGGCTGGTTTGCGGCGAAGCGATCATGAAAAACTTGCCGGAAGAATGCTCGATCGCATGGGCCAGCTTGTTCCCCGGCTGGCTGCGCTGGAGGATCGGTATCTCTCCGAGATCGACGGCTTTGCCGAAGTACGTCTCGGCTTCAACATCGTCGCTATCCAGCGTGCGCGCCGGCATCTCGATGGCGACGGCCAGTCAAGTGTGAATGCAGTCCTTTCCGGTATTGCCGACCTGTTTCGCCAGCGTGTCGTACGCCGCGAAGCGGTCGCGCCCGATGCTCGCCTGCAGGAGCGCATCGATCAGGCACTGAGCCTGCCAGGTCTGCGGCAGACAATGCAGGGCCGCAGCATACTCGATGCGCTTGTCGGCCTGCGCCGTGCCCTTTTCCCTTACGCGCCGTCCCCCAAACCCATGGACGGCGACATCGTCAAAACGTCATCGCCGCAAATGCTGATGGCTGCGGAGTAGAACACATGCTTGGTGATTTCGATATTTACGGCGTCTACATGCCCGGGCTCCTCGGCATGATGTTTCTGACGCTTCTCCTCTCGGCGATGGTCCGCCGCGCACTTGCCTGGGTCGGCATCTATGCCTGGGTCTGGCATCGTGGACTATTCGACGTCGCGCTCTACGTCGTGCTTCTCGGCGCGACAGTCTCACTTACGCAATGGTTAGTATCATGATGAAAAATCTTCAAACAGCTGGCAGGGTAGTTGTCACCCTGGCATTGGTCGTGTGTGCATTGTTCGTGGGTCGCGAACTCTGGAACCACTACATGAACGATCCGTGGACTCGCGACGCGAGGGTGCGCGCGGACGTCGTGGCCGTAGCGCCCGACGTCTCCGGTCTCGTCAGCGACGTTCTCGTCAAGGACAATGATGTCGTCCGGAAGGGCGACATACTGTTCAAGGTCGATGAGCGGCGCTTTGAAATCGCCGTGACCCAGGCCGAAGCGGCGGTCGAAGGCGCAAAGGCAACGCTCGAGCAGGCAAGCCGCGACCGCAAGCGCCGCGAACAGCTCGGTGGTGTCATTTCCGAGCAACAGAAGGAGGCGGCGCAGTCCGCTGAGGCGACTGCCCAAGCGAGCTATCTGCAAGCTACCGCCAGTCTGGAACTCGCCCGCCTCAACCGCGAGCGGTCGCAGATAAAGGCGCCGGTCAACGGTACCATCACCAACCTGTCGCTCCGGCCGGGAAATTATGTGACGACAGGCAGTTCCCAGATGGCGCTGGTGGACACCGATTCAATTCGGGTCGAAGGCTATTTCGAAGAAACCAAGCTGGCCCGTATCCGTGTCGGGGACTCCGTGAAGGTCAGGCTGATGGGCCAATCAGAAGCCATCACCGGCCACGTCGACAGCATCGCCGCAGGCATTGAGGATCGTGAGCGAACGGCAGGTTCGGGTCTTCTCGCCAATATCAATCCAACGTTCAGCTGGGTGCGGCTGGCGCAGCGCATACCGGTGCGGATTGCGTTGGACCAGATCCCGCAAAAGACGCAGCTCGTGGCCGGCATGACGGCGACGGTCACTGTCGCGCCCGACGCCGCTGTCTCGATTGCGCGTCTGCCCGGTGCCGGAGACATCGAGCAGAACTGACGCTCAACGGGTCGGTAGTAGTGGTGCAATCGTTGATGTAGGATGCCGGCATCATCGGTGGTCGGAAAACATGAGGCGTGTTCTATTAGCCTTGGTCGCCTTCAGTGCCCTTTTCTTGGGGGCGGTCATTGTCGTTGTCGGTCAGACCAAGGTTCCCGCCGACGCCATAGCGAATGCCGTCACCCGGTCACCCGACATGCTTGCACAAGCTTGGAAGCTTCCGGCGGCCAAGACATTTGGATTGACGGTCAGCTACCAGTCCAACCCCTCAAAATGCGGTCCCGCCAGTGTCGCCAACGTGTTTCGCTCCCTCGGGGAGGACGAGACCACCGAGACGGCCGTCCTCGAAGGCACCGGCAAATGCTGGACCGGCCTATGCATCATGGGTCTGACGCTCGACGAATTGGCTGGTGTTGCAAAACAGCATACCGATCGGAAAGTCACGGTCATTCGCGACATATCGAGCGAAGAGTTCCGCGAGCACTTGCGACATTCGAATGATCCGGACCGTCGCTACATCATCAACTTTACCAGAGAGAAAATCTTTGGCGCTGGCGCAGGGCACTTCTCACCGATTGGCGGCTATCTCGAGGGGGCCGATATGGTCCTCGTCCTTGACGTGAACGAAAACTACCGGCCGTGGCTCGTTGAACGCGAACGCCTATTCTTGGCAATGGACACATTCGATGGCGACAAGAAACGCGGGTTACTTCTGATCCAGTAGCTTGTCCAAAGCCCGATTGTAACAGTATGTATCCGGTACGCTGCTACTTACACGCGCATGCAAATTGCCCTTTGACGGACACACGGGGTATACGTTCGCCATGCATTGCAGTGGCCGCATTTACCCAATCGGAGAAGTAACAATGTCGGAAGAGGTCAACCGTCGCAATTTCCTCAGTATTGCCGCGGTGACGGCAGTCGCTGTGGAATTTCCACTGATAGGCGCAGCGAACGCGCAGGCCGGCAAGGCAGCGGCTGCAGTCAAGCCGGGGACACATACGAGCTTCGCACCCCTTAAGCAGGTTGACGCCGGGCAGCTCAACGTCGGCTATGCGGAAGCCGGCCCCGCGGACGGCCCGGTGGTGATACTGCTGCACGGCTGGCCGTATGATATCTACAGCTTTGTCGACGTCGCGCCACTTCTTGCCGGAGCGGGTTACCGCGTCGTCATGCCTTATCTTCGCGGTTACGGCACGACCCGGTTTCTCGCGAGCGAGACGATCCGCAACGGCCAGCAGGCGGTCATTGCCACCGACATTGTCGCGCTGATGGATGCATTGAAAATTCAGACCGCGATCATCGCAGGTTATGACTGGGGAGCGCGGACGGCGAACATAGTGGCAGCGCTATGGCCCGAGCGTTGCAAGGCCATGGTTTCGGTGAGCGGCTACCTGATCGGCAGCCAGGAAGCCAACAAGAAGCCCTTGCCGCCAAAGGCGGAACTTGCCTGGTGGTACCAGTTCTATTTTGCCACTGAGCGCGGCCGCCAGGGCTACGACAGCAACCGGCATGACTTCGCAAAGCTAATCTGGCAGCTTGCATCGCCAAAGTGGAACTTTGACGATGCTACCTTCGATCGATCCGCCGAAGCGTTCAACAATCCGGATCATGTCGACATCGTTATCCACAATTACCGCTGGAGGCTTGGCCTTGCGCAGGGCGAACCGCAGTACGACGCGTTGGAAAAAAAGCTTGCCGCGGGCCCGCTAATCAGCGTGCCGACGATCACAATGGAAGGAGACGCGAATGGCGCGCCGCATCCCGAACCGGCATCCTATCGCCAGAAATTTTCCGGCAAGTACGAGCATCGAACGATCACAGGCGGCATAGGCCATAATCTGCCGCAGGAAGCGCCTCAGGCTTTTGCCCAGGCGGTCATCGATGTCGATGGCTTCTGAGGCTCAAGCAGGCAGGGCAACACAAACGAGCAGGTGTGATGGACCACATTGACCACGTTTTGATCGTCGATGATGACCGTGAGATCCGCGAACTGGTCGCGGCCTACCTGACCAGGAACGGCTTGCGCGTCAGCGTCGCGGCAGACGGCCGGCACATGCGCGCTTTCCTTGAAACGAATGCTGTCGATCTCATCGTTCTCGATATCATGATGCCTGGCGACGACGGGCTGGTGCTGTGCCGCGAGTTGCGGGCGGGTAAGCACAAGGCGACGCCGATCCTCATGCTGACAGCGCGAAACGATGAGACCGATCGCATCATCGGGCTTGAAATGGGTGCCGACGACTATCTGGTGAAGCCATTTGCGGCACGCGAATTGCTGGCACGTATCAAGGCCGTGCTGCGGCGAACCCGTATGCTTCCGCCCAACCTCCAGATCACGGAGGCCGGCCAACGCTTACGGTTCGGCGATTGGGAACTCGACACGGTAGGCCGGCATTTGGTCGACAAGACCGGAACCACGGTCACACTCAGCGGCGCCGAGTACCGACTGCTTCGCGTGTTTGTCGATCACCCGCAGCGCGTGCTTAATCGCGACCAACTGCTCAATTTGACGCAAGGCCGCGATGCGGAACTATTCGATCGTTCGATCGACCTGCTTGTCAGCAGGCTGAGGCAGCGACTTTGCGACGATGCGCGTGAACCCGCCTATATCAAGACCGTACGGAGCGAGGGCTACGTTTTCTCGATGCCAGTTGAAATTGCCGAGTTGCGACAATGAGCATTGCGGGGAGCCCGCATCCTTGGCGATGGCCCCGCACGCTTGGCGCACGCCTATTCCTGATACTTCTCGCGGGCTTGATCCTTGCTCATGCGCTGTCCTTCAGTGCCTTATTTCTTGAACGCTATATGGCAACGCGGAACGTCATGTTGAACACGCTCGAAAGCGATGTCGCGACCTCCATTGCCATTCTCGATCGGCTGCCCGCCAATGAACGCGCGAACTGGCTCGACCGCCTTGATCGTGGAACCTATCGCTTCGAACTCGGAACCGGGCTCCCCGGCGTCCCGGACATGAGCAAGCGGGGGGCCGAGATCGCGGCAAAGATAGAAGCTGCCGGTGGTCAGCGCTTTCCCATTCATGTGGAATCCATCCCGGGCGATGCAATGCGCCTGCAGGCCCATCTGACATTGAGCGACGGCGCGCCATTGACGATCGATGTACAACCGGCGGCGATGCCGCTCGCAGATTGGTTGCCGTACGTACTCGTTGCTCAACTGCTCCTGCTCGTTCTTTGCACCTGGTATGCGGTGCGCCAGGCAATCCGCCCACTTGTCGATCTCGCCCATGCAGCCGATACGCTCGACCCTAACAAAAAGGCTCCAAGGCTCAGCGAGTCAGGTCCGAGTGAAGTTGCCTATGCCGCAACTGCCTTCAATGCCATGCGCGACCGGATCGCGCACTATCTCGAGGAACGCGTGCAAATCCTGGCTGCGATCTCCCACGACCTGCAGACCCCGATTACCCGGATGAAGCTTCGTGCTGAGGTCGGCGAGGATTCCGCCGAGAAAGACAAGCTGATCCAGGACCTGACCGAGATCGAGCGGCTTGTCCATGAAGGCGTGGCCTATGCTCGTAGCGCCCACGGCGATGCCGAGAAGTCCTCCCGCATCGACATTACCTCATTTATGGAAAGCCTCGTCTACGACTACCAGGACACAGGTAAGGCCGTAACGATTGAAGGAAAAATCCTTGCCCCGGTGGAGACTCGGCCCCACGCATTGCGGCGGATCTTCACCAACCTCATCGACAATGCGCTGAAATTTGGCGGCAGCGCCGAGGTATATCTTGAAAGTGACAAGAACGGTCAAGTGACCGTCAAGATCATGGACCGTGGCCCCGGCATTCCGGAAGACCATTTGGAGGCGGTGTTGCAGCCGTTCTTCCGGCTTGAGCAGTCACGCAACCGCGGCACGGGGGGCACGGGGCTGGGACTGGCCATCGCCCACCAACTTGCGCTTGCCATTGGTGCATCGCTGCAATTGCGCAATCGTGCCGGTGGCGGCCTTTCAGCGGAAGTCACCATTCGCTGAAGCGTGATATCCCGCGCATTCGTACAATCCGATACAATTCGAGCCCTATAGGACACATCCAGGATACGTCGCTGCCGCTTTATGCGGTCCGTGACTGACCTTCAGTCGTCGCACACACATCGCTTCGAAGGAGATGATGATGACGCTTCTGTTTGTTGCCTACCTCGCGGGCGCGCTGACGATCCTCAGCCCCTGCATCCTGCCCGTACTTCCCTTTGTCTTCGCGCGCGCGGGGCAACCCTTCATCAAGAGTACCTTGCCGATGCTGGTCGGCATGGCAATGACGTTTGCCCTTGTCGCTTCGCTCGCCGCTGTTGGGGGCAGTTGGGCCGTCCAAGCCAATGAATATGGGCGCTACGCGTCACTTGTGCTGTTGGCCGCGTTTGGCCTGACCCTTGTTTCTCCGCGGCTCGCCGCCATCGCCACCACTCCCATTGTAACCTTTGCCAACAGATTGCTGAACGCAACCGGCGGACCCGGGTCCGTTCCGACATTCGGAGGAGCGCTCATCCTTGGCGTTGCAACGGGCCTGCTCTGGGCGCCCTGCGCCGGACCGATTCTCGGCCTGGTTCTGACCGGAGCCGCGCTTCAGGGTGCCAGCGTCCAAACGACCCTGCTTCTTCTCGCCTATGCGGCAGGCGCAGGGACATCGCTTGCACTGGCAGTGCTCGTTGGTGGTCAGGTCTTCGCTGTGATGAAGCGCTCGATAGGCGCCGGCGAATGGCTGCGTCGTGGCCTCGGCATCGCCGTTCTTGCTGGCGTCGCCGCCATCGCGCTCGGCGCAGATACGGGCTATCTGGCTCGGCTCTCGGGGCCGGCCACGGGCAAGGCCGAGCAGGCGCTTCTCGATGCGCTCAAGCCGCGTACTTCACCGCAATCAGCAGCAGACCGTGGCGTTATGCTGGCCGCCAACACCCAACCGGCCTTTCGCAGTGATTTGCCGGTCGAAGGCAAGTTTCCCTCACTGGGTGGCGCTGTCGAATGGCTGAATTCAGCGCCGCTGACCCCAGAGCAATTACGCGGCAAGGTCGTGCTGGTCGATTTCTGGACTTACTCGTGCATCAACTGCATTCATACGGTGCCCTATGTCGTGGAATGGTCCGAGAAGTATAAGGATCAGGGTCTTGTCGTCATTGGCGTGCACGCCCCGGAATATGCCTTTGAGAAGAAGATCGACAACGTCAAGAAGGCGATCGCCGACTTTGGAATCAAGTATCCGGTTGCCGTCGATAACAACTATAAAATCTGGCAGGCTTTCGAGAACAGCTATTGGCCGGCGCACTACTTCATCGATGCCAAGGGGCAGATCCGCTACCACCATTTCGGCGAAGGCGAATACGACACGTCGGAAAAGGTAATTCAGGATCTTCTAGCTGAAGCCAAGGGCGAGCAGGCAGCCAATCAGCCCGTCATGCCCGAGGTCAAGGCAGCCCGTGGCTGACGATCCGAAAGATATCGCCCCCGCCTTGAGGGGCGACATCTTCGTCTATGATCGTACGATATCGCTCCACCTGAGAGGAAAAGCCGTAATGAAATTCGTTATAAAGTGCCTGATCGTCGCGGGAGTGCTAGGTTCGCCTTGCATTTACGATGTGACCTCGCGTGAACCTTCACCGGCAGCCGGTGTCATTGCACTTGGCGGCCCGCTTCTGGCGGCTGGACACGCGCATCCCTATATTCAGGGCATGTGGACCAGCGATCCAGCAGTCCATCCCAAGAAACTGGAGGTAAATTCATGAGCCAAGAACGCGCAATTCTCGCTGGCGGATGCTTCTGGGGCATGCAGGATTTGTTTCGCCGCTATGACGGCGTGATTTCGACACGCGTCGGCTATAGCGGCGGCGACGTTCCGAACGCGACCTACCGCAACCATGGAACCCATGCGGAGGCCATCGAAATCGTCTTTGATCCGGCCCGCATCAGTTATCGGCAGATTCTTGAATTCTTTTTCCAGATTCACGATCCGAGCACCCGCAACCGCCAGGGCAATGATGTTGGCATGAGCTATCGTTCGGCGATTTTCTATACGAACGAGGAGCAGAAGCGCGTTGCGCTCGATACGATTGCAGACGTTGACGCTTCGGGACTGTGGCCCGGCAAAGTTGTCACCGAGGTGGCCCCGGCCAGCGATTTCTGGGAAGCCGAGCCCGAGCATCAGGATTATCTCGAGCGCATCCCGAACGGATATACCTGTCACTTCATCCGGCCCGGCTGGAAGCTTCCCGTCCGTGCTGCGTCGGCCTGAATGGTACAGCGGAGCGCAGGCCTTCTGATCTATCGCTACAGCGACGGAACTCTCGAAGTGCTGCTGGTCCATCCCGGCGGGCCCTATTGGGCTCGCAAGGATGATGGCGCGTGGTCGATACCGAAAGGCCTCATCGACGATAACGAGGATGAGCTGGATGCGGCGCGACGCGAGACCAGGGAAGAGATTGGCTTCGATATAGACGGCACCTTCGCGCCGCTCGGCGAATTCAAGCAGCCGAGCGGCAAGATAATAGTTGCCTGGTCGGTCGAAGCCGATGCGGCGGTGAATGCCGAAACCATTGTCAGCAATACGTTCGAAATGGAGTGGCCGCCCAAATCCGGCTCGATGCAAGCATTTCCCGAGGTCGATCGCGCGGGGTGGTTCCCGTTGCCCGTGGCCGCGCAGAAAATTCTCAAGGGCCAGCGGGCCATCCTCTCAGAGTTCGCAGCAAGGCTGGCTTGACCTTGCGGACTTGATGCATGCGGCCAAGGCATGCATCAATGGGGCCGGGGGCTTACGCCTCTGCACAAGCACAATGGAAAGGACGAGTTCCGATGGTCGAAACCAGATTGCTTACAGATCACCAAGAAATAAAGGATTGGGCCGCAGGTCGTTCCGGTGTGCCCACCATCCGCGATTCCGCCGATTTGATCGGTAGCGACGTTCCAGTCCTCGCGCTTGCCTTTGGCCAGCACGCCTATGAGGACGACGACGATCAGGGCGCTGACCGTCCAGCGGATTTTGGCCGTCCGCGGCTCGTTGAATGGGACGAATGGTTTGCCATCTTTGACGCCGAGGGCCTTGGCTTGGTCGTCGCCGAGGACCTACCCGGCCAGCATGACGAGTTCCACGAGATCATTCGGCGCTAGCGCGACAATCGACGAGATCGATTGCGCCAGAAAATAAGAAGAAAGCGCGGACAAGTAAGGTGAGGCTCGGCTCGAGGAGAAAGGAAGGGTCGACCCGAGCCCCGATGTTGCAGATCGCTAGAAGCGCAACCCCGAAAGCGTGCGCCCGCTGCAGCTTCCCGTCAACTCACGATAATGTAAAAGGTGAGGTCCGGCATTTCGCTCAATGTGACTCACCGAACCTCACATCGAGCGTTGGCCTCTCGACTCACCAACCTTGCTGCACCGCAACAGGCCTGTCAATGGCCCTGCTTGATAGCCATTTGAAGGATTTCATTCCGGCGGCCCCCGGCGCGGCCTCTATTTACGTTACGACGCATCTAAAAAGAGGAGGAGGGAAACGTTTACAAGGGGGAACCTTATCGTCTCTTGCTCCTCCTAAAGCTGATCGCCGGTTTCTTGGGGGCAGTGTGGCGATCAGAAGTCGATCATACGATAGCCTGAGTGATGCAAGAGTGACACGTTGCAGGAATGATACTGCCTCGCCCGGATTTCAGCACAGCTAGCAAGCTATTGCGCTCAATGGTTCCTGATCATATTGAGGAAGATGGACGCAATCTTGTCGAGATGCGCGTCGCCGCCTTCTAGGTAGGCTTGGCGCCCAGCCCCTGCAACGGCATGGAACAGCCGATTTTCGCCAATGGAAAGTGCCTCGATCTCGCGCGCAAGTTCGTTCGGGTCGCGTTCGCTTTGGTCCTTGCGCTTCAAATACTCGGCCAGAAGCCGGCGGCGCCGTTCGGCATCGGTCGTCAGTGCTCCGTAGATCCCCCAGGCAAACCAGGATTCGCCTACGCGCAAGTCTGAATCGCCTATCTGCTCAACAAATTTCGGGGAAAGCTTGGCCTTTTGCGTTTCGACGATTCCATTCGCCACTTCAAAAGCGTCCTGATCAGTCAATTGTTTCTCGGCACTCATTCCGGCCTCCAACTCATGCTGCGGTTTCGAGTGCAAGATAGTGTGCCGGGCCGGCGTTTGACAGGACAAAACCGAAAAAACTGAATGCAACGACCTGCCGGTTGCTCCGAGTGTTTCGCTCCATCCGCAATTCTCCGTATGAGCGTATCCTACAGTAAATTACTCCCAGACTGCCGGTAAGTTCAGTAGTTTTTGGGCCGATGACGCCACATTGGCGCAGTGAGCATGCTTCAATTTCACGCCATCGGCCCTGCACGAAAGCTACTTGGGGAGGGGCCGGCACTACCAGAAACGTCAATCGGGACGAGGGGTAATTTGTGATGAAGAGACTACGCCTCATGAGCGGAGCGGTGGCAATCGTGACGCTTTTCATGGCCGGGATCAGCTCAGCGGATACGATCAGCTACGCCGATGCGGTCAGTGCGCTTGCCAAGGACTGCGGCAAGGATATCAAGAAGCTTTGCAGCGGTCTCAACCTTGGCAACAACCGCATTCAGGACTGCCTGCAGAAAAACGAGGCGAAGGTTTCGCCAACCTGCACCTCCACGCTGACTTCGGTCACTGCCTCGATCAGTCAGCGGCAAGCCGCGCAGACTGGTTTTTTCAAGCTTTGCGAACATGACGCGGCCGAGTTCTGCAAGGGCGTAAAGGGCGAAGGCAATATTCTCGCCTGTCTCTTGAAGACGAAGCGGATCGACAACGGAAAGTGCAACCAGGCGATTACCGATGCGGGATGGCGTTGAACCATGCGCGGCTTAGGGAGACAAAGAATGCTTGCTCATCGACTTCGCGCCGGCCTGGCGCTTGGCCTCTTGCTCGCTGCCGGTCCTGTCGCGGCGCAGCAGCTTACCGACCGCCAGCTCGTTACCAGCTTGAGCCAGGTATCATCCGAGGCACCGGCGATCGATATCGCATTGCTCATGGAAGAAGCGAACGCCAATGTCGGCAAGGGGGTGGCGAACCAGCCGAACTGGAGCCAACTCACTCATCTCGCGCAATTGCTTGTCGAGATCGACTTCGAGAACGATTCCGTCGCGATAGAGCCGCAGTCCTACCGGACGGTAGGACTTATCGCCGATGCGCTGCATCATCCGAACCTCATGTTCTACAAGTTCCTCGTCGTCGGGCACACAAGTTCGACAGGTGATGCCAGGCATAACCTAAAGCTCAGCCAGGAACGGGCAGACGCGATCCGGGAGGCATTGACCACAACTTTTGCCGTTTCGCCCGATCGACTTTATGCTGTGGGCGTGGGCCAGGAAATGCCGGTCGATGCCGCCAATCCGAAGGCAGCGTCAAACCGCCGGGTCCAGCTGATCAACCTTGGCATGGTGAAATAGTGCCAGCGAAGGGGGCTTGTTGCGGCTTGTAGCGCGCATTCTGATCGCAACCATCCTGTCGCTGGTCATTGTGCTGGCGACGGCATGGGCGGCGCTCGCGCTTTGGTACCGCCTGCCGGGGCCCGAATATCTACGCGCGCTTGCGGGGTGCGTCTTCGTCATTCTCGGCATCGTGGCTATCATTGCCCTGTTCACGCGCAGGATGTTTCGCGGCCCTGCCGCCTTTCTGATCGCATTCGCGGCCTTGCTGTTCTGGTGGAGCACGATCCGACCGCCGGCCCAGGCAGATTGGGCACCTGAAGTGTCCCGGCAGGTAACCGGCACGGTGAATGGCAACGTGCTGACGTTGACAAATGTTCGCGAATTCGAATGGCGCGGCAAGACGGATTTCGTCGAACGCTGGTCGACCCGCAGCTACGACCTCAGCAAACTCCAAACCGCTGATCTTTTCATGTCCTATTGGGGCAATCCCAATATTGCGCATGTCATCATGAGTTTTGGTTTCGAGCACGATCAGTATGTTGCATGGTCGATTGAGGTAAAGCGGCGTGTGGGCGGCGCGTTCTCGCCGATAGCTGATCTATTCAAGAGTGATCCTCTCGTCATCATCGCGGCCGACGAGCGCGACGTGATTGGCGTCAGGTCGAACTTTCGCGGCGAGGATGTGCAGATTTATCGCCTGAGGGCGGGACCGGAGGCCGCAAGAGCGCTGCTTCTCGAATACGTTGCCGATGCCAACGCCCTGTCGACGTCACCGGAATTCTATAATTCGATCACGACGAACTGTACGACGACGGTCGTCAAGATGATGCGTGCCGTCGGCGACGTCGTCCCTTTCGACTGGCGGCTGATCGTCAACGGCTATTTGCCTGAATATGCTTACGACCACGGGGCGCTCGACAAAAGCTATTCGCTCGCAGATCTGCGTGCCCGCGCTCATATCGACGAGCGGGCTAATGCCGCCGGCTTGTCGCAGGATTTTTCCCGCCTCATTCGGGTCGGGGTGCCATCGCCGGCGGAAAAGAACGCCAACTGAGCGCGAGGCTGTCAGGTTCGGGGCCCACGTCTGTGGAACGGGATGATGGCCGCACGATCGAGCGCCGCGCCGATCTCGCTTGCAAGGTCGTCCACGAGTTGCAGATACTCGGCATAACGCTCATTGCGCTTTGGCTCCGTCGATTGCTCCCAACGGCACAGTTCCACCTCCGCGTCCGCGAAATCGGCACACAATTCGCGGAACTCATCATCGCGGGCGGCACGTTCCTCTATCGCTTGACCTCGGAAAGGAAATCGCCTTTTCGCAGCCACTACCCCTCTATCCATGTCAAAGAGCTCCCTTTCCGGAGCAAAAGGAGTTTCGAACTTACTATCGTGGACGGGGAGGCATTTGGGGAGTAGGTTACCGTAGCATACAACTAGAAGATGCGGGTGGTTTCTGTTCATCGGGGGATGAAAGAATGCAGGACCAAATGGAGGCCCGGACTGAACAGGCAGCCGGCGCACAACGCGTGCCGCCCGCTCCGGAGGATATCCGCGCCCAATTGGATCGCATGATTGCCAGTCCTGAATTCCCCAATGCAGGACATGCGCATGCCTTTCTTCGCTACGTCGTTGAAGAGACGCTTGCAGGGCGTGCCGAGCGCATCAAGGGCTATTCCATCGCCATTGAGGTTTTCAATCGCGACGAAGGCTTTAACCAGGACGATCCGGTTGTACGGATCGAGGCGGGCCGTCTGCGCCGTACGCTTGAGCGTTATTATCTGATCGCCGGCAAGGATGATCCGGTAAGGATCGATATACCAAAGGGCAAGTACGTCCCGTATTTCTCCTGGAACGAAGCCGGGACGGTGGCAGAGCCTGCCGTTGCTCCCGTCGTGGCTCCTCCGAAATCCCTGTTCGCCCGCCCCGGTAGGCTGGCTGCGTGGATGCTCGCGGCTGCAATTGCAATTGCATTACTCGGTTACTGGACGTTTGACCGCACGGTGTTCGATCCAGGCGTCTCATTCACGTCGGTTCCGAATGAACCGTCGCTCGTCGTCGCGCCCTTTGCCAATCTCGGCGAGAGCTCACAGGCCAACCTTTACGCGCTGGGGCTGACGGAAGAACTGTTGACGGCGCTGCCCCGCTTCAAGGAACTCAAAGTGTTTGGGCGGGAAACATCCGAGGCTTTGCCAACCGGCGTGGACGCGTCGCATATACGCGGCAAGCTCGGGGCACGATACCTGCTGACCGGGGGCGTGCGTATATCCGATGATCGCGTGCGAGTGACTTCCCGGCTTATCGATACAGCGACAAATGCTATTCTTTGGTCAGACACTTATGAGGATGATCTTCGCTCGCGTGGCCTTTTTGCCATCCAGACCGATGTCGCAAACAAGGTCGCGAAAGCCATAGCCCAGCCATACGGCATAATCACGCAAGTCAATACGGCGAATCCGCCGCCAGATGATCTCGACGCGTACGGGTGCACACTTCGCTTCTATGCGTACCGCGCCGAGCTCAGCGTTGAACGCCACGCCAATGTCCGCGCGTGCCTGGAAACAGCTGTTGCGCGTTATTCGACCTATGCAACAGCCTGGGCAATGCTGTCGATCGTCTATCTGGACGAGGATCGATTCGGCTACAATCCTCGATCGAATTCGCAACCCGCACTCCAACGTGCGCTGCAGGCCGCCCGGCGCGCCGTCGAACTCGAGCCTGACAACAGCCGGGCCCTCCAGGCGCTGATGACCGCTCTGTTCTTCAATCAGCAACTGGCGGAATCGATGCGCGTGGGCGAAGAGGCGCTTGCCATCAATCCCAACGATACCGAACTCATGGGTGAATACGGGGTTCGCCTCGCCATGGGCGGCGAATGGAAGCAAGGCGCACAGGTCCTTGACCAGGCACTCGCATTCAATCCCGGCGGTGCCGGCTACTACCACGGCAATCGCGCCCTCGCTGCCTATATGCTCGAAGATTACGATACGGCGCTTATCGAAATCCGTCAGGCGAACCTCGAGAAATTTCCCCTCTTTCATCTGGTTGCTGCCGTCATCTACGCAGAAAAAGGGATGATGGATGAGGCAAAACGAGAAGGCGACACCTTCGTCGCCATGCGCCCGGGGTTCATTCCAAACCTCGTAACCGAACTCAAGCTCCGCAATATTCAACCGAATGATCAGGCCCGCATGATCGCAGGCATTCGCAAGGCAGGGCTGCTGCTGCCGCCCGGCGCAGAAGCAGCGGCGGGCGCGGTGCCGGCGGCTGCGTCTGCTCCATCTCGGTAGGGGCGTGGCGCGGGGGGTAACATACCCGATACTACGAGCTTAATGGCATCACAGCGCATAGTGTTGTTCCTGCCTGCTCAAGCGGGCGAAACAGGGAGGATGCTTCAATGCAGAAGATGGCTCGAAACGTTAAGCGGTTCGCTGCGACAACCCTGTCGGTAGCGGCGGTGGCGCTTTATGCAGTAGCGGCAACATTATCCGCAGCAAGTGCCGACGAGGCGGACGCCAAGAAATTGCTCAAGGCAATGTCCGACTACGTCACGGCGCAAAAGCAGATCTCGTTCAATTACGACACCAATCTCGAGGTCGTCACCAAGGAACACCAGAAACTCCTGCTGGCAAGTTCCGGAACGATCGAACTCGACCGTCCCGACAAGATCCGTGCGACGCGGCATGGCGGATTCGCCAATGTGGAAATGACCTTCGATGGCAAGACGGTGACCCTGTTTGGCAAGGATGCCAATGTATATACGCAAGTGGATTCGCCCGGCAGCATCGATCATCTCATCGACGAACTGCGGGATAAACTGCATCGTCCTGTGCCCGGCGCCGACCTGCTCCTACCAAACGTCTACGATGAACTGATGCGGGATGTCACGAATGTGAAGGACCTCGGGAGCGGCGTAATCGGCGGGACCGAATGCGATCATCTTGCGTTCCGGGCCAAGGAGGTTGACTGGCAGATCTGGATTGCCCAGGGCGACCATCCTTATCCCTGCAGATATGTCATCACGGCGAAAAAGGTAGACCAGGGGCCGCAATACAGCATTCAGATCAGCGACTGGAAGTCGGGGACAGACGTCTCGGCAGCTGACTTCGGATTCAAGAACGCCACGGATGCGAAGCAGGTCGATCTCAAGAAATTGGGCGATATCGACGAACTTCCACAACACTTCGCCGTAGGAGGCAGCAAATGAAAACCTCAAGGAAGTTAAGGATAGTCGTATTGACGGCGATCGTCGGGCTGTTCGTGTTGGAAGCCGGTTTCGAATTGTCGGTCCCGGGCATATCCGGTTTCGTTACGCCCGCCGACGCCAGGATCGGACGTCCACTCACGCCTGTGAGTGTAGCAGGAGTCGCCCGGCGAACTGTTCGCCGCTGTGCCGTCGGCGTGTACTATTGTTAAGGCCATGAGTGGGAGCGGTGCCATCAGATGCAGTTGTGTAAAAAAGTCATGCGTTCTGAACGTCGATATGGGGCGTTCATTCTATTGTTGGCCATTCTCGCTTCAGGTTGTGCGAGCCATCCGAAAAACGTGCTGGCGCCGGTTGCCGAGACCGCGCCAGCAGCAAGCCAGGTCGATATGCTCGTCACGACTACCCGCAAGCGCTCCACCAACCCCGGCGAGATGTTCAGCGGCGAGCGGGGCCTCGCGCCGGCATTTGCTGACATCACGGTTTCGATCCCGCCAAAGACGGTGCGCAAGGAGGGTGAAGTAGCTTGGCCGAAGCGACTTCCTCCCAACCCGGCAACAGATTTTGCGACGCTGAAGACAGATGATTTGACCCTGGATGAAGCCAAACAATGGCTCCGTACGGGGGTAAGAAAATCCCCTGATCGCAGCGTTCTCGTGTTTGTCCATGGGTTTAATAACAGGTTCGAAAGTTCCGTTTTCCGCTTTGCGCAGATCGTAAAGGATTCGGGCGTTCATAGTGCGCCGATACTTGTGACATGGCCCTCGCGCGGAAGCCTTCTCGCCTATGGCTACGATCGGGAAAGTACCAATTACACGCGCAATGCCCTCGAAAACCTGTTCCAGTATCTGGCGCGGGATCCAGAGGTTAAGGAAGTCTCCGTGCTGGCGCATTCGATGGGAAACTGGCTCGCACTCGAGTCTCTCCGCCAGATGGCGATCCGTAATGGCAAGCTGCCTGCGAAATTCACCAATGTGATGCTGGCGGCACCCGATGTCGATGTCGACGTTTTCCGGTCGCAGATTGCGGATATGGGAAGCCAGCATCCCCGCTTCACACTGTTTGTGTCGCGCGATGATCGCGCCTTGGCGCTATCGCGGCGTATCTGGGGGGACATTCCGCGGCTTGGGTCGATCGATCCCGAGCAAGCGCCTTACAAAGCAGAACTCGAGAACAACAAGATCGCCGTCATCGATCTCACCAAGATCAAGGCCGGCGACGATCTCCACCACTCGAAGTTTGCTGAATCACCGGAGATTGTGCAGCTCATCGGCCAGCGCATTTCCGAGGGCCAGACGCTGACCGACAGCAAGACAGGTCTCGGCGATCAGATTCTCGCCGCGACGACGGGAACGGCGGCCGCCGCAGGCGGCGCTGCCGGATTGATATTGGCTGCCCCGGTCGCGGTTGTCGATCAAGCAACGCGAGACAATTACGGGGATCAGCTCAGCGGGACCTTTGGGGTGTCGCAGAACACCACGACGAAGAAAGCGCCTGCCAAGGACTGCAGCGCCGGCCTTGCTTCGACAAGGAAATGCGACTGAGCCCGTCTGGAGCGGGCCGGATAGTGCGATACAGGCTCCTGAACAGATTCCTGTTGATCAGCAAGACGGCCGGCCGTCGCATTGGCAAATATGGGCGCTGGCAAAGGGCTAGGGGGCGGACAGATGCCGCCCCTCAGCGGTCAGGATCAGCTGACGAGCTGCTCGGCCCGCGCTGCAATCCTCTGATAGGCCTTTTCGATCGGATCGCTTACCTTGACGAATGGCGAGGCCCAGATGCGAAGCAGTGCCTTGAGGTGTTCGCGGCCACCCTCGTAACCGACGATCGGTGCAAATGGTGTCATGGCCACAGGCGCTTCGTCGGCATATAGGCGCTTGTAATCCGCGAAATTGGTGAAGTGCTCATAATTGCTTTCCCTGACGAGAAGCGTCTCGGCAGCCAACCCTTCCGCCTGGATCACTTCATGGGTATCCAGTACGATATGGTAGTAGTCGAGCACCTCGCCGCGGCTGGGAGTAGCAGGAGCAATAGTAGCCCCGTTTACGAGGTCTTTCACGCGGATAAGGACGCCATCAATATAGAGCGCATGGTTGGGAGAGAGGTAAAGGTCTTTGTGTGGCGTGCGATCGTCGAGCGCATGACGCGAAACCTTGATTGGAACAACGCTTTCGTGCCAGGATTTTCCGCCGTTTTTGTAGCGTTGATGCCCGACCCATTTGATGGGCACTGCATGGCCCCGCATTGTGACCACCAGATCACCCACCTTGAGTTCCTCGATCACCGCCTCGCCTGTCGGCGTCATGATCGAAGTGCCGCGCAGAAAGCAATTCTGGCCGCTGGAACCGGAGCCTGAACCCGATCCGGAGCCCTTGTTGCCTCCTCTTCTCCAGGTCTTGTGACCCATCGCGTCCGCCGCTGAAGAAGCAACGACTGTAGCTGTGATTGCACCCGCCACGCCAAGGAAATGTCTTCGCGCTCGGTTGTGCGGTGAATTTTGTCTTTTACCTGATGACATCATGCCCCTCCATTTTGTTATTGGTGCGGTTTCTACCGATATTGGCCCAAGATCATCCTACATGAACTGCGGGCGCCAGAAACGCTCATGGTTAGTGCTTGCCAGCTGATGAATTAGGCGTAGCAATTGCTTGAAATATATGCACTTCGAGAGAAATCATACTACTTTGGAAGTAGCGGGGGGGGTTCCCTTGAGGACGACGCGGAAGAAGGGTTGGTGGCGCTAGCCCTCGCCAGCGCTTTCGGAAGAAGCGGCCTCCTTGAACCGCGTCTCGAACTCGCGGCGCAGGCTCCGCCGCGTTTCCGCTGCCCGCAATCGTCTCTTGCCAATCTCAGATTGTGGATCATACGCTGGAATGGCGGTCGGCTTACCTTCTTCATCCACGGCCACCATGGTGAAGTAGCATGAATTGGTGTGCCGGCGGATGCCGCTGCGGATGTCTTCCGCTTCCACCCGAATGCCCACTTCCATTGAGGTTCGGCCCGCGTAATTGATCGAGGCGCGGAACGTTACGAGTTCACCGACAAGGATGGGTTGGCGAAACACCACCTGGTCTACCGATAGAGTCACCGCATATTGCTTGGAAAAGCGCGAGGCACAGGAGAAGGCGACGCGGTCGAGAAGATTGAGAAGCGCGCCGCCGTGGACCTTGCCGCTGAAATTCGCCATGTCCGGTGTCATGAGGACCACCATCTCCACATGACTCGTATCGGTGTGATCGCCCATATTTCCCCATCTCCTTATGGTGGCGTCCATGGGAGGCCACTTGCGCGCGCAAGCCACTATGTAAGAAATGCTTTCGGGCCGCAACGCAGCTTCGCCAGGCGCAAAATGCGTCAGGCGTCCATTTGAAGTGGCGTATGATTGCGCATCGTCCGAGCGGGTTGGGCTTTCGCGCCGGGTTCGCTAAAGCGGCAGTTCCTTCCCGGCCTGCTCGCGCACGATGTATTCGGCGTACCAATCCGGCCAGTTCTCGTCGTGCTTGCCGCCCTCGCGCTTCTCATGTTCTCCATGCGCGGTTGCTGCCCGGCGCAAGGCGGCAGCAAGCTCGGACGAGGAATTGAACAAGGTGTTGTCCGCGTCGACGCGCCCCGGCAGCCGTGCCGTGATTTCCTGCAATAGCCAGCCATTGCCGTCTGGATCGCTGAATGACGCGAACGAACGGTAGGTACCCCGTTCGGGATCAAGGCCGCTGACGCGGACACTGCCAAACAGGTAGGGTTCGTCGGATCCGGTATAGGTGTCGCCGGCATGGTGGAATGTTTCGCTGACCTTGACTCCGTGGCCGATCAACTCGGTGCGCGCTGCCTCGATGTCGGAAACAATGAGATAGAGCCCCTTGACTGAACCTGGAGCTGCAGCAGTGACGTTCTTACCGAAAATGACCGAGCACCCCGAACCCGGCGGCGTGAACTGAATGACGCGAAAGTCGTCGGCAGGGTAATCGGCGTCGAGCCGCCAGCCGAGGCTTGAATAGAATTCCTTCGCCCTGTCGACGTCCGAAACAGGGATGACGACAATCTCCAACTTCATGTCCACGCCTGCATTTGTCATAATTCCCTCCCCGTGTTGGTAGGTATTGCCGTTGAACTTACGCCCGTTTCAGAAGACCAGGATTTGCCGGCATCTTGCGCAGACGCGTCCCGGTTGCGGCATAGATTGCATTGGCGATTGCTGGGACGATTGCCGATGTACCAGTCTCGCCCATCCCTCCGGGTGGTTCCGTGCTCGCCACAATGTGAACCTCGATGGCCGGTGCTTCGTTAATGCGCAGCATCTGGTAGGAGTCGAAATTGGTCTGCTCGACACGCCCATTCTTGAGCGTAATTTCCCCATAGAGTGCTGCCGTCGCTCCGAAGATGATGCCGCTCTGGATTTGAGCCTCGATCGTATTCGGGTTGACGGGGGTGCCGCAATCCATCGCGCAGACGACGCGTCGAAGCTGGACAGTGCCGTCTTTCGCCACTTCGACCTCGGCAACCTGTGCCATGTAGCTGCCGAAGACAAACTGCAGCGAAACCCCGCGTCCGCTTCCCTCGGGGAGCGTGCTTCCCCATCCGGCTTTTTCTGCCGCAAGGTCGAGAACGGCCTTGGCGCGGGGCGACTTGTCGAGAAGCGCCCGCCTGTAAGCAACTGGGTCCTGTTTTGCCGCAGCAGCCAGTTCGTCGACGAAGCTTTCGGTTACGAAAACATTGTGCGAGGGGCCGACACTGCGCCAGAATCCAGTCGGAATGGCCGGAGGCTCCGCCCGCACATATTCGACGTGGAAGTTCGGCAAATCGTAGACGAGATCGATGGCTCCTTCGGTCGAGTCCGGATCGAGCCCATCCTTGAAGCCTGGGGGCAGCCACCGCGCAATCACGGACGATCCGGCGAACCGGTTCTTCCAGGCAATTGGCCTACCCTTGTCGTCGAGCCCAGCTGAAAGGCGATCGAACCAGTAGGGGCGGTATAGGTCGTGCTGGATATCTTCCTCGCGCGTCCATACCACTTTTACCGGACCATCGACTTGCTTGGCGATCTCCACGGCGCGGACCGCGCCATCCGCCTCAAGGCGCCGGCCAAAGCCGCCACCGATCAGGTGGTTGTGAACAATGACCTTCTCCTGCGGCAGACCCGCCGCCTGCGCCGCCATCGCCTGAACCCGCGCGATCGCTTGATTCCCGATCCAGATCTCGCATTCGTCCTTGCGGAAATGCACGGTACAATTCATCGGCTCCATCGGCGCATGTGCGAGGAACGGCAGCTGATAGGTCGCCTCGACCCGCGTGACCGCGCTGCCCATGGCCTTGTCCACGTCGCCGATATTCTGTGCAACGGCACCTGGGCTCATTGTCGCCTTGTCGAGCTCGCGGGCAATATCCTCGGTGGCAAGCGAAGCGTGCTGGCCGTCATCCCATTCGATCTGCAGGGCTTCCATGCCCTTTTTGGCAGCGCCCATATGATCGGCCACGACTGCGACAGCATCGTCAAGCCTCACAACCTGACGCACGCCCTTAACGGCCAGAGCGGCAGCGTCATCAAGGCTCTTCACCCCGCCGCCAAAGACCGGAGACTGCGCAAGCGTTGCGATCTTTACCCCGGGCGGCCGGACATCGATGCCATAAATGGCGGTGCCGTTGACCTTTGTCGGCGTGTCGAGCCGCTTGATTGGCTTGCCTATCAACGTGAAACGATCGGGCGATTTCAGCGCGACATCTTTCGGCACCGGCATGTTCGCTGCCGCGCCGGCCAGTGCTCCATATGTCAGTCGCTTGCCGGTCTCATCGTGTATCACCTCACCGCCCTGCGCGCGGCAAGTACCCGGATCGACACTCCACTCCTTGGCGGCCGCTGCAACCAACATCATGCGCGCGGTTGCACCCGCCTCCCGCATTGGTTTCCATGCACCCCGCATGGCGTTCGAATTACCCGTGGCCTGGACCCCGAGCAGCGGATTTGCATAAAACTGTTCATTCGGGGGCGCATGTTCGAGGTGAATTTTGTCTAGGCTCACTTCAAGTTCTTCAGCTATCAGCATGGGGATCGCCGTATAGGTGCCCTGACCCATTTCGACATAGGGCATCGTCAGGAAAACCTCGCCATTGCCATCGATGCGAATGATGGCGTTTGGCTCGAAGCCTGCGGCTTCGCTCGCCCTCGCTGTGTTTCTTGATGATGGCAGGTGCAGGCTCAGGACAAGTCCACCGCCGATGGCCGCGCTTGCCTGGAGGAAGCTGCGGCGAGAGAGATTTGCCGGCAACAGAGACTGGCGTGAACCCCTTTCGGTCAAGGCGTGATCGATGGTCATGGTCGTCAACCTCCATTTCCGGCCGATTGTGCTGCAAGCTTTATGGCCGCGCGAATGCGAACATAGGTACCGCACCTGCAGATATTGCCGCTCATGGCATCATCGATATCGGCGTCCGTCGGGTTGGGGTTGCCAGCCAGCAACGCCGATGCCGACATGATCTGGCCGGATTGGCAGTAGCCGCACTGGGGGACCTCGTTTTCGAGCCACGCCTTTTGTATTCTGGCGCCTGCTGGCGTCGAGCCGATCGCTTCGATCGTCGTAACCTCGGACTCGCCAAGGCTGTCGACCGTCGTAATGCAGGAGCGTGTGGCGACACCGTCGATCTGAACGGTGCAGGCGCCGCAAAGCGCCATCCCGCAACCGAATTTCGTGCCGGTCATACCCAGCACATCCCGCAGGACCCACAGAAGGGGGGTATCGTCGTCGACATCGACGCTATGGGTATTTCCATTGATTTTGATGGCAACAGCCATGGCGCACTCTCCCGTTTATGAGGATCGGCAGCGCAGTCCGCCGATAATATGCGAACGCTATGATTTTGTTAGTATGGTTAAAGCGAAGGCGATTGAGACGCAGGTACGCGAACTGACCCCATGTAGGGGGACAAAGACCCCTCAGACCGTATGCTCGTAAACGTTCATCTTAGGCCAGACCAGCGAGGTTGACCAGATCTTCGTATGGTGGGGAGCGCACGTGATTTTTGCTGCATCGGCTTCATTGCCGATGCAGATCATGATGGTCGAAAGTTGGACGCGCAATCACAACGCGGAACAGCGGCTCGAACGCTTATCCCGTAAACTGTTCGCTGACATAGTCCCAGTTGACGAGCTTGCTCAAAACTGCAGCAACATGCTCTGGGCGACGATTTTCATAATCGAGATAGTAGGCGTGTTCCCATACATCGATCCCGACGAGGGCTTTCTTGCCACCAGCGAGTGGCGTTCCTGCGTCCTGTAGCCCAACGATTGTAAGCTTGTCGCCATCCTTGACGAGCCAGACCCAACCGGTTCCAAAGATCTTGTCGCCCTCGGCCACCATTTTCTTTTGCATGTCGTCCGGCCCGCCGAAGCTGGTCTTTACCGCATCGAGTAGCGCGCCCTTTGGCGCCGCCGATCCGCCCTTGAATTGTTGCCAATAGAGGTTGTGGTTCCAGGCCTGCGCAGCGTTGTTGAAGATGTCGGTGTCACCTTGTTTCTTCGAACGAACGACGACCTCTTCGAGCGAAAGGTCGGCATAAGGCGTCTTTTCCACCAGCGTGTTCAGCTTCTTGAAATAGCCGGCATGGTGCTTGCCATAGTGGAGCCCGACAGTCCTTGCCGAAATGGCCGGGGCCAGAGCACCTTGGTCATAAGGCAATTCAGGTTGTTTGAACGGTGCAGCGGCCCACGAGCGTCCCGCAGGCGCAAACAACGTCGTCGCGGAAGCTGCGGTCAGTGCGAGTACGCTACGTCGATTGAGTTTCATTTTTGCCTCCTTGGCGCGTCAGCACGCTGGCGCCCGGCATTTCAATACCAGCGGCGTCGCGTATCCTCCGCTGTCATGCGACCGACCAAAACGCCGATGAAAAATCCAAGAATGCCTATTGCGCCGACCGCCGACACCGCTCGTCCCGGGTTTCGCCGCACGGGACCCGCGACAGACTCTGCCTGGCGGCGAACGGTTCGCGCAGCCGTTGTTGCCATGGACGAAGCATAGTCCGCCAAGCCGGAGTCAGCACTTTTGGAGGGTTGTTTGCGTGAAGAAACCTTGCTCTTGGTTGTGTCCTTGCGAGTGGCGGCGCTTCGGGTTTTCGGCTTTGTCTTGCTCTGATCCGCAGCCACTTCGCCGTCCGTGATCGTATTGTCGTCCATTGGGTTTGCCTCCTCGCGTGAATATTGAGCAACGATCCGCGAGAAGGTTGGTTCCGCAATTGACTTCAGGTTGCAACCCCGTGGGGATCGCGCTTTATCGGCCGGGCAAAGGGCACGACGATAAGGGAGACGAGGGTGATCAGCGCAATCATCGCCCAGGCGTCATTGATGGACTGCACCAGCGCAGCCTTCGCAACCAATGGGCTGAATATCAACTCGGCGCCAGCCCCTGCCATGCCGTCCCCGCGCAGTTGGTCAAGCGGAATGCCGACGAACGCCGCGGTCTTCGCATCGCCGATGAGAAGGCCGTTGGCCAACTCCAGTCCGTGTGTGGCGGCACGCGAGTAGATCACCGTATCAATCAGGGCCAGACTCAGGGCACCGCCAAGATTGCGCATCAGATTGAAAAGGCCGCTCGCATCCGGAATGCGGTGATGCGGCAGGTTGCCGAGTGCGAGACGCGTCGGCGGCAAGATGCAGAACATGATCGCAACGCCGCGTATGATTTGCGGCCAGAACATGCCGTCGCCGTCGGTTGCCGGCGTCTGAAAGGCGCTGCATCCAAGACCGATGGCAAAGACAGCATACCCAATGGCGGTCAAGACTCTCGCATCCATGCGCTGCTCCAGAAAAACCGCTATCGGCGCGACGAGGATTTGCGCGACGCCCGTCGCCAACATCATGGTTCCAATTGTAAAGGCGCTGTGGCCACGCACATAGGCCAGGAACAAGGGCATCAGATAAACCGAGCCGAACAGTCCGAAACCCAGAATGAAGCTCAATGCGCAGCCGATCGTAAAATTCAGTTCCTTGAAGTTTCGCAGGTTTACCAAAGGCACCTTGTTGCGCCAGGTGCGCCGGACAAACCCGGCAAGTGTTGCGGCACTTACAACGGCAAGCCCGAGTACGATGCCATCGGTCCAACCGCGCTTAGGGGCTTCCTTGAGACCAATCTCCATGGCGGCGAGGCCAATCGCCATCATCAACAGGGACATGACGTCCAGCGTCCGAATCTCCTGAAACTTCGTCGTTTCGCGCGGCAGCAAAGTAGCCGCGAGGCCCGCTGCGACGATCCCCGGGATGACGTTGATGAGAAACAGCCAATGCCAGGAATATGCCTCGGTGATCCAGCCGCCCACCATCGGCCCGACTGTCGGAGCCATGACTGCGACGACGCCTGCCACTGTTGTGGCGATACCCTGCAGGTTTCCCGGAAACAGGATGAACACCGCCGAAAATATGAGCGGTATAAGCGCGCCGCCGGCAAGACCCTGAAGGATCCGCCAGGCAAGCAACTCAGAGAAATCACCGCTCAAGGCGCATCCAACGGAGGCCAGCGTAAAAAGAATGATGCCGCATACGAAAAGCCAGCGCATCGTCAGCGTTCGCGTGAGAAAGCCGTTCAATGGAATGGCGACCACCTCCGCGATGAGGTAGGCGGTCTGTATCCAGCTCATCTGATCGGGATCGATGTCGAGCGCGTTCTGGATATTTGGCAAGGAGGTCGAGACGATCTGAACGTCGAGGATCGCCATGAACATGCCGATGCACAAAGCGGCAAAGCCGAACCAGGTACTCGCCGTAGCAGCTGCGATAGACCTGGCATGTGTCGACATTAAATGACTCCGAAAGTGCCTTCGCTCCACTGACGGATTGCCGCTATGCAAACTGTTCAGCATCAGGACTACGCCGCCAGTAAGGTGGCAAATCGCACCTATAAGACACTGTTGCAGAGCTTTGTTCCAGCTATCTCTTATCTGGAATGCGTTTGGTGGGCTAATCGCTCTGCGTGCCCGCTGCGTTTTATGGAGACGGGTGCCTCGAATTTGGCGCCATTGCAGAAACGGCAGGGAACCAATATCACGTCACTATTGCTTTTTACCGCGGAACCCGACCAGATGAGTCCTGAAGCCTGTCTCCTAGTCCTCATCGGCGGGTTTGTCGGCGGTATTGCGCGCCTCTATCTGTCGACGCTCGTCGGCAGAAGATTCGATGAATATTTCCCCTGGGGAACGTTCGTCGTGAATGTCAGCGGCGCGCTTATAATCGGGATCGTCGCCGCGCTTGGACGCAACTCCAGCGGTTTTTTTGCCGACCCATTATTCCGCGATTTTGTGGTTGTCGGCCTCTTGGGCGGCTATACGACCGTGTCGTCATTCTGCCTGCAAAGCCTCTACCTTGCCTTCAGCGGTGAAATGCGTCGTGCGGCATTCAATGTCGTCGGCTCGTCTCTCCTGTGCCTCTTCGCCGTGGCTCTCGGTTTTCGTCTTGTTGAATGGTCAGGCAGTTTGCTCGGATGACGGAAAAAACGAAGGTCGGTCGGATGTATCTCGCAGTCGGCTGTGGTGCCGCGATTGGCTCGCTGCTGCGCTTTCTGGCGGGCGTCGTCATCGTCGATGGACTGGGTCAAAGCGTGCTTTGGACCACCACCTTCGTCAATGTCGTCGGCTCGTTCATCATCATGCTATTCGCCACGTCGACCGGTCCCGAGGGACGGTGGCCCGTTGGTGCGATGGGGCGCCTTTTCGTCATGGGCGGGGTTTGTGGGGGCTTCACGACGTTTTCGGCGATGAGCCTCGATTCTTACCTGCTCATGCTTGATGCGAGCATCGTTACTGGCGCGCTCTATCTTGGTGCCGTCGTTTCATTGTCGCTGGCCGCAGCCTGGTGCGGTCATATGCTGGCTGTCCGTATCAACAGGTGATTGCCAGCAGATAACGCGCTCAATTCAGGCGTTGTCCGTTTTGACTGTCAAAGAGGTGAGCTTTGGTGCTCTCCCCCTTCACCGAGATCCGGTCTCCGACATTGACCTCGGCTACGCGCGGAAACTCTACAGTAATGAGTTTTCCAGTTCCGGCGTCCAGATAGCCGAACGTCTGGCTGCCAAGGCGTTCAACGACGACCAACTCGCCGGTAAACCATGCATTATCCGGCTCGCACACCGTCAGGTCTTCGGGCCGGACACCGAAGGTAACAGCTTTCGCCTTCCTGGTGGATCGATCTTGAACCGCAATTGCTGCCCGCCCGGCGGGCAGTTGAACAACCAGGTCTTCGCCGGCGGGTTCTGCAACATCGACGGCGAGTGTATTCATTGTCGGGCTGCCGATGAAGCGGGCGACGAAAAGGCTGGCGGGTTTCCGATAGAGATCGAGCGGCTTGCCGATCTGTTCGACATGACCGGCATTCATGACGACGATGCGATCGGCCAGGGTCATTGCCTCGACCTGGTCGTGGGTGACGTACACAGTCGTCGCCTGCATCTGCCGATGCAACTTGGCGATCTCAAGGCGCATCTCGACGCGCAGCGCCGCATCGAGATTGGACAACGGCTCGTCAAACAGGAATGCTTTCGGGCGACGCACGATCGCACGACCCATGGCAACGCGCTGCCTTTGGCCGCCGGAAAGCTGCGCCGGGCGCCGGGCGAGGTAGTCCTGAAGCTTGAGAATATCCGCGGCGCTCGACACGCGCGTATTGATCTCGCTTGCTCCTTCGCTGCGCATCTTCAGGCCGAATGCCATGTTTTCCTCGACGCTCATGTGCGGATAGAGCGCATAATCCTGGAACACCATGGCGATATCCCGGTCTGAGGGCGGCAGCGCATTGACCACCTTGTCACCTATACGCAGTTCGCCGCCACTGATCTCTTCGAGACCGGCGATCATCCGCAACAGCGTGGACTTACCGCAGCCTGAGGGGCCGACGAGCACGAGAAACTCGCCGCTTGCGATCGTTATGTCGACGCCATGAATTACTGGAACGGTGCCATAGACCTTCTTGATCTTATCGAGGCTGATCGCTGTCATGTGAAAATTCCTCCGTCCCATTATCTCTATTGACGTTCATTATCGATATCAATATCAATAATGATATTTCGCGTCGTCTGCAACAACAAGAAAGGGCTTGCAGTGTCCGACTCCCTGTCCCGCCGCCCGGCTCGCACGCCGCAGAGCCCTTTGGCCGCAAAGGCATCGGTTGCGTTTGCCTCGCTGAAACGGGACATCATGCTTGGCGAACTCAGGGCAGGCGAACCCTTGACTGAACTCGATCTGGCGGCGCGGTTTCAGTGCAGCCAGGGAACCGTACGGGAAGCGCTCCTGCAATTGCAGGAGGAGGGACTTGTACGGCGTCAGGGTCATCGTGGCACGCAGGTCTCCGCCTGCACCGTGGATGAAGCCGTGGAGATGTTTCGCGTCCGCCAGCAGATCGAGTGCAACGGCATGGCCCGGGTGATGCGGCACAAGAGCCGCAGCCTCATACCCGACCTGCAGGACATGGCCGAAGATATGATTGACGCGGCGAAGGCCGACGACGAATTGCAGCTCGCTGCAATAGATCGCGACTTCCATCGCCGCATTTTCCGCGACGCCGACCTGCCTGCGCTCGATCCGATCCTGCACCGCTGCCTTGTCCACAATCACCGCTTCAAGATTTCGCGAAGCATAGGAACGCGCGACCTCATGGCGACTGCCCTGCGTCACCGCGTGATCATCGAAGCGATCGGCGAGGGGGACATGGCGGCGGCAACGCAGACACTGCACCATCACATCGCGACCATCGTCGATTTCGGTCCCACACTGTTCCCGGATGCCGAGCAATGAGCACCTCAAACGAATTTCCGAGTGAACTTTCGGCGGAGATGCGCATGATCATGTCACGCGTCGAAGCGGAACTTGGGCCACTCCCTGATCCGAGCTTGCTTGCACCTGCAGAGGGACGGGCGCAATCCGAGCGCATCAACGAACGTAATAACGTGAACCTTCCGCCGGTCGCCAAAGCAGCGAAAGTCATGGTCGAAGCCAATTCCCACCTTGGCTCGGCAGATTGCAGGATGAAGGTCTTTGTACCGGAAGGTGCGGGCCCCGGCGCAGTGCTCTTCGTCCATGGCGGGGGTTTCGCGTTCTGCAGTCCGCAAACCCATGAGCGATGCGCGCGGGTCCTTGCTATTGAAACAGGGTTGCCTGTGCTGGTACCCGACTATCGCCTTGCCCCTGAACATCCCTATCCGAATGGATTGCATGATGTTGTCGCTTGCCTGCGCGCCGCATTTCCGGCAACGGCGGCAGTCGGCGTCGAAGATGGGCCGCTGCTCGTTTCGGGAGATTCTGCTGGCGCCAATCTCGCGCTTGCCGCCATGATTCACGAATTTAAAGCAGGTCATGCGGTCCCGGCGGGCGCGCTGCTCTTCTACGGAACCTACGCCGCGGATTTCACCACGTCTTCCTATCAGCAGTTTGCCGAGGGTCCGGGACTGACGCGCGGCAAGATGCAGCGCTATTGGAACTGGTACTGCCGTAATGAGGATTTGCGCCGCGGTCCGATGGCATCGCCGCTTCACGCCAGCGACAGCACGCTAAAGGCCCTGCCGCCGCTTTATCTTTTGGCTGCCGGCATCGATCCGCTGCTCTCCGACACCCTGCTTCTCGCCGACAGGCTGAAGTCAGCTGGCCGGGATAGCCCCGTTTCGATCGTGCCGGGCGTCACGCATGGATTTTTGCAGAACACCAATGAATTGGCCGCGGCACGGGAGGCGCTCGCGGCTGCCGGTGAGGCCGCCCGTCGGATGATCCGGAGCAGTCGTTAATTTCGAAGAACAACAGTGGAGGACACAATGAGCATTTTCAAGAAACTCAGCGTCAGCTGCGCATTCGTCGCAGGTCTCGCCATGGGGAGCGCAAACGCCGCCGAGACCGTGCGCTTCTGGTATCACTTCGACAATCCGGAAAATCCTATGTCGGATCTCGTGCAGAAGTTTGAGGCCAAAAACCCCGATATCAAGATCGAGGCCGAAAACGTTCCCTGGAACAGCTATTACGACAATCTCTATACATCGCTCGTCGGGGGTAATGCTCCCGATGCCGGCATGGTCAAGCTCTTCGCCCAGCCGCGGCTTGCTGAAATGGGTGCGCTCGAACCGCTTGGCGAACGTATCAACGCCTGGCCGGGAAAGGCTGACCTTCTCGACAATCTGCTTGAACTCAACAAGGGCCCCGATGGACAGCAGTACTACTTGCCCATCCAGTATGTGGTGCTTTACCTCTACTACCGCGCCGACCTCTTCAAGGAAGCCGGCCTGAACCCGCCGACCACGTGCGAGGAATTCCGCACGGCTGCACAGAAGCTCACAAAGTCCCCCGACACCTATGGATTTGGCCTGCGCGGCGGCAAGGGTGGCTGGGACCAGTGGGGGACGTTCGTGTTCTCGCAGGGTGCTGAACTGAAGCCGGGCGGCTTGACCAAACCGGAAGCTGTGGCGGCCAACCAGTGGCTCATCGATCTCTTCCAGAAGGACAAGGTCATTCCGCCATCCGCGCCGAATGACGGGTTCCAGGAAATTGTCGCGGCTTTCAAGGCCGGCAAGACTGCAATGACCATTCACCACATCGGCTCGTCCAACGATCTCGTCAAGGCGCTGGGTGACAAGGTCTCGGCTGTCCCCGTGCCGAAGTGCGGCGGCAATCAGTGGACGTCCTATGGCGACGAATCGCTGGCCATCTTCTCCGGATCGCAAGTCAAGGATGCCGCGTGGAAGTGGATCTCGTTCCTTGCGGAAGGCGAGAACAACGTGGCCTTCAACAAGGCGACCGGCCAGATGACCGTAACGAAGAGCGGTGCGGAACATTGGACGCTGCATGAACGCCGCTTCGTCGATGCCACTGTGCAGTCGCTCCCGTTCGCGCATGTCCTGCCGCAAAGCACTGCCACTGCCGAATTTGTAAATACCGCCTGGCAAACCTCGATGCAGCAGGCGCTGACGGGGCAGATCACCTCGCAGCAGATGATGGAGCAGCTTGAGACCCTTTTCGCGCAATAGCGCGGAAAGGTTCTCAAGAGGCCGATCGACGAACGCCGGAAAGTAAAGTCATGTCAACGCTTGTATCATCTGCACCAGCAGAGGCCGCACAGCTCCGTCCGCTGCGCAGCAGGCTTATGCCCTATGCCCTGCTGGCGCCAGCCGTGCTGGTGACACTCGTCATCGTGTTCTTTCCAATGGTGCAGGCGCTCGTCACCAGCTTCTATGACCTCGTCTTGTGGAAGCCGAATGCCACCCGTTTCGTCGGATTCGGCAACTATGTGAAGCTGCTGCGTGATCCCGTGTTCTGGACGTCTCTTGGTCACACAGCGATATGGATCGGCCTGACGGTGCCGCTGCAAATGGGCCTTGGCCTCATCGCGGCACTCTTGCTCAACCGTGATTTTCCATGGCGCGGGCTCGCGCGCGCCCTGGTCATCATCCCCTGGGCACTGCCAAGCGTCGTGATCGCCCTGATGTGGCGATGGATTTACGATCCGACGACCGGGGTTCTCAATGACATACTCCTTTACCTGTCGATCATTCACTCGACGGTGCCCTGGCTTGCCGATCCGCAGCTCGCGCTCTACGCCGTGATAGCCACGCTCACCTGGCAAGGCTTCCCGTTCTTCGCGGTCATGATCCTCGCCGGCCTGCAGGGCATTCCGCAAAGCCAGTATGAGGCCGCTTCCATCGATGGGGCGAGCAGCTGGCGTCAGTTCATCCACATCACGCTGCCGGGTATCGCTCCCGTCCTTGCGACCGCCGGGTTGCTGCGCATCATCTGGGTCGCGAATTCCATGGATGTCATCTTCGTGATGACTGGGGGAGGGCCGGGCTATGCGACGCATACGCTGCCGCTCTATGCCTTCATCAAGGCGCGCCAGAATCTCGATTTCGGCTACGGCACTGCCATTGCGGTGACCTTCACCATCCTGCTCGGCGCGATTGTCGCCGTCTATATCGTCCGCACGATGCGGGAGGTGGAACGATGAACAAGCCATCCACTCTGAAGCGGATCCTCACAACCGATATTCCGGTCGTCCTGATCATCCTCCTTGCCATCGGACCCTTTGCCTGGATGATCCTGACCTCGCTGACCCCTACCGCGCAGCTATCGGCTTCTGGCGTTTCACTGTCACCCGCCGGCTGGAGTCTCGACAATTATATACGCCTGCTCGAACAGACCTCGTTCCTAGGTAATATGCTGCACAGCCTGATCATCGCAGGCGGAACGGTGATACTTGGCCTCGTCGTATCGGTTACGGCAGCCTATGCCCTGTCGCGCTTCCGGTTCCCGGGGCGCAAGATCATCATGCTGCAGTTCCTGCTCGTCAACATGTTCCCGATCGTCCTCCTGATCCTGCCGCTGTTCGTACTGTTCCGGAAGATCGGCATCCTCGATACCCATATCGGCTTGATCCTGGCCAATTCCACCGTGGCGATCCCCTTTGCCGTGTGGATGCTTACGAGCTACATCGCCGCAATTCCGCGCAGCCTCGATGAGGCGGCGATGATAGACGGCTGCTCACGACTTCAGGCCCTGCGCCGCGTCGTGCTGCCGCTCGCCATGCCCGGGATTATCTCGACCGGCATCTATATCTTCATCACCGCCTGGAACGAATATCTTTACGCCTTGACCCTCGGCGGCCGAAATGTCCGCCCGGTCACGGTGGCAATCCAGACGCTCATCGGCGAATACCAGATCGAGTGGGGACTACTTGCGGCCGGCGGGGTCGTCGGCGCATTGCCCGCAACCATACTTTTCCTTCTCGTCCAACGCCGGCTTATCGGTGGCCTGACCCAAGGCGCAGTGAAGGGATGAACATGCCAATCAAAAAAGGAACAGCGATGAATCCCATCGGATTGATCTCCATGCAATATGCGCGGCCGTTTACCGCCGAGCACTTCCACCTCTTCAGGCAGATGCGCGAACTCGGCTATGATTTCGTCGAACTTCTGGTGCCGGAACCAGGCGAGATCGATCTTGCCGCCGCACGGCGTGCGCTTGAAGATGCCGGTCTTGGCGTCGTCCTTGCCGCACGGGTCAATCTCCAGCGCAACCTTTCGTCGGACGACAAGGACGCCCATCGTGCCGGAATCGATTATCTGCGCTATACGGCCGATTGCGCAAACGCGCTCGGCGCGACGATCGTCGGCGGACCGTTGACCGGCAATCCCCTTGTCTTCGCCGGTAGGCCGCCTGCGCCCGTCTCCGAGGACGAGCGTTTGAAGCGCAAGGAGCGCTGCGTCGTCGGCCTCAAGGAAGCCGGCGATCACGCCGCCAAGGCCGGCGTCGTTCTCGCCGTGGAACCGCTCAACCGCTTTGAGAGCGACGTTTTGTGTACGACACAACAGGCGAACGAGCTTCTCGATGCGGTTGATCATCCTGCGATCAAGCTGATGCTCGATACGTTCCACATGCATATGGAAGAGGCATCGATTGCCGAGGCGATCCGGCTTGGCGGTGACCGTCTCGTTCATTTCCAGGCGAACGAAAACCACCGCGGCTTTCCGGGGACCGGTTCGACCGATTGGGTCGCTGTCGGTCGCGCATTGCATGAGATCGGCTACAAGGGTCCGGTATCGCTCGAACCGTTCCGGCGCAATGACGACCGTTTCGGCGTACCGTTCGCGCAATGGCGCGCGCCACACGAGGATGAAAGCGAACGGCTCGCGGCCAGCGCTGCATTTATCAGATCCCATCTCACCTTGACGGAATATCGGCGATGACCTTGAAAATCGGCTGGATCGGTTGCGGCATTCACGCAACCCAGATGCTTTTACCCCAACTCGTGCGCCACGACGTTGAAATCGTTGCGCTGTGCGATATCGACGGCAAGCGGCTTGCCGATGCCGGACGACAGTTTGGCGTTTCGCGATTGACCAGCGATGCCGAGGAGCTTATCCGCACGCCGGGTATCGACGCTATCGGCATGGCGGTAGGACCAGATCAGCATTTGCGTTTTGGCAAGCTCGCACTTGAGCGTGGACTTTCCGTCTTCATGGAAAAGCCGCCTTCGGGTACGGCTGAAGGCGCGCGGGAATTGCGCGCGGCGTCGGAGCGATCGGGCAAACCATTGTTCGTCGGCTTCATGAAGCGCTATTCCGTCGGCAACAAGATCGCCCACAACATCATCAAGTCGGGTCGGTTTGGCCCAGTGCTCGGCCTTACCGGCTATTACATGACGGCGCCCGGCTATTTTACCGGCAATGTCGACTATACCGGCTTCTTCCTGCATCACTGCGTGCACTACATGGACCTTGTGTCGTTCTTTGTCTCGCCGGTGCGCACACTATCCGCCCGGAAAGTCGAAAAGACGCCGGGCCGGGTCCTCTTCCACGTCGGCTTCGAATTCGACTGCGGCGCGATCGGCAATATTGCCATGGGTACGATCCAGTCGCGCGGAACGCCGGTCGAGCGCATCGAACTGATGAGCGATCACCAGCGGCTCGAAGTGGACGATGTTATAGAAGTACGGTGGAACCGTAATCCACCCTTCAAGGTGGACGATCCCAACGCCACGCTTGCGGACGATGTCGACACCCTGACCTGGAAGCCGAATTTCACGGCAGCAGCCAATGAGGACCCCAAAGGCTACTACTCTCTGCTTGCTGACGTCGTGCCGGGGCTCGGCGGGGCATCAACGCCGGCGCCGACGATCCATGACGGTGTGATAGCCATGGAACGGCTGGAGGCGCTGCGCCGCGAACTTGAACTCTAGGAGTGGAGCGCAGGATGTTGATCCTGCGCTTTTCTTTCGCCTACTGCCGGCATAGAGGCGCGTCAACGCGTTCGCCCGAAGACGCCACATGCCGTTTGCGCGCTTGCCCTATAAACTAAACTGCAAACAACTGCCGGAGCCAGCCCATCATGCCCTTGCCTTGCGAGGGCAGGAACCTGCGCACGTATCGGGCGGTCGTCCCAGCGCTTACATTGGCGCCGAAATGGCAATAGCAGACCATTCTGTGGAGTTGATGGTCGTTGAGTTCGAAGAAGCGCTTGGCTTCGCCATAGCTATCGTCGGAGAGGCCTGATCCCTGCAGATAGGAATCCTCGAACGCCACCGTCAGAGCAGAACCATCAGCGCGCATCGCATCGCGGGTCCCGGCCGACTGGAACTCGGTCTGATATAGTGTCGTAAGCCGCCGTGCGGGGTTGCGCTCCAGGAGTTCAGCCCAGCGCTCGATACGCTCATTGCGCGACAGAATCTGGCGCGGGTAGTCGGGATCAGTTTTTTCAAGGACCTGCAATTGTTCAAGAGCGAGATGTTTCATTCTGGCCTCCTATATCAACGATAGTTGGTCCGCCCAAAATCCCGGTCTTAGCCCACCAGCCAGCCTGACTCTGTCACGCTTTGAAGTCCAATCACGATCATTATCGGGACCACATTTTTCACGAAGTTGTGCAGACGCCGCGCGGATCGCCGCTCACGGAATCGTATAAACGCTGATCTCATCGGTGATCCCGCGCAGCGTCACGCTCTGCGAC
This sequence comes from Phyllobacterium sp. CL33Tsu, assembly GCF_900113985.1. Classification (NCBI taxonomy): domain Bacteria; kingdom Pseudomonadati; phylum Pseudomonadota; class Alphaproteobacteria; order Hyphomicrobiales; family Phyllobacteriaceae; genus Phyllobacterium; species Phyllobacterium sp. CL33Tsu. Next base: position 113,845 of record NZ_FORJ01000004.1, on the reverse strand, counting down.
ATCGGCTTCAGGCCGTGCCGGACAAGCAGGTCGGAGGCGCGGGGATCGTCAAGGACGGAGCCGGTGGCGAATATCTCCCGCGACGTCGCAAGGTGCTGGACGCGCGAGGCGATGTTCACCGTCTGGCCGAAATAGTCCTGCCGCTCGTTGAGGTTCACGGCGATGCACGGTCCTTCGTGGATGCCGATCTTCAACAGGAGATCCTCGCTGCCGCGCTCGCCGTTCAGCTTCAGCATCGCTTCGCGCATCCGCATGGCCGCAAGGACGGCCCGGTCGGGGGTCGGGAAGGTCGCCATCACCGCGTCCCCGATGGTTTTGACGACAGCGCCCGCCTCGGAACTCACAATGTCATTGAGAATGCCGAAATGCATTCGCACGAGGTCAAACGCTGCAAGGTCGCCGACCCTATCGTAGAGTTCGGTCGAGCCGCGCAGATCAGTGAAGAGGAAGGTGAGGCTGGTAATCTTAAGCCTCTGATCCACGTCGATCGTGTCGGTGCGATAAATATCGCGGAATGTCTGGTTGGTGAGCAGCCGCTTTGCGGTAAGGAATGGCCGGCGACGGCCGAGCAAATTATGGAGCGCCTCGTTGGCTATGCAAACGGATGGAAGGACGCGAACGTCGGTGTGATTTTCCAGTGCAATGCGCAACGGGCCAGGGCGGAGGGTAAGCGTTTCGTGGTGGCGATGCGTGCGATCGAAGATGAGCGAGAGGCTCTGACGCTCTTTCGTCGGCTCACCCTTGACGTCGAGAAACTGGGCGGCGTGTGTTACCGGCTCGAAGACGATGACGAAGTCCGCCGGCAATTGCAGGGAGATTACTGCCTTTTCGCCCGGTGGCAGTTCAAGCTCTTCGAGCATGAAACCGTCCACTTTGGCTTCGAAATCGTCCTCGGGCAGTTCAATACCGGAGCCCCAATAGATCTGACGGAAGTATTCGAGCGTGGGCAGCCGATGTGGATCGTGTGCCTCGATATGGCGCACGCGCGGGCTGACTGTGAATGTTACCTCAACCATTTCATCCAGCGTCGGCTCGTAGCCTGCGGCACAGAGTGCGCAGGTATATTCTTCGCTCTGGACCGTCTTCAGCGAGGTATTCGCATCAAGCACCCCGCCGCAGCCCGGACACAAAACGTTCCATGACATCTCGAAGATGCCAAGGTGGGCGGCATGCAGAAAGGCGTTGATCGTTTCCTCTTCATCGAGTCCTTCAGTGGCGGCAAAGGCGAGCGCATTGACGCGACAAAGCTTACGGTCGGGAGCTTCACGTACAAGCCGCTCGATCTTGTCGACGATGTCCGGTTGGACCGACTGGCGCAGCACACCGAACAGTGGCTGGATATCATCCATGGAGCTATTTTATACCTAAACCCGTCGAGGCCAATAGGAGATTCAACTGAAATGTCAGGAGTGATTGGCGCTCAGCCTATCACCTTGCCGGGGTTCATGATGCCGTGCGGATCAAGCGCCTGCTTGACCATGCGCATCAGGCTCAGCTTGACCGGATCGCCTTCGGATATCAGTTCAGGTCGCTTTTCGAGGCCGATACCATGTTCGGCCGAGAAGGATCCCCCCATCTTGCGGAGATTGGCATAGATGATCGCCTTGGCGCGCTCCTTGTCGGGCCAGGCGGTTTCGCCGGCAACGCCGACATGGAGATTGCCGTCGCCAAGATGACCAAAGGCGAACCCGCGAATTTCGCTGCCGAGAGCGGCCATCCCGCCATTGAACTGTTGCAGCCATGTTTCGAGTGCACCGAGCGGCACGGAAATATCGAACCAATGACAATAGGGGCAGTTGCGGTCGATCACGCTGCTGTCTTCGCGAATATTCCAGATTGCGTTCCGCTCTTTCTCGCTTTGAGCAATGATCGCATCGACGACCTGTCCGCGTTCAATTGCGAGGCCGAGTGCCTCCTCCAGCCGCGATCGGGCCGTAGGCTGGTCGGGATCGTCCGTTTCGAGAATGAGGTAGGCTGGCGCTTGCGTAAAGGCGGCAAGCGATGCGGGGCCGAGGCTCTGCGACGCCAGATGGAAGTAGTCGTGTGCCATGAATTCTGCGCGAAGCAAATGGATACCGCGATCACGCTGCAGCGCCTGGAACAGGGTAACGGCATCAGTGGCGGACGGACAGGCGACCAGTGCGGTCGCTGTAAAAGCGTCGGCGGGCGTCAGCTTCACCACCGCCCGCGTAATAACGCCGAGTGTCCCCTCGGCGCCGATGAATAGCTGCTTCAGATCGTAGCCCTCGTTGCATTTGCTGACCTCGCTCATGTCACGCATGATCGAGCCATCAGCCAGCACGACTTCAAGTCCCAAAATACGCTGGCGCATTACACCATGGCGGAAGGCCTCCATGCCGCCGGCATTGGTTGCAATCATGCCGCCAATCGTGGCGCTGCCGCGCGAGGCGATATCGATACCCGTGGACAGGCCTTCCCTTGCGGTGGCCTCCTGCAGTGCATGCAGTGTCACGCCGGCTTCAACGATGGCTGTCGCTGCGGAAGCGGAGAGAGATTCAATGCGGTTCAACCCGGCAAGCGAGAGAATGACCTCGCCCTCACTCGACACTGCACCGCCGGCGAGTCCGGTGCGTCCGCCGTGGGGCACGACGGCTATGCGGTGGTCATTGCAGAAACGGAGAATGTCGGCGACTTGTTGCGTAGTCGCCGGTGTAACCATCAGCCCGGCATCGAGGTTGCGCGCATCGGACCCTGGATGGACAAGGCGCAATGCGTCGGCCTCCTTCACACCATTCGGTCCGACGATCGAACGGAGGTGCCTGGCGATGTCGTCTCTGGTCATTGCTGTTGCGCTGCTCCCCGCCGTTCAATGAAAATGCGGATGCCGAGGATAACGGCCGTCAAGATGATAAGGACGACGGAGATCGCAGCAATAGCAGGATCGATATTGTCGCGCAGTCCCATCCACATCAAGCGGGGCAGGGTTATCGCATTGACGCTGGTGATGAACAGGGTGACGCCGATCTCTTCCCAGGAGAGGACGAACGATAGGAGCGCTGCCGTGGCAATGCCGAACTTTATGTTCGGGATGATGATTTTTAGAGCTCGTGTGGCAAGATTTGCCCCCAGACCCCGTGCGGCAAGATCGATGCGCCTGTCAACCTGATAAAGCGCAACGAGGATGAGAACGACGGCGAAAGGCGTGATCATCACAGCATGTGCGAGCGCTACCCCAAACCAGGTATCGTAGCCGATCCAGTTGTTGACTGAGGAAAGGGCCGTCATCAGGAAGTAGAGCGTCATGGCCGAGACGACCGGGGGGACCACCAGCGGAAGCAGAACGAAGCCAATCATAAGAGCCGAAAATCTCGGCTGGAACATCCAGATGCCGAGACCGAACAGCGTGGCAAGGCTGGTCGCAATGGCGCTCGATAGAATGCCGATGCGCAGGCTCAGCAATATGCTTTGCCCCCACTGCGGGTTGTCGATCAGCGCCTGATAGTGGCGCAGGGACAGCGTGCCGGAGGGCATCGAAAGGAAGCGAGCCGGCGTGAATGAAACCGGCACCACCGCGATCAACGGCATGAGCAGGAATAAAGCAATGGCTGTGGCGAGAATGAGGATGACGGGTCCTGGTCTTGATGATTGCATGGCCTATCCCACCAGATGTGCAGGTTTGATGAAACGCCGCATGAGGGCAAGAAGGACCCCGATGAAAACGACGAGGACGACGCTGATCGCGGCGCCAAGCCCCCAGTCCGGGCTCTGGAAAATGCGCAGGTAAACGAGTTCGGCGACCATTACGCTGCGTCCGCCGCCAAGGATGGCGGGCGTAACGAAGAAACCGAGCGCGAACACGAAAACGATGAGCGCCGCCCCGATCAGCCCACCATAGGTGAGCGGTACGAAGACGGTCCAGAAGATGCGCGTGCGCGATGCGCCCATGCCGCGCGCCGCAAGCAACACGCGCTCGTCGATGCTGCGCATGGCCGATGCAATCGGAAAGACGGCAAAGGGTATCAGGAAATGCGTCATGCCGATGATGACGCCTAGCTCGTTGCGGGCGAGCGCCAACGGTTCGCTAATGATGCCCGCGGACTGCAGCCATGTATTGATCAACCCGCGATTGGAAAGCATCGCCAGCCAACCGAATGCGCGCGTCAACACCGAGATCCAGAAGGGAACGAGAATGCAGAATTCGGCGAGCATCCGCTGGAGCGAACTTCCGCGCACCCAGACATAGGCGATCGCATAGGCCGCAATGAGCGAAGCTGCCGTGACGACGAGGCAGATCCTCAAGGTGCGGATGAACACCGACTGGACGAGGGGATCGGTAAAGACTGCGCGATACTGTCCGATACCGGGCTCGGGGAGGGTAAAGCTCCAGCGTACGACGCCGAAAAACGGCACGGCATAGGCAAGACCGAGAAACAGCAGCAGCGGGGCCAGCAACAGGATCTTTCTGGAGGTGGCGGACTTCCCGATCATTCAACATCCTTCATGGCATAAAAACGAAAACCCGGCGCGGGGGCGTTGAACCCCCGCACCATCGATGTCATGCGGAAATGACTTTGGTGTATTCGTCGAATGCCTTGCCGTAATTTTCGGCATACCATTCCATGTCGAGCGGCACCTGCTTTGCCATATTGGCGGGATCGACGCAGTTGACGCGCTTTTTGTCGGCCGGGATCAGCGCATCCGTCGCGGGATTTGCCGGGCCCTGGCCGAGCATTTCGAACATGACCAGCTGCCGCTCCGGTGCCTGGGCGCTGGCAATGAACTTCATTGCATTATCCTTGCCGCCGGGATTGTTCTTCATGACGCCGAGAGCACCGGGAGAGATCAGGCCCTGATCCCAGATGAACTTGATGTTGCCGCCGGAGTCCTGCTCGAGAAGCTGGGCGCGCGTCGACCAGATCAGCGCCATCGATGCTTCGCCATTCATCAGCACGGACTGGCTCTCGGCACCGCCGCCCCAATAGGCGACGACGTTCTCCTTGAATGCGGCAATCTTGTCGTGCGCGCGCTTCAGGTCGAGCGGGTAAAGTTTTTCCGGGGCGACGCCATCTGCCATGAGTGCGGCTTCCCACATGGCAGAGCCCCACTTGTAGAGTGAACGCTTGCCCGGGAACTTCTTCACATCGAAGAAATCAGCCATGCCAGTTGGTGCCTGGTCGCCGAATTTCGAGGAATCGTAGGCAATGATATAAGAGAAGAAGTAGGTGGAAGCGGCGTGGTCCCAGCCGAAGCCCGGCCGCATCTTGTTCTTGTCGACGATATTGTAGTCTATGGCTTCCAGCATGCCCTGCTTGCCAAGCGAAATTCCCGAGAATGGATCGATGTCGAGAAGATCCCAGCTCGGCTTGCCGCTCTTGAACTGCGCCGTGATGGCGCCTTCGGTCGGTCCCGACCCGTCCATCTTGACCGCGACGCCGCTTTCCTTGGTGAATGGCTGGCCGTAGGCCTTGTCATAGGCCGTCATCGCGTCGCCGCCCCAGTTGACGAGCACCAATTCCTTGGCCTGCGCATAGGAGCCGGTGGAGCGGAGTAGGGCCGGCGCTCCAGCAAGGAACATTGCGGCCATCTGGGTAAAACGCCTGCGGCTGATCTCGCCGCGTTCGACCTTCGCCGCGAGGATTTCGAGGCAGTCTTTTTCAAACTCAGTGTTCATCTTTTTTCCCTCTGGATTGTTATTGTCGCATTCCCGTCGCCGCGCTAACTTCCGCTTGGCAGCAAGAAACCCTGGTTCGTCGGCCACGAGACCCAAACATCCGTTTGCGGCGCGATCGGCGCTATCGCAGCGGTCGGCATCGATACCGCAAGGCTCGTACCCTTGCTTGTCCGCAAATGATATTTGGTCGAAGCGCCGAAATAGGTTGCGCCCTCGACCCGGCAGGTAATCGCGTTGCTGTCGACCGTTGCTGGCTGCGTCGTAATCACCATGTGCTCGGGCCGCACTGCCGCGACGGCGCTGGTCCCATCGAGCCTGGTCGTCTTGTTGAGAATGATCGTGCGATCTTCGAACTGGCCCGCAGCGCGGTCACCGTCGAGCTTGACGGCATCGAGCGGCAGTAGATTGACCTCGCCAAGGAACTCCGCGACGAAGCGGTTGTCCGGCCGTTCATACACATCCTGAGGCCGCCCCACCTGCAGCAGTTCACCATGGTTGAAGATCGCGACCCGGGAGGAAAGGGCAAGCGCCTCCGACTGGTCGTGCGTGACGAAGACGAAAGTTGTTCCTGTCTCCTGGTGCAGCCGCTTGACCTCTTCCTGCATCATTTCGCGCAAGTTCTTGTCGAGAGCCGAGAAAGGTTCGTCGAGCAGAAGGACCGCTGGCTCGAACACGAGTGCCCGGGCGAGGGCTACACGTTGCTGCTGTCCGCCCGAGAGTTTCGCAGGGAGCTTGCGCTCGTGACCAACGAGGCCGACGCGCTCGACCATCTCGCCAACGCGCCGCTTGATCTCGGCGGAGGAGCGTCCCCTTACCTTCAACGGGAAAGCGATATTTTGTTCGACGGTCAGATGCGGAAACAGAGCATAGCCCTGAAAAACCATGCCGTACGACCGATCCTCGGCAGGCACGTCGGTAATGTCCTTGCCATCCATCATCAGGCGGCCGGTTGTGGGCGCGGTGAAACCCGCAAGGATCATCAGGAAAGTGGTTTTGCCGGAACCGGAGGGACCAAGAAGGGTGAGGAATTCGCCGCGGCCAATATCAAGCGAAAGGTTTTTCAGCGCATGGAACGCGCCAAACGTCTTGCCGATCGATACGGCTTTGATCTCGGCGGCCTTCGAGTCGCCCAGTTGCATGCTTTGCGGCATTGATCGACTTTCTTTCCCCATTTTTAAGGCAAGCCTAGGCACAATCCGGCGCGACGACAATTGAATTATATTGCCCTCACACGTGAACAAAATTCACGCCATTCAATTTCGCGTTCATGTCTCCGGTCAGGTATTGCGGGTTTGCGACAGACGCGATTTCAACCATTCCGTAAACGCTGTCTGGGCCGGATGCTCGATTTTGGCATAGTCGGTGACGAGGAAATAGGATTTCGGCGACTTGATGCTGAGGTCGAAGGGCCGGATCAATTGGCCGGCCCGCATTGCCTTTCGGCAGGTCAGTTCGTCGCCCATGGCGATTCCCTGCGCGGTGATCGCGGCAGAAAAGACAAGGTTCATATCCGAGAACACGATACCCCTTTCGGAGTCCGGATTATCGACATTCGCGAGCGCGAGCCAGCGCGTCCAATCCTCGAAATCGTCGAGGTGGAGAAGGGGCGCGCGCAATATGTCCTTGGGTTCGGCAAGGCCCCCAAGATTATTGAGCAAAACCGGACTGCAGAGCGGCGTGAATTCGACCTCGCAGAGCAGTTCCACCGAGCGGTTCGGCCAATTGCCGTCGCCGAAAGCGATGAACAAATCGACGCTTGCATCGGTAACGTCATCGAGTTTGCGGGGGGTGAGGATGCGTAGCGCAATGTCCGGATATTTTTCCTGAAATTCAGCGATGTGGGTGCAAAGCCACAAGGACGCAAAGCCGGCCGTGCAACTGACGCACAGCGAACCGCCGGTGCTCGCCGAGCTTTGCCGGCCGCCAGCATCGTCGATCACGATCAGCGCTTTGCGCACGTCATTGGCATATTTGCGCCCGCGAGGCGTCAGCATCACGCCCTTGCCGTCACGCTGCAGCAGTTGAAAGCCGAGATCGCGTTCGAGCAGACGCAATTGATGACTGACCGCGCTGCGAGTCAGGTGCAATTCCTCCGCGGCCCGCCAGACGCTGCCGTGCCGGGCGAAGCTTTCCAATGCACGCAGCGCCTGGGTCGATGGGATGCGCATGAATAGGCCTTGAAGACAAAGAGGTGAATGGAATTTGCACGTTTTGAAAAAACATATCACTTTTTGTCCCGGCTTCCAGATGATTATCTCCCGCCAGCGGGAGAATGTTCATGGTTACGGCATCAGCGACGACGGCACGAGATTTTGTTGACGGGCGCGCCTCCGACCTTTCCACCTGGACCCGTACCATCTTCGATTTCGGCGAAACGGCATGGCGCGAGTATCAGTCAGCCGACTGGTACGTGAACCGGCTGCGTCAGGAAGGATTCGATGTGGAGGCGGGGTCTGGCGGCATGCCCACCGCTTTCTGCGCCCACTGGACCAACAAGGCCGGGACTAACTCCAGGTCGCCCACGATCGGGATGTATGCCGAGTATGACGCCGTACCCGGCAATTGCCAGGACGCCACCACGCAAAAGCGTCCGCGCCCTGGTCTTGGCGAGCACGCAGGCGGGCATACCGATCCCCATTCGGGCCTTGGAATTTCCGGACTTGGCGGACTTCTTGCAACCAAGGCTGCAATGGAGCGCCACGGCATTGCCGGGACGCTGCGATTTACCGGCGAGCCCGCCGAAAAGGTGCGGGGATCGAAGCCCATCCATGCGGCCAAGGGCTATTATGACGGCCTCGACGGCATGATCTCTTTCCATCCGTTCTACATGCTGCCGATGTGCAATACGGTGCGCTGGGATACGCATTGCGGCGCCGCCTATTCGATGATCTACCGCTTTGTCTGCGATCAGCCGGAACGTTGGGGGCTCAGCGATGGCGCGCCTATCCCCCAGTCGCACTCGGCGGTGCGTGCTCCCGGCGCCAATGATGCGCTGATGCTGATGTACTTCTCCTCCAAAGCGCTCCGCGATTCCATGCTGCCGCATCAGGGCGGCTGGTCGATCAGCGAAGCGATCCTGACCGCCGGGCAGGCCACAGCCGACAACCTTCCCGCTGCTCTCGCCGAAATCCAGTACATGATGCGCGTTCCGACGATCGCGATGGCCGAGCAGATCACCGCTGTGCTTGACCGCAATGCCGAGCATGCGGCGGCCATGTCCGGCTGCCGTGTCGAGCGTCACTGGGTTTGCAAGTCGCGGCCGGGGCTTGCCAATCATGCGATGGCGAATATCACGTGGGAGGCGCTCCAGGCGGTCGGCGCCCCCCGCTGGAGCGATGCCGCAAAGGCTATCGCACGCGAGATACAGGCCAATGTCGGCATCGACCCGATCGCCGAGCCGTTTATCGACGAGTGCGAGCGGCTGATCGCACCGCAGGAGGCCGAGGCGATCTTGCGGCGCGACTTGCCGCCCTCGCAGCTCAATTCGACGTCGGATGATTACACGGACATGACGTGGCACGCGCCGACGGTCCGCTTCTACGTGGCGCGCCCCGCACTGAAAGCACCGAAAGGCTTTGCCTATCCGGGTTGGGTGATGAATGCGCTAGGCGGCATCCCGGAAACGATCGATCCGATGGTCAATTGCGCTGCGAAAACCGTGGCGCTGACGGCCTTGCGGCTTCTCGAGGACGAGAGCGCCAGAACGCAGGCGAAGGACGAATTCATTGAGCGAACGGGCGGAGGCATTGGCGGATCGAAGTGGGTTGCCCCGCTTTGCGATTATGAACCGCCGATTCGTTTCCGTTGGCCGGAATATGTAACAACGGCGCGCGGGCGCGAATGGTGGATACCAACCGCCGCCTAACGAGGAGAATTGTCATGACACGGCACGAACAGGACCTTGCAAGCGAAAGCTTCACTTTGAAACGCCGCAACTCCAACGGCGGGACCAAACCGCTTTCAGGCTGGGGATTTCGCAACGAGACCGATCCGCTAACCGACGTTCTCCTCGGCTCGCCGGCGTTCCTGCGGCACATGGCGACAAGCTCGCTGTCGCGCAAGCATTTGCGTGAAGCGCCGTGCAATATCCAGGCGGCGCAGGCGCAGCACAAGGAACTGGTTTCCGCTTATGAACATTTCGGCGTCAAGATCCATTGGCACGAGCCGGAGCCGGAACTGCCTATGCAGGTCTATTCGCGCGATTCCAGCGTGATGACCCCTTACGGCGCGATCATCACGGCAATGGCCAACTGGTGGCGTCGCGGCGAAAACTATGCGGCGATCCGCACCTATGAACGGCTCGGCATCCCAATCTACGATATGGTGACGGCAGGGACGTTCGAGGGCGGCGATTTCAACGTGATCGAGGAGGGCTGCGTGCTCATCGGCTGCGGCGGCGCACGAACCCAGGAAGAGGGCGCCCGCCAGGTCGAGGAATGGTTCCGCAAGGAAGGCTGGGAAACCCGCCTTGCTTTTATCGACGAATATTACGTCCACATCGACCTTATGGTCGTGCCGATCGCGCCGAAATTGACGGCCGTCTGCCTTGCCTGCACGGAGCCCGGCATCGTCGACTGGCTGAAGGCAAAGGGGCACGAAATCATCGACGTTCCGTTTCAGGATACAATGAACCTCGGCTGCAACTTCATGTCGCTCGGCAACGACCGGGTTATAGCGCCCTCGTCGAGCAAGACGCTCATCGACAAGCTCAAGGCGACGGGATTCGAAGTCGCCTCGGTCGACATGAGTGAAATCTCCAAGACCGGCGGTGGCATCCATTGCATGGCGCAGGCGCTGGTGCGGCAAGCGGCCTGATCAGTAATAGGCGGCGGTCCTGTCGAGAAAATCGTGAAAATGCACGATCACGCCGTTTGCGTCGATGAAGATCACCGCGTAGGCAGGCGGCTCGTGCGTGTTGGCGATGCGGTCTGGCGAAAAATCGAGCGCCGACTGATGGTTGGTGCCGCGCAGGACGCTGACCGGAATGCCGCGCCAGCTTCCCGCGATCGGGCGATGCGCGTGTCCGGCAAAGATGTGCCGGACATCGCCATGCTCGCGCAGCAGCGGATAAAGCGCCTCAGCTTCTATGATGCCCATGCGGTCGAGCAAGGGCATGTGTATCGGAAACGGCGGATGATGCGAGAACAGGAAGACAGGGCGATCTGACGCTTCGTCCAGACGATCGCTAAGCCAGGCAAGCCGCGCCTCGTCAAGTCGTCCTTCCGGCCGGCCGGGAAGCAGCGTATCGAGCAGGATGAGGCGCCCCTCGCGCGTATCTTCGATACCTTGTACGAAACCCCCATGCGTTGCGGCCTTGTCGAAGACACGCAGGAAGTTCTCGCGGTTATCGTGGTTGCCGAGCATCAACCGGTAAGTAGGTACCAGTTCGCTCAAAGCACCCGCCAAAGCCCTGTAGGTGATCTCTTCCCCGGTCTCACTGAGGTCGCCGGTGAATATCACCAGTTCGGCATCGGAATGGTTGCGGTTGATATCCGCGACACATGCCTCGAGCCGGGCCAGAGGGTCGAGGCCGCACAGGGTTTCCCCCGGCGTTACCAGGTGGAGGTCTGTTACCTGCAATATCTTCATCGGATTCGCTCGTGTTCGGACCTGGATTTGGCGGTTGCGTTACGGGTGCTGCCGCGCAGGACAAGTTCGGTTGTGAGCCGGTCGTGTGCCGGCGGACGGTCCGGTTCCGACCCCCGTTGATCGAGAAGCGCTACCGCATGGGCGGCCATCACGGTGGCATCCTGCCGGAAGGTGGTGAGATTGAAAGAGTCCCATTGCGCTTCGGGAATGTCGTCGAAGCCGATCACCGACACATCGCCGGGTATTGTGAGGTTCGTATGATGGGTGATGTAGTCGATAAGCCCGAAAGCAACGAGATCGTTGACGCAGAAAACAGCATCCGGTCGCTTCACGCCGGAGAACAACTGCTGGGCAGCCTCTTGACCGCCGGAATAGTTGGAGTTGCTGCCATTGCCGATCATTACCTCGGCGCCGCGTAGTTCTCCTTCGTGTCGAAATCCGTGCTCGCGTTCGATGGTGGTCGGCGTGCGCGACATCGCACCGGCGAAGCCCAGCCGTTTTGCACCACCGGCTAGGAAAAACCGGGCGGCTTCGCGTCCCGCGCCCTCATTGTCGATGTTGACGTCGTCGGCCCCCGTTTCTGAACGTCCGAGCACAATGAGCGGTTGACCATTGCGGCGGGCAAGATCAACGAAGGATGAGGGCGGGGAACCGGACAGAATGATCGTTGCCTCGGCACGGTAGCCGAACAGCGTCTTCTGGGCGGCAACAAGTTCTTCTTCGGTATTGCCGGTATTGATAACGATCGGAACGCTGCCGCGCTGAATCAATGCCTTGGTAAGGGCCGCAACAAGGTGGGAGCGATAGCCAAGCTCGGGGTTGGTGACGACAAGGCCGACAAGCCGGCTCTTGCGCGCCAGCAGACCGCGGGCGAGGTCATTGACCTGGTAGCCGAGCGCTTCGGCGGCCTCCATGATTTTTTCGCGTTTCTTGGCGGAAACACTGGCCCCAGGCGTAAAGGCGCGCGACACCGCCGAGCGCGAAACGCCGGCATACTTTGCCACCTGCAGCGCACTGACGAACTGCTTGTCATCCTTCGACGTTTTTTTGTCCTTGGATTTCATTTCTAATGTCCGACCTTGGATAGTACGTCCGCCCGCAAGAATCCCTCCACAACCAGCATGAAGCCTATCGACGGCACGAGCAACAGAAGAGCGGTGATGGATGCAATCTGGTAATTGCCCCCGGCGCCCGCCGTATAGAGCAGCAACGGCAGGGTGTTCACATCCGGCGCGCCGACGAAGTAGCTGCCGGTGAATTCGTCGAGCGATTCCAGAAACACGAAGATGGCGCTGGCGAGGAGGCCGGGAGCCGCGAGCGGCAATGTTACATCGCGAAACGCGCGCATAGGGCCGGCGCCGATCGAGCGCGCTGCCTCCTCAAGATCGACGTCAACTGCTGCGAAGGCCGCCGTTGCAATCCATACCGCATAGACCAGCCCATGTGTCACATGGACGAGCACGACGCCGGTTATCGTACCGTTGAGGCCGATCTCATAGAAGAAGCGGGCAATGTTCACATAAACAGGCAGGTTGGGAAACGCCTGCGGTATCAGGAATGCCAACAGGATCAGCCCGCGGAAGGGCAGCTTAAGGCGTGACAGCGCATAGCCCGCCGGGATGGCAAGGACCAGCGATACGAGGACGGTGAGCGATGCGATAAGGATGCTGGTCGCGAGCGAGGACATGGCGTTGCCGCGCGACGAGAATACCCGTTGCCAGAAGCTGAACCCATATTCGAGCGGGAGCATATGCGGGAAATACCATTTTTCGGCGACTGTCCAGAGGACGAGATTGGTAAGGGGGCCGAAGATGATGAAGGCGATGAGGCCGAGAACAACGGCGCGCGGCAGCCACCAGAGATCGAAGCGAGCCGTCATGACCGCTCCTTCACCGAATGACGCAGATAAATGAGGGCAACACCCGCCGTCAGCAACAGTGATATCATCCCGAGCGCATTGGCGACGCCGTAGTCGCCATGGGCATTGATGCGGAAAGCGATATCCGCCGTAAGCATGGTCGGCGACTGGGCGTTTATCATCAAGGGCACCGAAAGCACCGACATCATCGTCACGAATGACAGGATCAGGCCGACGAGCAGTGTGCCGGCAACCTGCGGCAGCACGATTTCTATGAGAATGCGCAAACGCGATGCACCGAGATTGCGCGCCGCCTCGATGGTGCTGCGGTCGAGCGAGGCCATCGCGCCCGCAAGGAGGAGCGTCACGAAGGGCGTCTGCTTCCAGACGAAAGCGATAACGATGCCGCGCCAGTCCAGAAATCCTGTTGTTTGCAGAGGTGTCAATATGCCGAAACTGACCAGGACATTGTTCATCAACCCGTTCTTGGCGAGAAAGGTGCGCATGACCTGGCCGACGACGATGAACGGGATGAACATGGGCCAGCGATAAAGCCAGCGCAGCACCGCCACGGCGCGTGGATTTTCGCCGAGGGTGAGGTAGCCGCCAATGGCAATGGCAATGATGCCGATGAGAGCCGTCGAAATCGCGACGATGACGAGCGTAAAGATCATGTCGCTCGAATAAATATCGAAGGATTTGGCGAAATTATCCAGGCCGAACCGGTCGCCGACCTCGAACGCGCCGATGATGGAGGCCGCGAGCGGGACGATGAAAAACAGTAGGATCATCGCCAGAGCGGGCAGGACGAGCAGGAGGGCTAGAAGACGTTTGGGCATGAACTGGTCCGGATGAGGAGTGGCCGCCGGGGGGTGCCGGCGGCCCAGTTGCTATCAGTTGGCGACGTTCTTCTCATAGGCTTCGAGGATGGCCTTGTTATAAGGCGCGATCGGGAAGGGCTTGCCCTTGCTGGCCAGGTCATCAGGCGTGATATCGACGAAGAGCTTGTCCCAGCTCGCCTTGTCCAGTTCCGGCTGCACGAATTTCGCGTCGATGCCCGGATACCAGTTGAAGCGCTTGACGATGCCATCGGCCTGCACTTTCGGGCTGGTTGCCAGTGCAACGAACTTCTCGGCGAGTTCCGTATTCGGGCTTTTGGCGGGAATAACATAGTGCATGGGCTGGCCCGGCATGCCCGGAGCAGGCAGGATCAGTTTCATTTCCGGCGGAAGCTTGCCGTCCGCTTTCCACGAATAGAACATATCGACCCAGACCGGACCCATGGCGATTTCGCCGCGGCTCAGCATGTCGAGTGTCCCGGCATTGCCAGGCGTGAGCGTCGCGTTGGTGGTAAAATCCTTGAGGCTGGCGAAAGCCTTGTCCCACTTTTTGGTTTCGGCTTCCTCGAAGGGTCCGTTCATCAGCTTTGTCGCATCGCCATCGCCGAAAGCATAGATCCAGCCCATGACGAAGCTGACCCCAGAAGCGCCGCCCTTGATGCCGTTATAGCCGAACTGCTTCGGATTTTCCTTGGCCCAGCTTACGAGCTCCTGATAGCTCTTCGGCGGGTTGGGCACCGTGGCCGGATTGTAGGCAATGGCGGTCTGGCTCGAGAACATGGGCATGACATAGCCATCGACATTGGCGCCGAGCGCAAGCTTCGCCTTTTCGCTCGTCACCATCTCACCGGACGGAATCTTGGATTTGTAGGCTTCAAGGTAGCCGTCGGCGACGAGGGGTCCGGCGAATTTTTCGTGGACGACAGCGACGTCCACATCCCACTTGTCTGCGTTGGCTTTCGCCTGCGCGTCGAAGCGCTCGACGATCTTCTGCGAACCGGCATCGCCTGGGCCCGTTCCGACAACGCGCACCTTCGCGCCGGGATTTTCCTTCTCGAAGAGCGGAGCAAGGTAATCATTCACATAATCGACCATGTTCTGGTCGCCTGCGGTCACGACAGTAAGATCCGCGGCGGCCGCCGGTGTTGTGGCGAGGCCGAGGATGATCGAAGCTTGAAGAAGATGTTTCATTCCGTAACTCCCTGAGCAAGATTTGGTTATCAACTCTATTCCCTGGCGCACTTAGGTAGGGCGCCATAACTCCGTGCGAACGCCATCACGCGTTGAAGATGAAGAGCGAACTCTCCGGCACATGTACCTTCACTGTTTCGCCCTGATCGAAGGGCCGGTCGGCGTCGACGAGAATCTCCTGGTTGCCGAGATGCACGGCATGTCGCCAATGTCCGCCGGGATAGGTGACGCTTGCCACCTGGCCGCGCAACTCGAGGGCGCCAGCTGCGGGCGTCGTCTTCTCGCCGTTGCGGACGAGGCTCGCGGCCTCGGCGCGAAAACGCAGTTCAACCGGCCCGCTTGTGACGTCCCGGCCGCCACGTCCTGTCACGGTCGGTGGGCTCATCGCGCTCTCCATCAGCTCGATATGTTCGCCGCTCACCCTTGCCTGCATTGTCAGAAGGTTTTCGGCGCCCATGAAGGCGGCAACGAAGGGTGAAGCCGGCTTGTTGTAGACGTCTTCGGGCGTTCCCTGCTGTTCGATGCGCCCCGCATTCATGATGACGATGCGATCGGCCATGACCATGGCCTCTTCCCGATCATGGGTGACATGAATGGCGGTGATGCCGAGCCGCTTCTGCAGCGAGCGAATTTCATGGCGCACTGTCAGCCGGATCCGCGCATCGAGGTTTGACAAGGGCTCATCGAGGAGCAGGATTTCCGGATCGATCGCCAGGGCCCGGCCAAGCGCCACGCGCTGGCGTTGGCCGCCTGAAAGCTGGCCGGGTTTGCGACTGCCAAGGCCGCCAAGGCCAAGCAGTACCTGCATTTCGGTCACACGCTTTTCTATCTCACCACGCGAGCGCCCCTGCAGCTTCAGTCCGTAGCCGATGTTCTGCGCGACCGTCATGTGCGGCCACAGGGCGTAGGATTGAAAGACGAGGGCCATGCCGCGTTTGTCCGGGGGCAATTGCGTCACGTCGCGTCCGGCGACCGAGACTGCTCCGGCCGAGGGTTTGGCAAAGCCGGCGATTGTTCTTAAGAGTGTCGTCTTCCCGCAGCCGGACGAGCCGAGGAGCGCTACGAATTCGCCCTTGCCGATCGAAAGGTCAAGATCGGTCAGGACGGTTGTCCCGCCATAGCCCACACTGAGATTCTCTACCTTGAGAAAAGCCTGCCCGTTCATTTTCTTCCCCGTATTGCACAGCTGCGCAATTATTTTCCTTGTACTGTCTTTTTATAACAGTCCCGTGACAAGCGAAAAATTCAGTGAAGCGTTTTTCGCCTGCGGGCAGCCATGACGCGGCAGGTTCGTCCAACCCTTCGCAACCTGCGTTAAATCGTAACAATTGCGTGACCGACAGTTGATGGCTGGCCCGCGCCCCGCGAAAAACCCAATTGCCGCCTATAGGTGGGACGTGAAACGAAGTCGTGCACCTTATGAATATTACAAAACTATAATTTGTAATGGGCTGCCGGAGGGGTAGTTCTGACATGTTCGATAGAGTTCGAGAAAGAGAACACGTCATGAAGCGTATAGGCCTTGTGATCGCAATTCCGGTCATGATCGGCGTCGGCTATTTTCTCGCCTATCCCGAACTCTCGCTTCGTGCCTCTGCACCGGACAAGGGCGCAATGCCGACAGGCTCGCTCTCCGCAAGCGGGGGCAATGCACAGGCGCAGACAAAGAAGCGCAATGCGATCGTGCCACTCGTCGTGGTTGCAGAGGCGAAGAAAGAGGACGTTCCGGTTACGAAAACGGTCGTCGGGTCGATCGAGCCCATTGAGACCGTCGCGGTTCGCCCGCAGATTGATGGCGTCGTCGTCGAAAAGCACGTCATCGATGGCCAGATGATCAAAGCCGGCGACGTGCTTTTCAAACTGGACGATCGAGCGCTCAATGCAACGCTTGCCAAGGACCAGTCCTTGCTTGCGAAGGATGAAGCCAGCCTCGTGTCGGCGAAACTCGATCTTTCGGGCGCGCAGGATCTTGCCAAGCAACGTGTGGGTACGGACCAGCAGGCCTACCAGGCGGATGCCGCGGTAAAGGTAATCGAGGCGACGATCGATATGGACAAGGCGCAAATCGCGGCGGATCAGGTCCAACTTTCTTATACGACGATCAAGGCTCCGATCGACGGCCGCGTCGGGGTCGTCAATACCTCCGTCGGCAATCTGGTACGCACCGCCGATACGACGAACCTTTTGACGATCACCCGCATGGCTCCGCTGCGCGTCGCGTTCACGCTTGCCGAAAGCGATTTGCCGGCGTTGCGGGCGGCGGTGGCCAGTCATCCGGCGTCCGTCCAGATCGAGCTTCCGGGCAGCAATGATGTTATCGCGACCGGGACGCTCAACTTCATCGATTCCAGCGTCGACACCGCATCCGGCACCATTGTCCTCAAGGCCGATATTGCCAATGAGGATGGAGCGCTTTGGCCCGGGCAATATGTGAAAACCGTTGTCGATCTCAGTCTGCAGAAGGACGCGACGACTGTCCCCCTTATCGCCGTGCAGCAGGGCAATAGCGGCTCATTTGTCTTCCTTGTCCATCCCGACAAGAAAGTGGCTATGCAGAACGTGACGCTCGCCAATACCGTCGGCGAAACCGCTGTCATCGCGTCGGGCATCCAGCCTGGCGATCAGGTCGTGGTTGACGGCCAATTGCACCTCCAGGACGGGGCGACTGTGCAGACGACGACGAAGGAGGCGCAAGCAGCCCCCGTGCCAGACCCTGGAAGTGACAACAAGGCGCTGCCCGTCGAGGCCGCCCAATGAACCTTTCGGCACTCTTCATCCGGCGGCCGATTGCGACGATATTATTATCCGTCGCACTCGCAGCTTCGGGGATATTTGCCTATAAGTTCCTGCCGGTTGCGGCGCTGCCGCAGGTCGATTTTCCCATCGTAACGGTTTCGGCGAAACTGCCTGGTGCATCGCCCGATACGATGGCCAACGCGGTCGCAACGCCGCTCATCAAGCAGTTTTCGACGATCCAGGCCATTTCGACGATCAGTTCGACAAGCACGCTCGGCTCGACCCAGATCACGCTCGAATTCGATCTCAACCGCGACATCGACCAGGCCGCAGCCGATGTCGAAGCGGCGATCGCCAGTACGCTCCGCCGCCTGCCGCCGAATATGACGACCCCGCCGAGCTACCGGAAGACCAATCCTGCCGATGCACCGGTGGTTCTCGTTGCGTTGCAGAGCGACACGATGCAGCTCTCGAAGCTCGACGACTACGCCGAAAATGTCATGTCGCCGGCTTTCTCGACAATCAGCGGTGTTGGCGAAGTCCAGGTCCTGGGTACCAAGCAATATGCGGTGCGCGTCGAAGTCGATCCCAATGCGGCAACGGCGCGCGGCATCGGCCTCGACGAATTGACCACCGCGGTGGCGGCGAAGAACTCGATTGCTCCGGTCGGCACCATATCGAGCCCGACGCAGCAGGTGGCGATCCAGGCCAATACCCAGGCGGAAAACGCTGATACTTTCCGTCAGATCATCGTTGCCGCGCCCAACGGAAAGATGGTGCGGCTCGGCGATGTAGCGCGCGTCATCGATTCGGTGGCGACGACCCAGACCGAAAGCCGCTATGACGGCAAGCCGTCGCTGGTGCTGGCCGTGTTCCGGCAGCCCGGCGCCAATACGGTAGACGTGGTGGACCGCGTGCGCGAAATCCTGCCGCAGTTCGAAAAGGATCTCGGCCCATCGGCCAGCATTCATATCGTCAACGATCGTTCGGCATCCATCCGCCAAGCCGTCTCCGATGTGCAGTTCACCCTGCTTCTGACGATTGCCCTTGTTATATTGGTGATCTTCGTCTTCTTGCGCCGGCTCTCCGCTACGCTGATACCGGTCGTTGCGGTTCCCCTGTCGCTCATCGCCACGCTCGGGGCGATGTATGTCCTCGGCTTTTCCATCGACAATATTTCGCTTCTGGGTCTGACACTTTCGGTGGGTCTCGTCGTCGACGACGCCATCGTCATGCTCGAAAACATAACCCGGCATATCGAAGAGGGGATGCCCCCATTCGAAGCGGCGCTGAAGGGCAGCGAGGAGATCGGCTTCACCATTATTTCGATCACCACTTCGCTGGTGGCGGTGTTCATTCCCATCCTTTTGATGGGCGGCGTCGTCGGACGCATATTCAATGAATTCGCGGTCGTCGTCACCGTTGCGATCTGCGCCTCGGCTCTTATATCGCTCACGCTGACGCCGATGCTCTGCAGTCATTTGCGCGGCCACCAGAACGAGACGGAAAAGAAGAAGCCACCCCTGACCGAACGCGTATTCGACGCCGTTCAAGGAGGCTATGGGCGCTTGCTCGACATTTGCCTGCGTGCCCGCCCGGTCATCCTTGTCGTTTTCCTTCTGACCGTTGTCGCCACGGTCTACCTCTTTTCGACGATCAACAAGGGCTTCCTTCCGACCGAAGATATCGGACAATTATCCATCTCGACGGAAGCACGGCAGGACATCTCTTATGATGCGATGGTGGCACTGCAAAAGCAGGTGGCGAGTGCCGTATCCGGCCGTCCCTATGTTGCCCATGTGGTTTCCAGCGTAGGCGGCGGTTTCAACTCCGCAAGCCTCAATCAAGGGCGGCTGTTCGTGGAGCTGAAGCCGAAGTCCGAACGGATGCCGTTGGAAGAACTTCTGCGTGACCTGCGGCAGACGCTGGCAAAAATTCCGGGCATTACCAGCTATCCCGTCGCCGTTCAGAACCTGCGTATCGGCGGCGTATCCTCGAATGCACAGTATCAATATGTACTGCAGAGTGTCAGTTCGACGGATCTCTATCCCTGGTCGCAAAAAATGCTGCTCGCCATGCAGCAGGAGCGGCAGACATTCGTGGATGTGTCGAGCAATCTGCAGAACAATGCCCTACAGGCCAACCTCGTCATCGATCACGACAAGGCACAATTGCTCGGCATCAATTCGGACCAGCTTCGTAATACGCTTTATTACGCGTTCGGCACGAACCAGGCATCGACCATCTTCGCCACAGGCGACAGCTACGAGGTCATCGTCGAGCTTGACCCCGATATTCCGTGGACAGCCGACAAGCTCGACCAGATGCAGATCCGCTCGACCACGACCAACAAGCTCATTCCGCTTTCTGCCTTCGCCCGGGTGGAGCGCACCACGGGTCTCCTTGCAGTCAACCAGCTCGGCCAGCTCCCCGCAGTCACGATCTCGTTCAACCTGCCACAGGGCGTGTCGCTCGGTCAGGCGATACAGGAACTCGACACACTGAAGACCCAGCTCGGCGTGCCAACGACGATAACCTCCACCTTCACGGGAACGGCCCAGGTATTCGAGCAATCACTGGCAAATCAGGGCTTGCTTGTCGGCGCGGCGATTCTGACGATCTATATCGTGCTGGGAATTCTCTACGAGAGCTTCGTTCACCCGCTGACCATCTTGACCGGACTGCCCGCTGCTGCCGCCGGCGCGCTGGCCACTCTCGAGCTCTTCGGCTACGACCTCAGCGTCATCGCCATCATCGGCATCCTGATGCTGATCGGTATCGTCAAGAAAAATGCCATCATGATGATCGACTTCGCGCTGGTCCGGCAAAGGGCGGGCGAAACGTCGCTTGATGCCATCCGCGAAGCGTGCCTTGTCCGTTTCCGGCCTATCATGATGACGACGCTTGCTGCATTGATGGGCACAATTCCAATCGCGATCGGTGCAGGCGCAAGTTCCGAGTTGCGTCAGCCGCTCGGTGTCGCGGTCGTCGGCGGACTCATCGTTTCCCAGATACTTACGCTGTTCATCACGCCGGTGATCTTCCTCTATATGGAAGACCTGTCGCGGCTTCTCGGCAAGGCCGCAAAGCGGCTGTCGCGTAGCGCCCATATTCCCGAGGCCGCAGAGTAACGTCCCCGCAACCTGCTCAAAACATAGGCAAATCGCCGCCCTTACGTGTCGAATTTTTGAGCGTAGGCCGATATATATGTCATCGGCGAAAGGCATCGGGTCGTCGGCGGGCATGAGCCGTTCAAAGGAAACCGGCGATTCCTCGATTTTGCCCGGCGCTCCACACCCATCGCGTCAGTTGGCACACAAATTGCTTTAATGAAATCATCCAGCAAGTCGCGCCCAAATCAACGAGACGCTTGCGGCAGGATCACTAGGCAAATTACGTGTGAGAGAACGCAAAATGACAAAATACAAGCTCGAGTACATCTGGCTCGACGGTCACGAACCGGTACAGAATCTTCGCGGCAAGACGCAGATCAAGGAATTCGCGGAATTCCCCACGCTTGAACAGCTTCCTCTCTGGGGCTTCGATGGCAGCTCCACCAATCAGGCCGAAGGCCGCAGCTCGGATTGCGTGTTGAAGCCGGTTGCCGTTTATCCGGATCCGGAGCGCACGAACGGCGTTCTCGTCATGTGCGAAGTCATGATGCCAGATGGCGTCACACCGCACGTTTCCAATAAGCGCGCAACCGTCCTTGACGATGACGGCGCCTGGTTCGGCTTCGAACAGGAATACTTCTTCTACAAAAACGGTCGTCCGCTCGGTTTCCCGGAAGCCGGTTACCCGGCGCCGCAAGGGCCGTACTATACAGGCGTTGGTTATAGCAATGTCGGCGACGTCGCCCGCAAGATCGTTGAAGAACACCTCGACGTGTGCCTTGCTGCCGGCATCAATCATGAAGGCATCAACGCCGAAGTCGCCAAGGGCCAGTGGGAATTCCAGATTTTCGGAAAGGGCTCCAGGAAGGCTGCCGACGAAGTCTGGCTCGCACGTTACCTGATGCTCCGCCTGACCGAAAAGTATGGAATCGACATCGAATGGCACTGCAAGCCGCTCGGCGATACGGACTGGAACGGCTCGGGCATGCATGCCAACTTCTCGACCACCTACATGCGCGAAGTTGGCGGCAAGGAGTATTTCGAGGACCTGATGGCAGCATTTGAATCGGCGCGCGCCGATCACATCGCCGTCTATGGCCCGGACAACCACATGCGCCTGACGGGCAAGCACGAAACTCAGTCGATCCACACGTTCAGCTACGGCATTGCCGACCGTGGTGCCTCGATCCGCGTTCCGCACAGCTTCGTCAACAGCGGCTACCGCGGTTATCTGGAAGATCGCCGTCCGAATTCCCAGGGCAACCCCTACGAGATCGCTTCGCAGATCCTCAAGACGATCGCTTCGGTTCCGGTTGAAATCGAGCAGCGGCTCGCCGCAGCGGAATAAATCCATTGTCACGGCGCGGCGTTTTGCTGCGCCGTGACATTTCAGATTGTTCGATAGTCCCGAACAGGGTCCGGTCAGACATTGCGCGAAACTGGAGCAAATTAGCTCTGGCGCCCAAAAACCTCACTCGGCAACGCCGCTTCGCGCGTTGACTGAATCGTGATGCGACGAATTAAATCGCATATGGATAGACGCGTGGGTGCGCGCTACGTTAAAACCCAAAGAGGCACTTCCCGGCGATGCGCTGCTCATGCTGGAAAGCGTGCTGTTAAACTTTGGGGGGAACTGACGATGACCATCGAAAGGCCGCAACGCCCGCGCACCCATCCGGCGCGATTTCATCAGTGTCAGTTGGCGATTGAGGACGAGGTGATTGAACTCGTCGGCAGGGCGTGCGACGCCGGCTGGCATCGTGACGAAATCCTTTCAGCCATGATGGAAGTCATCGATGACCTCGCGCTTGCACGTCGTGAGGATGTGGCTATTTCGGTCGAAGTGCGGGTCTCCCGGCTCCTTGGGAGAAGCCAAGGGTAAGTTGGCAGGCCGAGGCCGACCCTCCTGCACTGATCAGCCCATTTTGCTGGTGCGCAATGGCAGGCCGGAGGCAACAACCTTCGAATCCGGGTCATTCACGCCAATCTCAGCCAGTTTCGCAATGATCGCATCCCGGATGGGGCCTCCCTGATCCGTTGGTCCGATAATGATGCGGTCGATTAGTTCGGGCAGCTCGATGCCGGTCAAATGGTTGCCCGGGTCATTCTTCAGCGGCAAGGCGTAGACGGGCTGCGGGATTCGGTCGATAACCTCGTGCGTCTTGAAGAGCCGTTTTGAAGGCCAGAGCAAGGGATTGGTCAGAACGCGCCATTCGCGCTCATCACGCAGGCCCGGATGCTTCCAGCAAGTCACTGCGAAAAGCAGCATCAGGAACACGACTTCCGTGAGCGCACCCTTGCTGAGCTTTGCCAGAAAATCCCGGTTTGAAGCGACACGGTGGGCCACAAGTTTGAACTCGTCGTCAAACTGCTTGTTGGTCCAGTAGGTCACCGGGCCGGGATATGCCTGAAGTGCATCGGTCATTTGTATGAACGGCGCGACGTTCACGACGGCGGCAACGGCGACTTCCTCGTCGTCGAAGGCCCGCCACAGCGATAGCCGGCCGGTCGAGTGCTCTTCGAGATCGTGCTCGGCAACGGACAAGACATAGGTCTCGTTGCGTAATCGCGGCAGCCACAGCTCGAATTTCTTTACCCCGTCCTGCCAGATGCCGGGCATGCAGAATTCGAGCGTCTGCGCAAGTTGTGCGGTGCGGCCGCTATCGTTCAGCCATTCCTGAACCTTTGCGGCCGCGTATTCCGTGTCACCATCGTCATTCATGCACCTTGCATTTCGAAACCAGACTTGCTGCCTGTCGAGAATTCCGAATAGGTTCGCTGCGGTCGTATAGTGCACAAAGCGCGAATGTCGTTTGATCGACGCTCGCCCTTCAAAGGCAGTCGGCATGAAAATGCTGAGCATTTTGACGACTACCGGATCCCATTCTTCCATGACTGTTACCGCATCTCTGGATTGGCGAGTCGCCACTCTGCGCTTGCCATTTGTGATCGGCAATGCCTCGCTTTGCCACGTCCACTTCTACAGGTCCGCGCTTGCGTCAACCTGTTTCCCATGGCGACGATCGACGCAAAATGGAGACGGATTTACTGACCGCAAAAGCGGGCTGTCGCCGTTCCGATCGACTGGAATTTGCCGTTGGCGGTGACGACGCTGGCGCAGACTTGAGTCCGCGCGTTCCACCAGTAAGCCGTATTGTCCTGGAAGCTCACGGAGGCGTAGCCACGTGCCGTCATTTGGCTTGCGGCTGACTTTGCGGGCTTGTTGACGAGATCGGCAAGGTCTGTAGGCGCACCACCACCTCCCGCTGTCGCGGTTGCGGCCATGCCGGGCGGCAGGGTTGATGCGGGAACTGCGTTCGCATCGTCGCCAGTTGTCGACTGACATCCGGCCATTGCAAATGTCGCTAACAGAATGAGTGCACCTGCACCACGCATGTTCGTCTCTCCCCCATAGACTGCTACGCCGAGAGTTTGACATGTCTTGGTTCAAAGTGCACCAGCAGATTGTTGGCAGGCGAGGGGTGCCGCTCAACCTTGGCTATGCCGTAGCGTGATCTCAACCGCCGGTCCATTGCGAACGGTCTGGTACACCACGCAATAGCGTTCGGTGAGCTTCAGCAATTGATCCAGCTTGTCTTGCGGCGCATCGGTGCCCAGATCGAAGACGAGACGGATTTGCTTGAAGCCGACAGGCGCGTCCCTTTCGACACCGAGCGTGCCACGGAAGTCGAGGTCGCCTTCTGCCGCGACACTGCCGGATTTCAAGGGAATTTCAAGAGCCGTGGCCACGGCCTTGAGAGTTACGCCGGCGCAGGCCACGAGGGCTTCAAGCAACATGTCGCCTGAGCAAAGCTCCATGCCGCTGCCGCCAGTGGCCGTGTGCAGCCCCGCGACGGCGAGCGCCCGCCCTGTTTCCACCTTGCAGGCTATGTTCTGGTCGTCGATGCTCCCTTGCGCTTTAAGCGTGATGAAAGCATCCTCGGGGTTTGCGCGGTAGCGATCCTTGATGGGCGCCTGGATTGCGCGCAGTTGAGCAGCATCCATGATTGGTCTCCCTGGTTCGGATGTCTCAACATAGCATAGTTGCGAAAGACGGCAGTGCGGCCGTCTTTCGCCCTTTACTACTGCAGCCTAACTCGCCTTCGGCTTCACGTTCTGGTTCATCCGGAAGAGATTTTGCGGATCGTAGCGGTGTTTGATCGCGGCGAGCCGTTTGTAGTTGCTGCCATAAGCTTCCTCGACACGGTCAACTTCATCGCCGGGCATGAAGTTGATATAGGCCGTTCCAGTCGCATGCGGCCTCATGGCGTCATAGAGGCCACGCGCCCATCCGATACACGCCTTGTCCATTTCCGGTGTTTGCCAGCGCGCATGGACGTTCATAACGAAGTGCGAGTTGCGTTGCGGAAACGCTGTTGCCTCCAGGGGGACGCGGCCAGCGGCTCCGCCAACATGGGCGGTGAAGATCTCACACTCGGGACCCGGAAGATTTCGCACGGCTTCGGTCAAGACTTTGATCGAAGCATCCGACAGTTCGGCAAGGTCGTGGCTCTTCCAATAGTTGCGCGCGCCCGGCGCAAGCAGTGGATCGAAAGCCTGTTGCCAACCGGCAAAGGGCGCCGGGCCGACGACATCGGCGATCGGCTTGCCGATCGAGCGCAGCCGCTTTGTCGCCTGTTCGCCGTCTTGCACAGCGCCGCAATAGCACATGGCGAGTATAAGCACCTCCTTGCCGTGCCATTCGGCGGAAAGAAACGGCAACGGGGGCGCCTGCCGCATGACGGTCCAGCAGGTGAGTTCATCCGGCGCCGTTTCGAGCGCGGCCCGGTATTCCTTGAGGACGGCTTCGGCATCGGCGAAAGGATGCACGACGAGTCCGGCGAGGACGTCGGGTCCGACCTTGTTCAATTGAAACTCGAAGGCGGTAACGATGCCGAAGTTTCCGCCGCCGCCGCGCAGGGCCCAGAAAAGGTCGGGGTGCTCGGCCTCGCTCGCATGCACAAGTTCGCCATCAGCCGTTACGACGTCGGCCGAAAGGAGATTGTCGATCGTCAGGCCGAACTTGCGGGTGATCCAGCCAAAACCGCCGCCGAGTGTCAGCCCGGCAATACCGGTGGTGGAGTTGATGCCGGTGGGAACAGCCAATCCGAAGGCCTGGGTTTCTCGATCGACATCGGCCAATGTGGCGCCCGGTTCGATTCGCGCAAGCTTCGCCGCAGCATCGACCTGCACGGATTTCATCTGCGACAGGTCAATCACCACGCCGCCGTCGCAAACGGCGCTGCCGGCTATGTTGTGCCCGCCGCCGCGGACGGAAACGAGTAAACCGTCACCCCGCGCAAAACGCACCGCATTGACGACGTCGTGTGCATCGGCACAACGAATGATGAGGCCGGGCCTCCGGTCGATCATGCCATTCCAGATCGACCGTGCCTCGTCATAGGAAGCGTGCTTTTCGCCAATAAGGCTCCCGCGCATTTGTGCGGCGAGCGCTTCGACTGCACTGGCACTGATGTTCTTCTTACCGGATTCCAGGGTAGATAAGCCCAAATCGTTCATGATCAGTCCTCCGTTGGGCGGGAAGCGCATTCCTGCCCTTCGATGCGGAGTTTGATCCCCCATCGGCACTACCGCAAGTTCTGGAACTGTACTGGTCGCCCGGTGCTGGCCCCTTGTGCCCGGCGTTCCTTATGAAATCCTTATGCGTTTGCGGCTGACGCCGTCTCGAATTCCTATTTCGTAAAGAGTCATACTCCGCGCCATCAGGAGAGCTCCGGCAATAGTTGCCGGGGCCGTCTCTGATTGAGATTTTATAACCTTATCCATGGGTTGACCGCTTTGATCGGGTCCATGGATAACAAGGAGTATCTGCGATGGATTTGATCTTTCTCGGGGTCGGCGTGGTGCTGATCGTCCTCTCGCTGGCTTATACCAAAGCCTGCGACAGTCTTTGACTGGAGGAGCGCGAGATGACCCTCGACTATATTCTCGGCGGCGCGGTGACCCTCTTCCTGCTCGCCTATCTCACCTACGCCCTCGTTCGCCCAGAGCGCTTCTGAGGCTTGGAAAGCTGAATTCATGACTATCAACGGCTGGATACAGATTCTCGTCTTTTGCGGGATCATCATTGTGCTCGTCAAACCGCTCGGCGGTTATATGACGCGCGTTTTTAGCGGCGAGCGAACACTGCTTTCGCCTGTCCTGGTGCCTATTGAGCGAGGCCTTTACCGCCTCGCCGGCACGAATGAGCGCGAGGAGCAGCACTGGCTGACCTATGCGGTCGCGCTTCTGCTCTTCAATATTGCTGGTTTCGCCCTGCTTTATGCCTTGCAGCGCCTGCAGGGCGTGTTGCCGCTCAACCCTGCCGGCATGGGCGCAACGGAACCGGGGCTCGCTTTCAACACCGCAGTCAGCTTCGTCACAAATACCAATTGGCAGAACTATGGCGGCGAGAGCACGATGTCCTATCTCGTGCAGATGGCCGGCTTTACCGTGCAGAACTTCGTTTCGGCGGCCACCGGCATCGCTATCGCCATCGCGCTTATCCGCGGCTTTGCCCGAGCGTCCGGCAAGACCGTCGGCAATTTCTGGGTCGACATGACGCGCAGCACGCTCTACGTGCTCCTGCCGCTCTGCGTGGTGCTGACGCTGGTTTACGTCTATCTCGGCGTTCCCCAGACCCTTGGGAGCTATATCGACGCGACAACGCTCGAAGGCGCCAAGCAGACGATTGCCGTCGGACCGGTTGCGACGCAGCTTGCCATCAAGATGCTCGGCACCAATGGCGGCGGGTTCTTCAACGTCAATTCCGCGCACCCATTCGAAAACCCCGATGCCATCTCGAACCTCATCCAGATGGTGACCATCTTTGCCATCGGCGCGGCGCTCACCAATGTGTTCGGCCGTATGGTCGGCAATCAGCGGCAGGGCTGGGCGATCTTCGCTGCCATGGGCGTTCTTTTCCTCGCCGGCGTCGTCATTTGCTACTGGGGCGAAGCCGCCGGCAATCCGCTGGTTCACGCGCTCGGCATCGACGGCGGCAACATGGAAGGCAAGGAAGCGCGGTTCGGCATCGCCCTCTCGGCGCTCTTTGCCGTGATAACGACGGCTGCTTCCTGCGGCGCGGTCAATGCGATGCACGACAGCTTCATGGCGATCAGCGGCATGGTGCCGCTCATCAACATGATGCTTGGCGAAGTTGTCATCGGGGGCGTTGGCGCCGGGCTCTACGGCATCCTGCTCTACGTCATAATCGCCGTCTTCATTGCCGGCCTGATGGTGGGACGCACGCCGGAATATCTCGGCAAGAAGATCGAAGCCAAGGAGGTCAAGATGGCGATGCTCGCCGTTCTGTGCCTGCCGCTCGCCATGCTCGGTTTCACCGCCGCCGCCAGCGTCCTGCCTTCGGCCGTCGCCTCGGTCGCAA
This sequence comes from Phyllobacterium sp. CL33Tsu, assembly GCF_900113985.1. Lineage (NCBI taxonomy): Bacteria > Pseudomonadati > Pseudomonadota > Alphaproteobacteria > Hyphomicrobiales > Phyllobacteriaceae > Phyllobacterium > Phyllobacterium sp. CL33Tsu. Next base: position 85,500 of record NZ_FORJ01000004.1, on the reverse strand, counting down.
ATGCCGGTCCGCACGGGTTTTCCGAGATCCTTTATGCCTATACCTCGGCGGCCGCCAACAACGGCTCGGCATTCGGCGGTCTCACCGGCAATACGCCCTGGTACAACGTCACGCTTGGCATCGGCATGTGGATCGGCCGCTTCTTTGTCATCATTCCCGCATTGGCGATCGCAGGTTCGCTCGTGACGAAGAAGACGGTTCCTGAATCCGCCGGAACGTTCCCGACGCACAGCCCGCTTTTCGTTGGGCTCCTGGTCGGAGTCATCCTGATCGTCGGAGGTCTCACCTTCTTTCCGGCACTCGCCGTTGGCCCGATCGTCGAACACCTCGCCCTCGGCCTTGGCCAGACGTTCTGATGGAGCCCGCCATGCGTCACGGTTACTTGCAATTCAACCCGCAGACCCGCGCCAAGAAACTGGCGCGGGGTGCTGCCAAGCGCGTGCGCGCCTCGGACATCATTCTCGGCATGACGCTGATGACGATGCTGATCTGGCTCGCTGCATATGCCCTCATTCATCTTCACAGCTGGAGTCTCTCATGAGCCAGTCCAAATCTCCGAGTCTCATCGACTCGTCCATCCTGCTGCCGGCCATAGGCGGCGCCTTCAAGAAGCTCGACCCGCGCAGCCTTGCCCGCAACCCGGTGATGTTCGTTGTTGCCGTCGTCTCGGCTTTGACCACGGTTCTCTTTCTTAAAGATCTTGCATCTGGCAGCGAAAGCCTCGGCTTCACCTTCCAGATCATCCTCTGGCTCTGGTTCACGGTGCTCTTTGCCAATTTTGCCGAGGCCGTCGCGGAAGGGCGCGGCAAGGCGCAGGCGGATTCGCTCCGCAAGGCCCGGACCGAAACCCAGGCCAAGCTACTTTCGAGCGAAAAGGACACCAAGTTCAAATTGGTGCCCGGCACGAGCCTTAAAGTCGGCGATCTCGTCCTCGTCGAGGCCGGCGATATCATACCTTCCGACGGCGAAGTCATCGAGGGGGTCGCCTCGGTGAACGAATCTGCGATCACCGGCGAGTCGGCCCCGGTCATCCGCGAGTCCGGCGGCGACCGTTCCGCCGTCACCGGCGGCACGCAGGTGCTGTCGGACTGGCTGAGGGTGCGCATTACCGCTGCGGCCGGCTCGACCTTTCTCGACCGGATGATCGCGCTTGTCGAAGGCGCCGAACGCCAGAAGACCCCGAACGAGATCGCGCTTAATATCCTTCTTGCCGGGATGACGCTGATCTTTGTCCTCGCAACTGCGACCATACCGAGCTTTGCGTCCTATGCCGGCGGTGCCATTCCGGTGGTGGTGCTTGTCGCGCTGTTCGTGACGCTCATACCAACGACGATCGGCGCGTTGCTTTCTGCTATCGGTATCGCCGGCATGGACCGCCTTGTCCGCTTCAATGTCCTCGCCATGTCGGGGCGTGCTGTCGAAGCGGCAGGCGACGTCGATACGCTGCTTCTGGACAAGACCGGCACCATTACCTTCGGCAACCGGCAGGCAACCGAACTGCTCCCGGTCAAGGGCGTGTCCGAAGAAGAACTTGCCGACGCCGCGCAACTCGCATCGCTTGCAGACGAGACGCCGGAAGGCCGCTCGATCGTCATCCTCGCCAAGGAGAAATACGGTATCCATGCCCGCGACATGCAGACCTTGCACGCCGATTTCGTGCCGTTCACGGCGCAAAGCCGCATGAGCGGCGTCGATATTGACGGCTCCTCGATCCGCAAGGGTGCAGTTGATGCCGTGCTCGCCTATGTCGACCAGTCGACCGTAGCTGCAGTTGCAGCTGTCGGCGGCAATGTGGCGACGATCGTGCCGCGACTTGGCGCCGACGTCGTCCGCGACCTGCAGTCTATCGCCGACCGTATCGCCAAGGCCGGCGGGACCCCGCTTGCCGTCGCGCGCGACGGCAGGCTGCTCGGCATCGTTCACCTCAAGGATATCGTCAAGGGCGGTATCCGCGAGCGTTTTGCCGAATTGCGGCGCATGGGCATCCGTACTGTGATGATCACCGGCGACAACCCGTTGACCGCAGCCGCCATCGCTGCTGAAGCCGGCGTCGATGATTTCCTCGCGCAGGCAACCCCGGAGAACAAGCTGACCCTCATCCGTGATGAACAGGCGAAGGGCAAGCTCGTTGCCATGTGCGGCGACGGCACCAACGATGCTCCGGCTCTGGCGCAGGCGGATGTCGGCGTGGCGATGAACACTGGCACCGTCGCCGCCCGCGAGGCTGGCAACATGGTCGATCTCGACAGCGATCCGACCAAGCTCATCGAGATCGTCGGCATCGGCAAGCAGTTGCTGATGACCCGCGGCGCGCTGACGACGTTTTCGATCGCCAACGACATAGCCAAGTACTTCGCCATTATTCCGGCGATGTTCCTTGCCTTCTATCCGCAACTCGGCGCGCTCAACATCATGGGCCTGCAGACGCCGCAGAGCGCGATCCTTTCGGCGATCATCTTCAATGCGCTGATCATCGTCGCGCTCATCCCGCTGTCGCTGAAGGGCGTCAAATACCGGGCGGTCGGCGCCGCCTCGCTCTTGCGGCGCAATCTTCTCATCTACGGCCTTGGCGGCGTGATCGTTCCCTTCGTTGGCATCAAGGCCATCGACGTGATCATAACCAGCCTCGGCCTCGCATAAGGATCATTCCAATGTTGAAACAACTCAAACCCGCGCTGGTCATGATCGTGGCGCTGACCGTCATCACCGGCCTCATCTACCCGCTCGGCATGACAGGTCTCGCCCAGGCGATCTTCCCGCGTCAGGCCAATGGAAGCCTGATCGAAAAGGGTGGCACTGTCGTCGGCTCCGAATTGATCGGTCAGGCCTTTACCAGCGAGCAATACTTCCACGGCAGGCCGTCGGCGGCCGGCGACGGCTATAACGCTGCCGCTTCCAGCGGCTCCAACCTCGGCCCGACCAATCCGAAGCTGATCGAGCGGATCAAGGCCGATGCTGCAGCGCTCAAGGAAACCAATCCTGATGCGGCAGTACCGATGGATCTGGTGACGACCTCCGGCAGCGGGCTCGACCCTCACATCTCGCCGGAAGCCGCCTATTTCCAGGTGCCGCGTGTCGCCAAGGCACGAGGAATGGACGAGGCCAGCCTGCGCCAGCTGGTGGACCGGCAAGTCGAGGGTCGCGAACTCGGCTTCATGGGGGAACCGGTGGTGAATGTGCTGGCCCTCAACCTCGCGCTCGATGGGGTAAAGGCGCCATAATTGTGATCGTGCCGGAGACTGGCAAATGCTGGTCTCCGGTGCTGCCTCAGGGTTCTCCTCGGTCGCGAGATTGATTTCGGAGAGTTTAAGAAATGCATGACCTTACCTTGATCCTGGCGATTGCGGTGGTCGCCTTCCTGGCCTACCAGGCCGAGGTCGATGATCGGCCACCCGCCGACCAGGAACCCCCGAAACGGGCACGCACAGCCAACTGGAAATTGCGGGTCGGCGCGATTGCCATCGTTGCCCTGCTGTTCGCCGCGATGTTCCTGACCTGAATTCGGCTTCGGCGGTGACGGATGTTCAGAACCACACCTCCGCGACCGTGCGCCCGTCGCGTTCCAGATCCTCGAAACTATGGTGACGCGGGTCAAGTTGCCACCCAATGCGTGTCTGTCATCCCTACTCAAAGATTGCTTGCAATCCATTCAGCCGCGATCTCGCGAATTGGCATACGCTTGGCTCGTTTCGGGACGAGCACATTGTACCGTCCTTCGGGTGTGACAACGAGATCGCCCAGGCGAACGAGCGATCCGTCTTGCAGAAAACCATTCACGAGGACGTTCCATCCAAGCATGATTCCCTGTCCGGCCCGCGCGGCCTGCAAAGCGTCCGCGTAATGATTGAATCGCAGGCTCGGTTTTGGAACATGCGCCTTGATACCAGCACGCGAGAACCAGTCGCCCCAGGAGTACCAGGTTCTTTCGGAGACATCGTTTGCAATGAGGTCGGCGTTCGAATCGTAGAAGTGCGCGGGATTTTCGAGGCGCATTGCATATTCGGGCGAGCAGACAGGAAAAATCGTATCGGGCCTCGAAGCAATCACTTCCGCATCTTCGAATGGCGGAATTCCAAAGCGGATAGCCACATCGACTTCGCCGGATTCAAGTTGAATACGCGCATCCTGCGAAACCACGCGCATCTGTACCGAGGGAAACCGCTGTCGAAATTCACTCAGCCGGGGCAGAAGCCAGAGTGTGGAGAAAGCAAGTGTGGCGCCGATCGTGACTGTCTCGGTGCGATTGCTTGATCTTATAAGGTCGACGCTTTCGCTGATCGCCGAAAAGCTGTTGGCGAGCGACGAAGCCAGCATGAGGCAATTGGGTGTCGGCTCTATGGATCTGTGCTTGCGCACGAACAGCTTGGTTCCAAGGTCCGTTTCGAGCGAGCTTATTTGCCTGCTGACCGCAGACTGCGTCACGCCGAGTTCAGCCGCTGCGAGCGTGATGCTTTTATGCCGGGACGCCGCCTCAAGGGCGACCAATGCATTCAAAGAAGGAACGTTCTTTCGAAAGCCAGCCAAAGGGCACCTGTTGAAACGACACGCCAATCATCAGCCAGTGTCGGCTTTGCATGATATTTTCTCAAGCGAATTATGAGTATTTCTGCCGTTGAAGGTTGTGTTGATCAAGAAGATTATTTTCAAAACCAGGGGAGATCGACCATGCTTCAGACGCGCACTGAAATTTCGACGCTGCTGGACAGCCGTCGCGCGGGATATTCGCTGCCCGCCGAGTTCTATGCCCGTCAGGATATTTTTGAAGCCGACATGGACGTTTTCTTCCGTCGCCATTGGATCTGTGTCGGGCTCGAGTGCGACGTGCCTGAACCGGGCGACGCTCAAGTCATCGATGTCGGACAGACCAGCGTCATTCTTCTGCGCGATGACGACAACGAGATTCAGGTCGTGCACAATGTCTGCAGGCACAGGGGCTCCCGCCTTCTCGACGCGGGATCGACCGTGATTTCAAAACTCGTCTGTCCCTATCACCAGTGGACTTACGAACTGACAGGCGAGCTCATTCACGCCCCGCACATGGGTTCCGATTTTGACCGCTCATGTCACAACCTCAAGCCCGTACACTTCAAATCAATCGGCGGGCTGATTTATGTTTGTCTATCCGACAACCCGCCCGCCGATGTGCAGCGCCTTGCCGACACAATGGAAGAAAGACTGGCGCCCTACGACATCGGCAATGCCAAGGTGGCGTACCAGTCAGAGGTCATCGAACGCGGCAACTGGAAATTGACGATCGAAAACAATCGCGAGTGCTACCATTGCTCGGCCAATCATCCTGAGCTTTGCGTCTCCTTCATCGACCTCGATTTCGGATTTGACCCGGCAAGTTTGAGCGAGGAGGACCGGGCCGAAGCTGAAGTACATCAGGCGCTTTATAAGGAGCGCACCCGTATCTGGGAGGAAGAGGGGCACAAATCGGCGGTCGTTGAAGGCGTTGTGAATTGCACCACGAACTTTCGAACGCAGCGCCTGATCATTGCCGGCGCCGGAGAATCCCAGACACCTGATGCAACTGCGGCTTCAAATGTACTTCTAGGGTCCATGACACGGAAGGATCTGGGGGATACGCATCTATGGGGCCACAATTGCTGGCATCATTTCATGGGCGACCATGCGGTGATCTCGATAATAATTCCGTTGAGCCCCGATACCACGATGGTCAGAACAAAGTGGATCGTTCACAAGGATGCCGTCGAAGGCGTGGATTACGATCTCGAGAAACTGACCAGCGTGTGGGTCGCGACAACTGAACAGGATGCCGAACTAGTCGCCCGGGCGCATTCCGGTGTTCTCGATCCGGCCTACGAACCTGGCCCTTACTCGAGGTTCACCGAACAGCAACTCGATAACTTTGCCACCTGGTATGTCGACCAGATGCGTGAGAACGGATACTGAATATGCTGTCTCCACTATCGTGCAGCCAGGACGGCCTTTACTGGGATCCAGCGCTCAACCAAAGGATGACCTGCGCTGATATCCGCGACGAAACCCATAGTGTAAAGACGTTCACCTTTGTGTGCAGCGAGAGGCGTTACTTCAATTTCAGCGCCGGGCAGTATTTCAGCTTCGAAGTCGAAACCGGTGGGATCGTTGAACGTCGTTGCTACAGCATATCGTCCTCGCCTTTGCGCCCGAGATCAATTTCAATCACCGTGAAGCGCGTCGAAGGCGGCCTCGTCTCGAATTGGCTGCACGACAATCTTGCTCCGGGAATGGAAATTCAGGCGCAAGGTCCGGTGGGCAACTTTAGGGTGCCGACTGAGTCGGAAGGCAAGTATCTGTTCCTGTCCGGCGGCTCCGGCATTACGCCGTTGATGTCGATTGTTCGGGCCTACGACGACGCGCATCTGTTTCCCGACATCGTTTTTCTGCATGCGGGAAGAACGCCGCAGGATTTCATCTTCCACGACGAGCTCGAATTCCGCGCCCGGACGATGCGGAATTTTCGATTGATCCTTCTGCCGGAGAGGATGGGTAGCAAGCCCGGATTTGTAGGTGCCGTTGGCAGACTGTCGAAAGAATATCTCGGTTCCGCCGTGCCGGATCTTGCGGAGCGCTTCACCATGTGCTGCGGACCCGCGCCATTCATGGCGGCCGTCCGCGGAATATTGGGTGGACTTGGCGCAGATCCGACGCGGTACCTCGAGGAAAGCTTCGATCCTGTGCCCGATGACATTGCTGTCGCTGCGGAAAGCGTTGGCGAGGCTATCGTCCCGAAATTCAAGGTGACATTTGCGCGGCAGGCAAAGGCAATCGAGGTTTCTGCAAGCCAATCGATATTGTCCGCGGCAAAGAAATCCGGCGTCCGCCTCCCTTCTTCCTGCGCAAGCGGAATTTGTGGAACGTGCAAGTCCAAGCTGGTCAGCGGCAAGGTCGACATGCAACATGGCGGCGGGATCCGGCAGCGCGAAATTGATGCCGGCATGTTCTTACCATGCTGTTCAAAGCCGCTGACCGACCTTGTCGTGGACCGCTAGCTGCGGCTTGCTTCGCTTGAAGAGGGGTAATGCAATGAGGGGCCGCAACGAAGCTCTCCAGTCGTTCGTCGATGCCGCGTTCACAGCTTTCAACGAGTTTACGCAAGGGCCGGAGTCGCGCCAATCGATCCAGAAGCTATTCTCAGCACTTGATACACCCGGGACGCCGGCTTTGCGCGCGGGAAGCAGGTTGCCCGCTTGCTCCAATCTGGACAGCGCACTTGGCGTCGATGCCGGGCACGCGTCCCTGGCACGGCTTATCGATCGGTTCAGGCAGATCGAGCCTTCTGTCGAATGGCGTCGCCGTTCCAGCAACAAGACTGCGAGCGACAATTTTGTCGATGGCCATGCAAATGCGATGATTCTTGGTCCTGGCGGGCTCGAACAACGCACCGATATCTGGCTCGGCGCTACCTTGCTTGCGCCGAATGTGCGCTACCCGGACCATGACCATTCGCCCGAGGAGGTTTATCTCGTACTTTCGGAGGGTGAGTTCAGGCAGGGCGAGGGTGAGTGGTTTTCGCCCGGAATTGGCGGCTCGTTCTACAATGTACCGAACATCAAGCACGCCATGCGGTCCCTCGACAAACCTCTCTTTGCATTCTGGGCCCTGTGCACGGACAAAGCAGCTTAGTCATCTGCGTCGGGCAGCAAACAAAGTGCGGTGAGCCTTGGCGCACCGCACTTCTGTAGATGTTAGAGGGAAGCTTCGATTTTCTTGGCGGCCTCCGGCGAGACCCACTTGGTCCACATGTCCTTGTTTTCCTTCAGGAAGTGCTTGGCGCCATCTTCGCCAGTCGCCTGATTGTCGGTCATCCAGGCCATGAGCTTGTTGACTGTCTCGTTGCTCCAGGAGCGCTTCTTGAGATAATCCAATACTGCCGGATCAACCTTTTCCGAGAAGGGCTTGGCCAGCAGGGTAACAATTTTGTCAATCGGCCATGCATTCGGCTTGGGGTCCGGGCAATCTGCGACCGTGTTACAGCGCTTCCACTCCGCCGGGTCAGCCGGAGCGCCTGGCTCGAGCTTCACCATCGGGTATTTTCCGAGCAAAGCGGTCGGCGCCCAGTAGTAACCTACCCAACCCTGCTTGCGCTCATAGGCCTTGGCGATGGCGCCATCGAGACCAGCTGCCGAGCCAGTATCAACGAGCCTGAAGCCCGCTTTCTCGGCGTCAAAGGCCTTATAGAGCTGCGTTGTAACGAGTGTGCCGCCCCAACCGGACGGTCCGTTGAAGATTGCCCCCTTTGAAGCGTCCTCGGGATCGGGGAACAGTTCCGGATGTTTCAGCATGTCCGGTATTGTCTTGATATCCGGGTGGGCTTCGGCAAGGTATTTCGGAATCCACCAACCCTGATTGCCGCCATCGGGAAGCGGCGAACCGACGGCCACGATCTTGCCCTCGTCCGTTCCCTTCTTGACGATTTCAGGGAGCAGATCGACCCATGCTTCGGGGGCGATATCTGGCTGACCTTTTTCCGCCATGGACGTGATTGTCGGCACTGTATCACCGATGGTGATATCGGCCTGGCAACCATAGCCTTCGTTGAGGATAATCTTGTCGAGATTTGAAAGCACTTCGGCACTCTGCCAATTCATGCTTGCGATTGTGATGCTGCCGCATTCGGCTGCGTTGGCAAAGGAGGCTCCACCCAGCAGGCCAAAAACCAGGCATGTTGATGCAAGTAGTTTTTTCATTGTCGTTCCCTTTGTGTGCGGACTTCAATTCTGAGCGGGTTGCCGCGAACGCCCGCCCGGCGACTGTCAGGGATTATCTCCCATCCTCACCGATAGCCTGATGCTGTCCAACTTGGCGGGGCGCGCATGTTTGGGATCGATCAATCGTTCGCGCCAATCCTGCCAATCCAATTATCTGCTCGCTTCGCCAGAGTGTCATGCGGGTTTATGGCCATGCCTTGCGAAAAAGCGGTCAAGCTCCCTCTGCTGCGGCACCTGGCCGGTATAAATTGCGATGTACTCGGGAATGCGCTTCATGCGGGTCCCGAGATCTTCTTCGGACTGCATCGAGATGTATCCGATCTGAACCAGGTACGTCGTTCGAGCGCGCACGTCGGCGGTTATTTCCGAATGGCCGAAACGAACGAACATTTGCTTCAGGGCCTCGAGGCGCGTCTGGTCGGCCAATTGCACCTCCGCCAGGATTTCCGGCGATTGCAATGCCCAACTGCGGACGGCGAACTCGAATTTCGCATCGAACAGGGCGAAATTGATCCAGCAGTCGAAGACGTTCAACATCGCTTCAACCAGCGACTCGGCATAGGCCTCGGACTGCTTGACCATATTGCCGGTATTTTTCTCGCGCCACTTTGCTACAAGGGCCGCAAGCAATTCCTCGCGGTCCTTGAAGAACCAGTAGAAACTGGTGCGCGAAAGGCCGAGCTTCTTGGCCAGTGGCAAAATCTTCACGGAGTCGATGCCGGACTCGAGGAGTGAGGCATAGGCTGCGTCCAGCCATCCTTCCTGGGATCCTCGCCAACCGCTGTCGTTTACTGACTGCTCCATGAACTGAATCCTAGCAAAATGACAATTGTCACACAACCAAAATGTACAGCTATGTCGTAAAAATGGACGATGATGTTTCGAATATTGACACATATGTACATTGGGCATAGCGTCTGCGTTGATACATCCAGTTTGGAGACGGCTCATGTCGGACGATCCTCTTCTTCAGCCTTATCAGCTCAAGCATCTGACGCTGCGCAACCGCATCATCGTGACCTCGCACGAGCCGGCCTATCCGGAAGACGGCATGCCCAAGGAGCGGTATCTCGCCTATACGGTTGAGAGAGCAAAAGGGGGTATCGCACTTACCATGACGGCAGGCTCAGCGGCGGTGTCGCGGGACAGTCCTCCGGTGTTCAACAATCTCCTCGCCTACAAGGATGAAATCGTCCCCTGGATCAGGCGCATGAGCGACGCCGTGCATGAAGAGGGCGCAGCGATCATGATCCAGCTGACCCATCTCGGGCGCCGGACGCGCTGGGACAAAGGCGATTGGCTGCCCGTGGTCGCGCCATCGCATCACCGTGAAGCGGCTCACCGCGCCTTTCCGAAGAAATTGGAGGATTGGGACATTGAGCGCATCATAAAGGACTTTGCCGACGCCGCTGAACGCATGAAGGCCGGCGGAATGGACGGGGTGGAACTGGAGGCCTATGGCCATCTTATCGATCAGTTCACTTCGCCGCTCACAAATGAGCTGGATGGTCCCTATGGGGGTTCGCTGGACAATCGGCTCCGCTTTTGTTTCGACGTGTTCAAGGCAATGCGCGAACGGGTTGGTGACGAGTTTATCCTCGGCGTTCGCTACACTGCAGATGAGAGTCTTCCCGGCGGGACAGGAAAGGCCGAGGGCCTCGAAATCTCCAGACGCCTCAAGGAAAGTGGCCTTGTCGACTATCTGAACGTCATACGCGGTCATATCGATACGGACGCCGGCCTGACGGACGTGATCCCTATTCAGGGCATGGCAAACGCGCCGCATCTCGATTTTGCAGGCGAGATTCGCGCTGCCACGAATTTTCCGGTGTTTCACGCGGCGAAGATTCCGGACGTCGCGACCGCCCGTTACGCGATCGCGGCGGGCAAGGTCGACATGGTCGGCATGACGCGAGCTCATATGACCGATCCGCATATCGTGCGAAAGATCATGGAGAAGCGCGAGGACGACATTCGCCCGTGTGTGGGCGCCAACTATTGTCTCGACCGCATCTACCAAGGCGGAATGGCGTTCTGCATCCACAACGCCGCGACCGGGCGTGAGGAGACCATGCCGCATATCGTCAAGCGAGCGGACGTCCGCAAAAAGGTCGTTATTGTCGGAGCGGGTCCTGCTGGTCTTGAAGCCGCGCGCGTGGCCGGCGAGCGTGGCCACGAGGTTGTCGTTCTCGAGGCTGCCGACGATCCGGGCGGCCAAGTCCGGCTGACCGCGCAAAGCGAGCGCCGCCGCGAAATGATCAGCATCATCGACTGGCGAATGAGCCAGTGTGAAAAGCTCGGAGTGATTTTCCGCTTCAACACCTGGGCGGAGGCCGAGACGATAGCGGCCGAAAAACCGGATGTGGTGATCATCGCAACCGGGGGCATGCCGCATACGGAGGTTCTTTCCAGCGGCAATGAACTGGTCGTTTCCGCCTGGGATATCATCGCTGGCGATGCAAAGCCCGGCTCGAACGTGTTGATCTTTGACGATGCCGGCGACCACACAGGTCTCCAGGCCGCTGAGTTCCTGGCCAAGGCAGGTGCGAGAGTAGAAGTCATGACCCCGGACCGCTCCTTTGCGCCGGAAGTCATGGCGATGAACCTCGTGCCTTATATGCGATCGCTTCAGAAGCTCGACGTGACGTTCACCGTGACGTATCGGCTGGAACGGGCCGAGAAGAGCGGCAACCAGATCATCGCTCATATCGGTAGCGACTACGGCGGTGTCGCCAAGCAACGCACCGTTGATCAGATCGTCATAAATCACGGGACCATTCCGCTTGACGAGCTTTATTTTGAATTGAAGCCTGCCTCGAGCAATCTGGGGGAGGTCTCGCACGACCAGCTTCTCGATGGCGAACCGCAGAGCGTAATGCGCAATCCGCAGGGCAATTTCCAATTGTTTCGCATCGGTGATGCAGTAGCAGCGCGAAACACCCACGCCGCGATCTACGACGCTTTGCGTATCGCAAAGGATATCTGAGCTTGTGTTCGGCCAGACGCGCGCCTTGATCCAGGGGCGGCGTTCTCTATCAGCATGCCATTCGGCGAGGTGATAGCGTGCCGGCTATAGGATATTGGCCTTCACTCGGAATGAACTTCACATTTGCGCCCGGTCGGCCCAGAATGTCGGTACTTTGAAATAAGAAGGTGCCGAAAGCCGACACGAAAAGCGCAAGAGGAGGACCCTATGGGTGAGGATCACGTCTACAAGAAGATCGAACTCGTTGGCAGTTCAACGGAGTCTGTCGATTCAGCGATCAAGAACGCCATCGCGCGTGCATCCAAGAGCGTGAGGCAACTCGATTGGTTTGAAGTCGACCAGATCCGTGGCCACATTCAGGATGGCGAGGTGGCCCGCTTTCAGGTCGTCCTCAAAGCAGGCTTCCGATTGGACTGAAGTGCGGCGTTGAGCGAGCGCGGAATGTCACCATCATTTCGCGCAGCCAGGGCGCATTTTCACCGTCGCTGCGCCGGGCGCTCAGTTGTCGAAGTGCGGCAATTGGCATTGGCTTAAAGGGGTTGATGTTCTTTAAAGAAGGAGACACCCATGGCTCAAGACCAGTCCCCGAGCGGCCCCGACCTGACGCAGGGTGTTCCCGTCATTGCCCTCGATGGAGGAAAGCTTCTCGGGCATGTCGGGGAAAAGGACATTCTCGTGGTGCGAACCGGGGATGAAATATTCGCCATCGATGCACAATGCAGCCACTATCATGGTCCGCTCGTCGATGGGCTGGTAGACGGAAGTACCGTTCGCTGCCCGTGGCACCATGCCTGTTTTGACCTGCGCAGCGGGGAAGCCATCCGGGCGCCTGCTTTAAGCCCATTGTCGTGCTGGAAAGTTGAGCAACGAGACGGCAAGCTCTTTGTTCACAGCAAACTGGAAAAGCAAGAAAGGCCCGCAGGACAGGACGTGCCTGCGAGAGTTGTCATCATTGGTGGTGGCGGTGCGGGTTTTGCGGCGGCAGAAATGCTTCGGCGCCAGAATTATCAGGGCAGCATCGTCATGCTGAGCGCCGACACTGCCGCACCGGTCGATAGACCGAATCTGTCGAAGGATTATCTCGCTGGCAGCGCGCCGGAAGACTGGTTGCCGTTGCGATCGGACAAGTACTACAGCAAGGCGGGTATCGACCTTCGTTTGCAAACGGAAGTTGCTGCGATCCACGTTGCCGCAAGGCAGGTAATCACCGCCGATGGCGACAAGGTGCCGTATGATCGGCTGCTCTTGGCCACGGGGGCCGAACCAGTACGCTTGACCATACCCGGCGCCGATCAGCCCAACGTCCATATGCTGCGCACGCTCGACGACAGCCGCGCAATTATTACAGCCACCGGGAGCGCCCGACGCGCCCTCGTTATAGGCGCCAGTTTTATCGGACTCGAGGTTGCTGCGGCGCTCCGGGCACGCGATATCGAGGTCCATGTTGTCGCCCCTTCCAAACGGCCGATGGAACGGGTACTCGGCGCGGAGATGGGCGACTTCATCCGGGCCCTTCATGAAGAGCACGGGGTTATATTCCACCTTGAAGATGCGGTCATCGCAATCGAGGGTTCAAAAGTCCGGCTGAAGAGCGGCGAACTGCATGAGATAGACCTTATCGTCGCCGGCATCGGGGTGCGACCCCGCCTTGCTCTAGCCGAACAGGCCGGCCTCGCCATCGACAACGGCGTTGTGGTCGATACTTATCTCGAGACAACTGTCCCGGGGATTTATGCGGCAGGCGACATCGCGCGCTGGCCCGATCCGCATACCGGTCAAGCCATCCGTGTTGAACATTGGGTGGTAGCGGAACGTCAGGGACAGGTTGCTGCACTCAACATGCTGGGACGGCAGCAAAAGTTCGAAGCCGTGCCTTTCTTCTGGAGCCAGCATTATGACATCCCGATCAACTATGTAGGGCACGCCGAAAGCTGGGACGACGTCGCAATCGATGGCGACATAAGTGCGAAGGACTGCGCAGTTCAATACAAAAGCAACGGACGGGTGCTCGCCACGGTCACAATTTACCGGGACCTGGAGAGTCTGGACGCCGAACTCCGGATGGAGCGTCAAAACGCTTGATGCGGGCCGGTATTTGCCGGTCGCATTTTGGGGAGGTTTCGATGACATCAAGTTTTAACGTGCATGACGCAGCCGGCTATGAGCAGCTTATGGGCCGCTGGAGCCAGAAGCTTGCGCTTCAATTTATCGACTTTGCGGGACTGGCCGATGGGGAAAAGATTCTCGACGTTGGCTGTGGAACCGGCAGCCTGACATTCGCGCTGGCCCGGAACGCCAATCTCAGCGAGATAGCGGCGATTGATTTTTCCGAGGTCTTTGTGGCGGAAGCGAACCGGCGCAATAAAGATCCTCGTATCCATATCCAGCAGGCGGATGCTTGTGCCTTACCCTTCAAGGATGCCGCGTTCGACCGTGCTCTGGCGCTTCTCGTGCTGCACTTCGTACCCGAAACCGCAAAGGCGGTGGCCGAAATGCGCCGCGTGGTGCGTCCGGGGGGCGTCGTTGCAGCGACCGTCTGGGATCACCTCGGCGGCATGCCGGGCATGCGCATGATGATCGATACCGTGGCAGCGCTTAGCGACAGCGGACGCCAGTTGCGCAGCCGCTACTGCTTTCAGCCGATGATGCAGCCCGGTGAACTGAAGCAGACGTTCGTCGAACAGGGGCTTGTGGACGTGACCGAGACAGAGCTCATGATCCGCATGGACTACCGCGACTTCGACGACTACTGGGCGCCGATTGCCGCAGGGGAGGGACCGCTTGGCAAGTATGTCGCAGCCCTGGACAAGGCGGGCCGGGCGCGCACCGATGCCGCAGTGCGCGATGCCTACGAGGCGGGCCGGCCGGATGGCCCGCGTTCCTTTGCAAATGTTGCCTGGGCATGCCGGGGGCAGGTAGCCTGACGTGCGGAGATTCTAGGTCAGGTTTTTGCGACGTCGAAGTTCGGCTTCCGTTGGCTGATCGAACTCGAAGGAACCGGTTCTGACGTCGCCGTCGCGAATGTATTTATTGATCGTCGTCCCGGTTCCGGACGTTTTCGAACTGACGAGTTTCAGTGCAATAGGGGTGGCGCCTGACCCAAACAGCCGCTTGCCCTTGCCAAGTATGAGTGGAAATATCGAAACGTACATTTCGTCGACGAGATCATGCTTGAAGAGTGTTTGCAGGAAGTCGCTCGATCCCTGCGTTAAGAGATCCGGCCCTTCCTCGGCCTTCAGCTTTTTGACCGCGGCGACAACATCCGGACCCAGACTCTGGCTGTTCTGCCACTCAAGCTTGAAATCCGCGTTACGGGTAGCGACGAATTTGGTGATGCGATCGAAGAGTGGCCCGATGGGATCGTCAGCACCTGCATAGGGCCAATGGGCCGCGAAAATGTCGTAGGTCTTGCGCCCGAGCAGGAGATCGAAGGGCTTCGCAAACATTTCGCCCACCGCCTCGCCCATTTTCTCGTCGAAATAGGGGGCAACCCACCCGCCATATTCGAACCCGCCAACAGGGTCCTCCTCGGGCCCGCCCGGCGCCTGCATCACGCCATCGAGACTGACAAAAGCACCGACAATCACTTTTCGCATTCCGCTATCCTTCCCGGAAAATTTCCATCCGCACCAAGGACGCCGGAGTGTGGGCGATGCCGACAGCGGTCGACAAATTATATCAACGCATCATGGCGAGTGCAGCCGGGAAGAAATCCTCGCCGCCGAAATTCCCCGATTTCAGGGCGAGAAGCATGTCGCCCTGTTTGTTGCCGATCGATTTCAGGACCGGAACGCCGGGCGCAATCTCGGGGCCGATCAGAAAGGCGGGAATGGCGAGCCTGTCCACAGCCGCTCCCGATGTCTCACCGCCGGCAATGACGAGACGGCGTACGCCGCGCGCGACAAGTTCGCCAGCAATGGTCGAGGTAGCCGCCTCGATGCCATGACCCGATGCTTCGCGCCCATAGCGCGATTGCAAGCGCGCGACCGTCTCCGGCTCGGCGCTGGCTGCGATAACAATCGGACCTTCATGAATGCGATCGCCTGCCCAGGCAATTGCAGCCGCCACTTCTTCCGGCCCGGCAAGCAGGCGCTCAGGATCGAGCCGCAGCACCGGCATCGATTTCTCGGCGAATGCAAGTTGCTTGAGCGTCATCGCCGAGCAGCTGCCGGCAATGACTGCAGCAAGACCGCCAATATCACCCGCCACTTCTGCTTGGGCATCCTTGGGCTTCGGTAACTGGCCTGAGCGCACCAAGGCGCGTGCCAGGCCTAGGCCAAGGCCGGACGCTCCGGTTGAAACACTGTTCTCCAGTGCGACTTCACCAAGAATCTCAAGATCTCGTTCGAAAACCGCATCGGCGATCGCCATAGTGACGCCCCGGCCGCGTAGTGCCATCAGCTTTTCCCGCACAGCACCCGGACCTTTTGCGACGGTTGGCAGATCGACAAGTCCGACAGGTCCGCGCGATTGCGCTTGCATCACGCGCACGAGATTGGCGTCATGCATCGGATTGAGTGGATGGTCCTTGAGCGGGCTCTCGTTCAGCGGCTGGTGGCCGACAAAAAGATGACCGAGATAGACGGTGCGACGCGTCTCCGGAAAAGCCGGCGTGACCAAGACAGCCGTCTGCATATCCGAGCCGATGAGCGCTTCCGTAACTGGTCCGATATTGCCGGCAGCCGTTGAATCGAACGTCGAGCAGATTTTATAGAGGACATGACGCACGCCGCGCCTGCGCAACCATATATCGGCGGCCGTTGCGGCAGCGATGGCTTCACTCGCCGGGACCGAGCGGATCTTCAATGCGACCACGACGGCATCGACATCAGGGAGATGGAGTGCTGGATCAGGGATTCCGACCGTCTGAACAGTCCGCAGGCCATTCTTCGTCAGCGTGTTGGCAAGGTCCGACGCTCCGGTGTAATCGTCGGCGATGCAACCCAGCACCACCGTCATGGCAGGGTCCTTGCATAGGGTTTGAACCAGCCTAGTCCATCAAGGGTGGCGCCGCGCGGGTTGTACTCGCAGCCGACGAAACCTTGATAGCCCAACCGGTCGATTTCATCGAACAGCCAGGGATAATTCAATTCCTCCCGCTCCGGTTCGTGGCGCGACGGGACGCTGGCGATCTGGATATGGCCGATTATCGCCATCAACTCGCGCAGTGCAACCGTTACGTCGCCATGCATGATCTGGCGGTGGTAAATGTCGAACTGCAGTTTGAGGTTTGGAAGTTCGAGCTCCTTGATGATCGCAACTGCGTTGTTGAAATCGTTGAGGAAATAGCCGGGCATATTGCGCGCATTGATGGGTTCGAGCATCAGATCGATGCCTTTTTCCGCCAGCCGTTCAGCCGTGTAAGTGACGGATTGCCCATAGCGTGATAGCGCTTCGGGGTCGGCCGGATCGGCGATGCCCGCCATCAGATGCAGTTTTTTTGCTCCCGTCGCCGCGGCGTATTCGAGTGCGCGATCGACGCCTGAACGCAACTCGTCGAACCGTCCTGGCAGCGCAGCAATGCCGCGTTCGCCCGCGGCCCAGTCGCCCGGCGGCAGGTTGAACAGCGCCTGTTGCAACCTGTTGCGCTCGAGCCGCTCGGCCAGTGCTTCCGGTGCGGCGTCGTAGGGGAAAAGATATTCAACTGCACTGAAGCCTGCATCCGCTGCCGCATCGAAGCGATCGAGGAACGGCCATTCATTGAACATCATCGTCAGGTTGGCGGCAAATACGGGCATGCTTTTGATCCTGCAGAAATTACTTTGCCGCTGCCGGCAGGGTGGCGCCCGAGAGCCGCGCGTAAAGGCGGGCAAGGGACGAGTCGTCGTCATGGCCCATGCCGGCTCCCGAGGCGGCGAGATACATTTGCAACGCCGCCGCCGCCAACGGTGCCGGATAGCGCTCCGCACGAGCCATATCCTGGATGATACCAAGATCCTTCACGAAAATCTCGATGGCGCTGAGCGGGGTATAATCGCCGGCAAGCACATGCGGGACGCGATTTTCAAACATCCATGAGTTGCCGGCAGATGCCGTGATGACCTCATAGACCTTGCCAAGGTCAAGTCCCTGCTTGGCAGCGAATGTGATGGCCTCGCATGCGGCGGCAATATGAACCCCGGCGAGCAGCTGGTTGATCATTTTGAATGCTGCACCCGTCCCGGCTTCCTCGCCGAGCTCGTAGACCTTTGCGGCCATGGCATCGAGGGCAGGGCGCGCGGCTGCGAAAGCCTTATTCGAGCCGGAGGCCATGATGGTCAGCTCACCCGACGCGGCCTTGCTTGCTCCGCCCGAGATCGGGGCGTCGAGGTAGTGACGGCCGAGCGCTTCGACCTGCCTTGCCAGACCGCGGGCAACGGCCGGGTCCATTGTCGCCGACGAGACGAAAACTGCCCCTGGCCGCATTGCCTGGCCAACGCCTTCCGGCCCGAACAGAACCGACTCGGTTTGCACCGCATTCACCACCACTGAAACGACGATGTCGGCATCCTTTACCGCCTCCGCTAGGGTGCGCGCGCCAAGCCCGCCTTCGGCAACAAAACGTTGAACGGCCGCGGATTCAACGTCGTATCCGGTGACGTCGAGGCCGGCGCGTTTCAGCGATCGCGCCATGCCAAAGCCCATCGAACCGAGGCCGATCACCGCAATCTTCGATGCTGCGCTTGCATTGTCCGGCAGTGATACCATCACGATGCCTCCCTGAGCTCACGTCACGCAGGCACGGTATTGCATTTTGGCAGCGCTGCCAATCGAAATTGGTAGCGCTGCCAAAATATCTTGATTAGTGCTGGAAAGACGGGAGAATGCACCAGTGCGGCGCGCGGCAATGGAACAAGGAAGCATGGAATTCAAGCAGCAGGAAGGTGTAACCCTGGCCGAAGTCGCCAAGGCGGCCGGCGTCGGCGAGAGCACAGTGTCACGTGTCCTGCGTAATCACGGCTCCTTTACCACCAAGACCAGGGACCGTGTCCTGGCGGCGGTCCAGCACCTCGGTTATGTGCCAAACAGGATCGCCGGCACGCTGGCATCGGCAGGCTCGCGGCTCGTGGCGTTCGTTATCCCATCGCTTTCGAACATCGTCTTCACGGATGTGCTGCGCGGCGCGAGTGCTACGCTCGAAGACCATGGCTATCAGGCAGTTTTCGCGGTGACGGACTATGATCCTGAGAAGGAGGAAGCATTGGTCGCCTCAATGCTTGCCTGGCGGCCGACAGCGGTGATGCTGGCGGGCTACGAGCATGCGGACGGCACTGTCAAGATGCTGCGCGCCGCAAAATGCCGCGTCGTCGAGGTGCTGGATATAGACGGTGTCGCGCTTGATCTCGCCGTGGGTTTCTCCAATCACGCGGCCGGGCGGGAAAGCGCCAATTTCATGCTGCAGCGTGGCTATCGGCGTATCGGTTACGTCGGGCATGACCTTAACCGCGACACAAGGGCTAGCAAGCGCTTTGCGAGCTTTTGTGAGACGCTGGGCGCAGGTGGTGCTCCAATCGCCGACCGGCAGATTCATCCCGGGCCATCGTCCGTGGAAAACGGAAGAATAGGGCTGGAACAACTGCTTGCACGAACCCCCGACGTCGATGCCGTTTACTTTTCCAACGATGACATGGCGCTCGGTGGCTACTTCCATTGTCTTTCGCACGGGATAATGGTGCCGGACGACCTTGCGATCCTCGGCTATAATGGGCTCGATATTGGCCGTGCCACCCCGCAGCGGCTTTCGACCCTGCTCACCCCGCGCGTTACAATTGGCCAGGTGGCGGCGCAGTTGGTGGTTGACGACGCGCCGTCGCAGGTCATCGACCTCGGCTTTGAATTGATTGAAGGGGAAACAGCCTGATGTCCAATGCGCGTTTGCGGGAAGATATATGCCGATATGGCAGGTCGCTCTTCGAGCGAGGATTAACTCCGGGTTCCTCGGGGAACATTTCGGTTCGGCTTGATGATGGCGGCTGGCTGGTCACGCCGACCAATGCCTCGCTCGGGTTTCTTGATCCCGCCAGGCTCGCGCACCTCGACGCTGGCGGTCGACACGTTTCGGGCGACAAACCAACCAAGGAGATCCCGCTCCACAGTGCGCTCTACGAAACGCGTGGATCGGCGCGTTCTATCGTCCACCTTCATTCAACGAACGCTGTTGCACTGTCGATGCTTCCCGAGATCGACCCGCGCGCAGCATTGCCGCCGATGACGCCCTATTGTCTCATGCGCGCCGGTCAGATCGCGCTGCTACCCTATTATCGGCCGGGCGATCCGGCCGTTGCCGATGCAATTCGTGGTCTTGCCGGCAAATATGCGTCGGTGCTTCTGTCTAATCATGGCCCCGTCGTCGCCAGCGACACTCTCAAGGCCGCGGTTTTCGCTACCGAGGAACTTGAGGAGGGTGCCAAGCTTTACCTCATGCTGAGGAACCTAAATCCGCGCTACCTGACCCCGGCGCAAGTTAAAGACCTCGTGCGGGAGTTCAAACTTGACTTGCCGATTGTCGACGACCACGGGCACCCGCACGATCCTGACGATTGATTTCCAGGCATGCCGCCTGGCGGTGCGGTTTGCCGCCGCCTCTAGGGATTCTCGCCCGGCAGCAAGAATCGCCCGCGCACAGACTTTCCTTCAACACTCACGGTAGCGGTTTCTCCGGGCGCGGTGCCCGCGCTCCTGGCAGCCGTACATACCTCTACGGTGATCCGATGAAAGCCGTCCCGGCCTGAAGAGATTTTGGGAAGCAGGCCACCGAGTGTGGATGACTCCGCCGCCCAACCGCACTCGTCGAATATGGAGTTGCGCAGCGAGGTGCTGGCGAGATTGGTATCCATGCCGGGTGTCGTGCACGAAGATGCGAAGACAAGCGCGGCGGTCATCACAACGTAGCAGGCAAATCTCATTTCGGCACTCCCGGAATCGAGTTGATGTTTTGCTAACTATCATCTTTATCCGGGAGTTGCGACCTCTGGTGGCAGCCTTGAGTGGCCAATCCCCAGCGGAAAAATCTGGTTGTTACTCTTTCGCAACTCCGGTTGAACGAATGGTTGGATAAGAGGGCGGAAAGATCGCCTCGACCGGCGGATGTCTCCAGGTCCGTTCCGGATAGCGCGCAACCAGACGTTCAAACTGGCGTTGGGCTCGTCCATGCGACGCTTCGAAGTCGAAGCCCGGTATGATGCCATTTTGCATGACCGTCCGCCCATCGATGACGACGGTGTCGACATCGCGGCCGCTTGCCGAAGTCATGAGTCCGGCGATCGGATCCGTTATTTGACCGAGATCCGCCCCAAGGTTGAAGACGACAATGTCGGCCTTAGCCCCCTTGCACAAGCGTCCGAGGTCGCTTCGGCCGAGCGCATCGGCGCCTCCGGTTGTCGCCGCATCGTAAAGATCGGTGGATGCGGGGCGCGCCGTATCGCCGGACATCACGCGTCCGAGCATGAGCCCGACCTGCATGTTGAGTACCATGTCGGGCGGCCAGGTATCTGTGCCCATGCCGATACGCATTCCGGCGCGGCGCAGGTCGGCAAAATTGTCGAGCGCCACCCCATGACGAGCCATCACGATCGGACAATGAACCAGGGTCGCGCCGGACGCTGCGATGATGTCAAGGTCCGCGCGCTCGGCGTTCGTACCATGCGGCAAGAGTACCTTCTCACCAAGGAATCCGATGCTTTGCAGCCAACGCGCCGAGGTTGTGCCGAAGCGCTCGCGCATGGTGTTGACCTCGAATTCCGACTGGCAGCAATGCAGGCGCAGTGGCACGTCAAGGTCGCGAGCGGCGGCCGCCGTCTCGCGCAAAAGGCCTTCGGTCCAGAACTCGATCCGGTCCGGCGCCAGCATCGTGCGCACGAGGCCGTCGTGTCGCCCCTCATGTTCCATGCAGAATTCAATGGCTTGCTGAAGCCCCTCGGCCCCCCGCGCTTCATCGATCTCGACGACGATACTGCCGTCCTCCTCGACAACCGAATGACCGGCCCGGAAAGCGGGCCCGAGATAGACGCGCAAGCCCAATTCGCCGGCGCTGTTGGCCGCAGATGCAAATTCGTCGACCGTCTCGTTCCAGGCGCGATAGAACAGCGAAGCGATCGGCAATGCCGTGGTGATGCCGTTGCGGATGAGTTGCGCAAAGGCATAGCGTTTCTGGAATGCCAGTTCGTCCGGATCGAGCATCTCCACCGGCCCGGCGTTAACGTAGTCGCGCGGCCAAACCCGGCCCTTCTTCCAGCCCGGCTGGTGATCGAGGCCGAGGACGCCGGTGTCGAGGTCGGAAAGCGCATCGAGGTCGATGAAGCCAGGTCCGATGAGCGCCATGCCATAATCGATGCGCCGGCCTACCGGCCCGGTATAGTGCTGGCCCACGAAGATGATCTCGTTCCCGTCATAGACGACCTCACCGTTTTCATAGAGGACGTGCCGCCCGTCGGCGTGACCGACGATCCAGCGCGCCGTCAAGAGCACCGGACCTTCTGAGCCCTGGTTCTTTTCCGGTTCAATCGACATGCGGCAGGTCCTCGCTCAATTGACCGTTGCGCACGAGGATACGACCACCGCGAATGACAGTGCGCTCATGCGGGGTGAGGGCAACGGCCTCAGCCAGCGTTTGAGCCCCAACGAGAACGAGATCGCCGTGACAACCGGGTGCCAGGCCGTAGTCGCGCAGTCCGATGCCGCTCGCGCCGCCAAACGTACAGACCTCCACGGCTGCCTCGAGATCGGTATCTGCGGTCATGCCGTTGCGCTGGGCAAGGTACTTGGCCCGTTCCAGCATGTCGCCGCTGCCCCAGGGTTCCCACGTCCCCTGAATGCCATCAGATCCCGAGGCGACAATCACGCCCGATTGGCGCAGCAGCTTCAGTGGCAGTGCAGGCGCAGAGGGGCTGCCGACGGTCATGACGGCAATCTTTTCCGCAGAGAGCGCATCGATCAGCGTTCCCTGCCGCTTCGCATCGAGCGTGCCGAGACAGTAGGCGTGACTGGCCATCACCCGACCCTGGAGGCCAAGCGCGCGCGTCCGCTCAATGATGAGTTCGAGGCAGAATGCGCCAAGCTCACCCGGCTCATGCAAGTGGATGTCGATCGGTTTGCTGTGACGATCGGCAAGCGCAAAAATTGCATCGAGATGGCGCACCGGATCGCGGTCGATCGATGCCGGATCGATGCCGCCGACGATATCGGCACCGGCCTTGAGCGCCTCTTCCATCAGCGCCAATGTGCCGGGGCGGACCAGCATGCCGCTTTGCGGAAACGCCACGATCTGCACATCGACAAGACCTGCAAAGGCCGCGCGGGTTGCTACGAGGCCCTGGACGTTGGCGATGCCGATCTCGGTGTCGACATCGACGTGGGTGCGAATATGGGTCACGCCGAAGGGCAATGTCTGCACGATCTGGCGTGCGGATTGCCGTCGGGCATCGATGCCCAGCTCACGCTTGGCCCTGCGGTCGGCAAGGATACGGTCGTTGCGTGTCGGGCCTACCTCGTTACGATACCAGTCCATGCCGATCAGCGTCTTGTCGAGGTGCGTGTGGGCTTCAACCAGTCCTGGAAGGGCGATTTGTCCGCCGGCGTCGATTGCATCCGTGCCTTTGGGTGCGGCAGCCTCGACAAAGCGACCGTCGCGGATGAAAAGGTCGGTTGGCGCACCGCCGAGCGGGCGCACGTTGCGAATGATAAGGTCAGTGGTCATCAGTAACTCCAGCTAAATCGAAGGCGGTCACGGTCAGAGCGCAGGCAAGCGCGCGATCATCCGATGAAACGCGGTTTCGGCTCGCTCCAGAATGGCATTCTCATCTTGATCGACCAGTTTGCGTCCACGCATAAGGACGCGTCCACCGACAATCGTCGTATCGACGTCAGCGCCATTGGCGAAGCGGGCAAGCCGCTGCACCGGGTTGACCGGCGGCCACAAATGCGGCTGGCGCATATTCACGAGAATGATATCGGCGCGCTTTCCCACCTCTATCGAACCAATTTCGTTTTCCATCGAGAGTGCGCGCGCGCCTTCGATCGTTCCCATTGCAAGAAGTTGCCTGGGCGGCAGCACCGCATCATCACGCAAGTGACGCGCATGGTAACGATGCGCCTGAAACATGTTGCGGAACATATCGAATGGACGGTCGGGCGCGGCGGCATCGGTGCCTAGCGAAACGGTGACGCCCTGTTCCATCAATTCCGGTGCGGGACAGCGTCCCGATACCGACATGAGCGCGCTTGGATTGTGTGCGACTTTCGCCCCGGTTTGCTTCAAGACCGCGATGTCCGCCTCGGTCAGCTCGATGCAGTGCGCGAGCAGTGAATGTTCGTCGAAGAGATCCAGGCGCGTGGCGTTGGCTGCGATTGAGCCCTCGCGGTGCCCGTCCTGAACCAGCAAAACGCCTTTTTCACGCGCCATGTCGCGCGCATCCGCCGAAATCTTGTATACGGATTCGTCTTCAAGTTCGCTGGCAGTGAACACCGGCAGGGAAATCGCCAGGCGAAGCAAATCGCTGCGTCCGGCCCATGCGTCGATGAGGCGGCCGCAGACTGCCAATTGCTCTGACGGCGATACCGCAATTTCCCGGCCAGTGCCAGCCGCGTAGTCGGTATACACGTGTCGGGACGTTGGCCGGTTCGGGCCAACAGCCAAGATCTCGCGCACGCCCATGTCGGCGACCGCCGCCAGATGGGCCTCCGCAGCCTCAGGGCCTTCCGTGCGCATGATATCTGGACCACCGCCAAAGAGCAGCGCTGCAGTCGTCGTGCCGCATTTTATGCGCTCCAGCGCGGAAAGGCATGCTTCTGCGGTCCAGAATTCCGTATCCACAGCACTCGCATAGATACGGCCCGTGACGTTCATCCACTGTTCCGAATCGTCGCCAAGGCCCTTGGTCAAGGTGTGTCCGGCATGCGCGTGCGTGTCGATCAGGCCGGGCATCACGACCATTCCGCGCGCGTCGATGCGTTCGGCGTCGACATCTACAACCTGTCCATTGCAAACTGATGTAATAATACCGTTCTCGATCAGAACGCTGCCGCCTTCGATGATGCGGCCATCGCCATCCATGGTGACGATGACGCCGTTCTCGATGAGCAATGCATTGGCCATTCTATTTGGCTCCCCAATGTTGAAGTGCATGTCGGTGACATCAAATCAGCGAAAAGTGAAATTGTCACCTTGAAATTGTGTACAATCTGTGTACCATAATAGCGGGAACATGTGTATACAAAATGGGAGATACCCCGTGAAGAAATATCTCAAGACATTATTGGCCGGTCTCGCGCTTGTCGTGCCGATGACCATGCCTTCCGTGGCTCAGACACTGCGGTGGTCGTCCGCCGGCGATGTCATTTCCTACGATCCGAACGCTCAGGTCGACAGCTTTACCCAAAGCGTCCACCACATGGTTTTCGATCCGTTGGTGCGCCGTAACAAGGAGCTGCAACTGGAGCCTGCCCTGGCGACATCCTGGGAAGTCGTTGCTCCTGATCGCTGGCGCTTCAAGTTGCGGCAGGGTGTGAAATTCCACGAAGGCCAGCCCTTCAACGCGGACGACGTCGTCGCGACGATCCAGCGCCAGATCGATCCAGGTGCGCGCAACCGCGAAAATCTTTCGGCCGTCATCGGTGTCGAGAAGGTCGATGACTATACGGTCGATCTTATCCTGAGCGGCCCCTATCCGCTGCTCCTCAACGATTTGGCCGCGATCTACATGATGAGCAAGCCATGGATGGAAGAGCATAACGCGCTGAAGCCCGGCAACACATCCACCGGCGTCACGACATATGCAAACAACCATGCCAATGGCACCGGTCCCTTCAAGCTCGTCACCTACGAGCCGGATTCGAAGTCCGTGTTTGCAGTCAATGAAGAGTGGTGGGACAAGCCGCAACACAATCTGAAGAGCGTCGAATTCCGCCCCATCGCGTCCGACGCGACCCGCGTTGCCGCGCTGCTTTCCGGCGAACTCGACATGATCGCCCCGGTCCCGCTGCAGGACATCGACCGCGTCGCCAACACGCAGGGCTTCAAGGTGGTGGAGAATCCGTCCCTCCGCGTCATTTTCCTCGGCTTCAACTGGAAGAAGGAATTGCACGCCGAACCCGGCAAGCCCAATCCGCTCCTCGACGTCAAGGTTCGCCAGGCGTTGTGGCACGCAGTCGATCTGGCAACGATCCAGAAGCGGCTCATGCGCGGCAAGTCCCGCACGACCGGCATGATGGTGGCGCCGCCCGTCACCGGGTATGACGAAGGCATCGATGCCCCGCTTGCCTACGATATCGACAAGGCCAAGTCGCTTCTTGCCGAAGCCGGATATCCCGATGGCTTCAAGGTTGGCCTGAACTGCTCCAACGACCGTTATATCGCCGA
Source organism: Phyllobacterium sp. CL33Tsu (assembly GCF_900113985.1). Classification (NCBI taxonomy): domain Bacteria; kingdom Pseudomonadati; phylum Pseudomonadota; class Alphaproteobacteria; order Hyphomicrobiales; family Phyllobacteriaceae; genus Phyllobacterium; species Phyllobacterium sp. CL33Tsu. The sequence goes on along the minus strand of NZ_FORJ01000004.1, from coordinate 59,462 downwards.
CGAGCAGATCTGCCTTGCGATCGCGTCGATGTGGGCGAAGATCGGCGTTCAGGCCGATGTGGGTGTCGAGAGCAAGACCACCTATTTCCCGCGCATGGATAAGGGCGAATTCGACATGTACATGCTCGGCTGGGCGTCGCTTCCGCCGATGGATGGTTACAGCGTCCTGCAGGCCCTGCTTGCCACCACCGACGGCAAGTTCGGTGGCAGCAATTCCAACGGCCTGTCGAACCCGAAAATCGATGAACTGGCTCGCAAGGCATCGACCGAACTCGACCAGGACAAGCGCGTCGCGATGTTGAAGGAAGCCTTCACCATCACCCACGACGAGGTGCTCTATCTGCCGCTGCATCAGCAGCCGGTCGCCTGGGCGATGAGCGACAAGCTCGACATGCCGCAATTCCCGGACGAATATGTTCGCCCGTGGTTCGCACACATGAACTAAACTGGTGGCACGTGCCGCACATGCGGCACGTGCCTCGCCAATTGGAACCGCTGCGCTGGTCCCTTTAGGGCTTAGAGGCGCATCCGCGAAGGGCCGGTGAAGCTGCTTCGCGCTCCATGGAAGGCATGGTCCGATGATCAAAATTGTTTCGATGCGGCTCTTTCAGGCGATCCTCGTTATGGTCGCCGTCACAGCCGTCGCCTTCATCATGTTCCGCTTCGTCGGCGATCCTGTCGCGATGATGGTGCGGGAAGGGGCAAGCCAGGCCGAAAAGGATGCGCTGCGCGCTGCGCTCGGCCTCGACAAACCGATGCTCATTCAGTTCGTCGAGTTTTTCGGCCGTGTCCTGCATGGCGATCTCGGCACCAGCTTCCGCTACCAGCAGCCCGTCGCCGAATTGTTGATGAACAGGCTGCCGGCGACGCTGGAACTCGTGCTGGTCGCGACGGTGATGTCGCTGGCGCTTGGCATTCCGCTCGGCGTCGTCTGCGCGTTGAAGCCCACGGGATTTCTGTCGCGCATCATCCAGTCGGCAACGCTCGTCGGCATTTCGATGCCGACTTTCGTGACAGGCTTGCTTCTCATATTGATCTTCGCCGTCAACCTGCGCTGGCTGCCTTCGTCGGGACGCGGCGAACTGGTCAATCTCGGTGGCTGGCAGACTGGCTTCCTCACCGTTTCGGGTCTGAAATCGCTGATTCTGCCCTCCATCACGCTCGCACTATTCCAGCTGACGCTGATCATGCGCCTCGTCCGCTCGGAAATGATCGACGTCCTTTCGTCCGACTATATCCGCTTCGCCTTTGCCCGCGGCTTGCCGCGCTCGCATATTTACGGTCGGCTCGCTCTGCGCAACGCATTGATGCCCGTCGTGACCGTTACAGGTCTCCAGATTGGGCAATTGATCGCCTTCGCCATCGTCACCGAGACAGTGTTCCAGTGGCCGGGCATGGGCCTACTCTTCACCAATGCGGTCGGCTATCCGGACGTTCCGGTTCTCGCCGCCTACCTCCTCTTCGTCGGCTTCCTGTTCGTCATGATCAACATGGTCGTCGACATTCTCTACACATTCATCGATCCGCGATTGAGGACGAAGTGATGACAACGCGCGCTTTTCTCCAGCACCGACTGCCGCCGATCTCGGTCATCATTGCCGGCCTTGTGCTCGCCACGATGATTGTACTCGTGATTTTCGCTCCGCTGATCGCGCCGATGGATCCGCGCGACGTCTCATCCTATTCGCTCATCGATATGGAAATTCCGCCCTCCTTCATGGACGGCGGCGATCCGCGCTTTCTGCTCGGCACGGACAATCAGGGCCGCGATCTTGTATCGGTTATCCTATTCGGCCTGCGTATTTCCATCATCATCGGCATCGGGGCGGTGCTGCTCGCCGCGATTATCGGGGTCACCCTTGGATTGATCGCGGGCTATTTCGGGGGGATCATCGATACGATCCTGATGCGTGTCGGCGACGTACTCGTCAGTTTTCCGACAATCCTCGTCGCTCTGCTGATCAGCGGTGTCGCCCGCGCACAGTTGAGTGGCGCGACGGTGTCCGAGTGGGCGCCGGTCATCCTTATCTGCGCCATCGCCCTCAATGAGTGGGTCCAGTATGCCCGTACGGTACGTGCCTCGACCATGGTGGAGAACGCGCGCGATTATGTGCGTGCCGCCAAGGTGATCGGACTTCCGTCGCGCCGCATCATGCTGCGTCACATCCTCCCGAATGTGATGAGTTCGGTGATGGTGATTGCGACGATCAACCTGGCTGGCGCCATCCTCACCGAGGCGACGCTGTCATTCCTCGGCGCCGGCATGCCCGCCACCTATCCCTCGCTCGGCACGCTGATCCGCATCGGCAACCAGTTCCTGTTCTCGGGCCTCTGGTGGATTGCGGTCATGCCCGCTGCCGTCCTCGTTGTGCTTGTACTCGCGGTCAATGTGATCGGCGATTACATGCGCGACCGCTTCAACCCCAAACTGATGGCGCACTGATGGACACGCAAATGCCACCTGTACTCGACATTAAGAACCTCAGGGTCGAGTATCCGCTCACCAATGGCGGCACACTCGTCGCCGTCAACGATATCGATCTGACCATCCGCCCCGGCGAAATCCATGCGCTGGTCGGCGAGTCCGGCGCCGGAAAGACGACGGTCGGCAATGCGCTGATGGGTCTTCTGCAGGCGCCAGGCCGCATCGCGGGCGGATCGATTTCCATCGCCGGCAAGCAGATCAACACGCGCACCGGTCGCACCGAAGGCATCGTTCCTGGCCGAGACGTGGGCGCGATCTTCCAAGATCCCATGACCAGCCTCAACCCGCTGTTCACGGTGGAAAGCCAGCTCTGCGAGGGGATGCTTGCCCATTTGAAGATCAGCCGCAAGGAAGCCCGCGCACGGGCGCTCGATCTTCTCAAGGCAGTCGGCATTCCCGAACCGGAACGCCGCCTTGGAAGCTACCCGCATCAGCTCTCCGGCGGCCAGCGGCAGCGCGTCGTCATCGCCACGGCGCTTGCCTGCGATCCGCGATTGATCGTCGCCGACGAGCCGACGACGGCGCTCGACGTTTCGGTGCAAGCGCAAATTCTCAAGCTCATCCGTGATCTTGCCGACGAGCGGCGCGTCGGCGTGCTCCTCGTGACGCACAATATGGGTGTCGTGGCGGAGATTGCCGACCGGGTGACAATCATGCAGAACGGCAGCGTTGTCGAAAGCGGTTCGGCGCGCGGTGTTCTCACGTCGCCCAAGGCACCCTATGCACGCACGCTGATCGCTGCGGTGCCGCCAATCGAACACCGACTGGAGCGACTGCCGGTCCCGAGCGAAGAGACGCCCGCAACACTCAAGGCGCGCGAGGCGGTGCGCGGCAAGACGAGGTCGGCCGTAGAGAGCAAGGATGACGAGCCGGTGCTGGCGGTGCGCGAACTTTGCGTCGAATATGGCCAGCGTTCGTTTCTGCCAAGCCGCAGGACAGCGTTCAAGGCCGTAAAGAGCGTGTCGTTCGACGTCAAGCGCGGCGAGATTTTCGGCCTCGTCGGCGAATCCGGCTGTGGCAAGACGACGGTTGCGAATACTATCGCCGGGCTCGTTGCCCCGACTTCAGGTTCCGTGCATTTCCAGGGAGTTGCCCTGGAGGCCCGCAGGACAAAATCCGTCCGCCAGTCAATGCAGATGGTGTTCCAGGATCCTTATTCGGCTCTCAACCCGCGCATGCGCATCAATGCCGCAATCGCTGAGCCCATTCTGTTCTACGAACTTGCTTCCAACGCTGCCGAGGCCCGTGAAGACGCAGCCATCCTGCTTGAGGCTGTCGGGCTGAGCGGCCAGTCGGGCGAGCGGTTCGCGCATGCATTCTCCGGCGGGCAACGCCAACGCATCGCGATCGCCCGGGCCCTCGGGCCGCAGCCTTCAATGCTGATCTGCGACGAGCCGACCTCGGCACTCGATGTCTCGGTACAGGCGCAGCTTCTTAACCTGTTGAAGGATCTGCGCGATCTTGCCGGCCTTTCCATGCTGTTCATCAGCCATGACCTCGCTGTGATCCGGCAGATGTGCGATCGCGTCGCCGTGATGAAGGGTGGAGAAATCGTCGAACTTGCGGAAACCGAGACGCTGTTCTCATCCCCACAGCACGAATATACGCGTGAGCTTTTGCGCCTCGCGCCCTCGCTCGACCGTATTCTCAAAGCCGAAAATACCGCCGCATAAGGACCAGGCAATGGCAGATATTCTCATAAAGAACGGAACCGTCATCGCCATCGATCCGGAGCGGCGCATCATTGCTGACGGCGCGGTGGCGATCGAGGGCGATCGTATCGTCGCCGTCGGTCCAACCGATATTGTAGCGCGCAATCATCCTGCCCGTGAAGTCATCGACGCGCGCGGCATGGCCATCATGCCGGGACTCGTCGACAGCCATGCCCATGCCGGCCACGGCCTTATCAAGACCCTCGGCGGCGGGCGCAGCGACCTTTGGTACCGCGCCTGCCAGGGCGCCTATACGGTCGGCTCGACCCCGGAATTCTGGCATGCCGAGGCCCAGCTTGCCGCGCTGGAGCGTCTGCGCTTCGGGGTGACGACCGGCGTTTCACTGCTCGGCGGCGGTGATTCCGTCATGCGGACGGACGAAGCAGTCTATGGCGACGCACATATGGAAGGCGTCCTTGGCATCGGTACACGCTCTGTCGTCGCTGTTGGCACCACCCGACCACCTCATCCCCTGACTTATGCGCGCTGGAAGGGCTCTGAACGGACCGATTACCCCGTCTCGTTCGAGCAGCAGTTTGCTACCTGCGAGGAGTTGACCGGGCGCTGGCACGATAGCCATGGAGGACGTCTTCACGTCGCCATGCTCACGCCGACCCTGCATCAGGAAAATCTGGACGCGCCGGGCGCCGATGATGCTGTTTCCCAATCGCGCGCCGTAAAGACTTTCGCCGAGGAACGCGGACTGGTCTTCATGCAGGACGGCCATACCAGGGGGAGCGTGCGTATTGCCAACGAAATCGGGATTCTTGGGCCGCGGACGCTGCTTTCGCACGCAACCGGACTTGACGACGACGAGATCGCGATCTGCGCGCGCACCGATACGCGCATCGTTCACAATCCGAGTGCGATTGCCTCGATCCTCGCCCGCTGCCCGGTGCCCGAGCTCCTGCAGGCTGGTGTGCTCGTTGCAATGGGATCCGACGCAACGGCGCCGGACCGCTCGGCGGATATGTTTCGTCACATGCAGCAATGCATGCATTACCACCGGACGCATTTCCACGACCCGAGCTGGATGCCGCCGGGCAAGGTCCTCGAAATGTGCACGATCGACGGTGCGCGGGCACTTGGTCTCGACCACGAAATCGGTTCGCTCGAGCCCGGCAAGAAGGCCGATATCATCCTCGTAGACCTGCGACGCCCGCATCTTTATCCGGCAAACATGCCAGAGTTCCGCGTCACCTATTTCGCCAATGGCAATGACGTTCACACGGTCCTTGTCGGCGGCCGCGTGTTGTTGCGGGATCGCAATCCCGTCCATGTCGATCAGGATGCCGTTCTCGATGCGGCGCAGCGCGAAACCGAGCGCATGATCGAGCGCCTCGATCTGCACGATCTCGTTCGCACGCCACCAATGTTCTGGGGCCACGCCCGCGACACCGATCTCATCGAATGAGCGGCGTGTCGTCCAACCAATCAACCTTTGAAAGACTTCCGATGAACAGTGTTTCCTTTGATTTCAACACCCTTACGCCGCGTGAACGGTACAAGATCCTGATCGGCACAGTTGTTCCCCGCCCGATCGCACTGGTATCCACCGTCGACCGCGAGGGACACGCCAACGCAGCGCCATTCAGCTTCTTCAATTGCCTTTCGTCGGACCCCGCCATTGTCGCGCTTGGGGTTGAGTATTCGCCGAGCGGGCACTCCAAGGACACGGTACGCAACATTAGGGATACCGGCTGCTTCACGGTCAATGTTGTATCGGGATCGATCATGGACGAGATGAACATCTGCGCCGTGCCCTTTGACGCGAGCGTCGACGAGATCGCCGAGGCAGGCCTGACGATTGCGCCAGGTAAAGCTATCGCCGCTGGCCGTATCGCCGAAGCGCCCGCCGCTTTGGAATGTCGGTTGCATTCATTCCTCAATATCGGTGAAAGCCGTGAAATCGTGCTTGGGGAAGTCGTCTACGCGCATTTCCACGAGAATGCCATCGACGCCGATAAGCTCTACGTAGATGCCACGGTGCTCGATGCGGTCGGCCGCATGGGCGGTCATGGTTATGCGACGACGCGCGATTATTTCGAGCTGAAGACCATGTCGGTGGCCGATTACAAGGCAAAGACCGAGACGACAATCGAGGCGAAGGCCTCCTGATAGAACCGTGCCATTCCCTTTGCCGGGAATGGCATCATTTCACATAGTCGTCCAATATCGACCGGATATCGCGCTGGTGATTGCTTGACGTCAGCAAAGCGCGTTCGGTGACCGCCTCAAGGTGATGATCCATGACGGCAAAAGCCCTCTCGCTATCGCCCTTCTGCAAAGCGGCAACGATTTCAAGATGCTCGTTGACCGCGCAGTCCGAAGAGTGCGGCCGGCCATAGAGGGCGAGAATAAGCGAACAGCGCGACACGAGTTCGTTTACGTAGCGTGCCGTTACGGCATTGCCCGCCATCTCCGCGAGAAGAATGTGGAACTCGCCGGCGAGCCGGATCGAGTCGGGTGAATCCTGGGTGCGGGCGGTTTCCTCGCGCGCGACATGGTCCTTGAGGCGCTTGATCTCTGCCGGTGTGATGCGCTCGACGAGGCGGCGCACCACATCGCGTTCGAGGCTCCGCCGCGTTTCGAAGATATCGTAGGCTTCTTCGAGCGTCGGCTGAGCCACGGTCGCGCCGCGATTTGGCTTCAGGTCGATCAACCCCTCGCCGTGCAGACGCCCAAGCACGCTTCGCACGATGGTGCGGCTGACACCGAAGCGATCGCCGATGACGTCCTCCGGCAATTTGTCGCCGGGGCGCAGGGCGCGCTCGATGATCGCCCGCCGCAAGGCTTCATACATTGTATTGCTGCTTGGGAGACGCTGGCGCTTTTTACCGGTGGTCAAGGTCTGTTCGTTCATGTGCAACCCATCTGTTGATCACCAACTTATATCGTATCAGACGGAATCCGTGAATTGGCAATAGTGTATGCTATTTCGATTTATTTTTGTATACTATTTTTCGCGAGCGGTATATAGTCTTCGTAAAGAGGCCCGGTGCATTCGACCATAAGCAGCGGGAATAGGGGGAGCACACGGTCATGTTCACGGCATCGCCAGGGACAAGCGTAATCTTCATTCGGCGGGCGACGAGCGCAGCTTCCTGCAGGGCTGGCCATGCTTGAGAGCCAGAGTTCGAAACTCCTTATTGTCAATGGTAATACCAACCTGGCCTTGACCGAACGGTTGCGAGATCAGGCGCGCGCCATGCTGCCATCCGAACGCAATGTCACTGCGCTGACCGCACGGTTTGGCGCCGAATATATCAGCGATCGCGAAAGTGCGGCGGTCGCGGCTCATGCCATCATCGATACGGTCAAGGAACATTTGGCAGAGGCCAGCGACAATAGATACGATGCCTGTCTGTTGGCCTGTTTTGGTGAACCCGGCATCGGAGCCGCCAAGGAAGTCTTTGATTTCCCTGTCGTCGGCATGGCGGAAGCCTCCATTGTATCTGCCTTGCAGCTCGGTGAACGCTTTGCGATCGTAACCATCGGCGAGCGCTGGCCGGGAATGCTGCGCGAACTGATGCGCCAGCAGCGGCTGGAAGATCGCTGCTGCGGCATGTACGCCATTCCGGGAAGGGCGCTCGATCTGGCCGCGCGGCCCGCGGAGGCGCGCAGTGCGGTGCGAGTGCTCGTTGACAAGGCAATCCGGGAGCAGGGCGCTGATGTCGTCATCATCGGCGGGGCTGCGCTCGCCGGCATTGCCCAAGATCTGCAGCCGGAATGGGACATCCCGCTCGTCTGTTCATTCCATGCGGGGCTCGTCCAGGCCGAAGCCATGGCCGGCCTACGGCGACCCGCGAAATCGAGAACTCGGAGATTCTGAACGCTGCTGATTTTGGCAACCGGGAAGACCATTCGCCCGGCAAAATCAATGCGTGACAGGATGCAATAAGTGTGATTATCGTATACAAAAATACAAACACGAGGGAACAAAATGAAATCAAAATGGGTTAGGAGTTTTGTATTCGCGTCGCTGGCGGCTCTTGCCGCGATGGGCACCACGTCGGCCTCAGCACAACAGACACTCGACACGGTCAAGAAGCGCGGCAAGCTCATATGCGGCGTTTCGATGAATGTCGCCGGATTTGCCTATGCAGACAGCAAGGGCGTCATGCAGGGCTTCGATGCGGATGTGTGCCGCGCTGTTGCCGCCGCAGTCTTCGGGTCGCCTGACAAGGTCGATTTCGTTCTCACCAACATCAATACGCGCTTTCAGGCGCTTCAGTCAGGCGAGATCGACATCCTCTCGCGCCAGACGACGATGACCTTCTCGCGCGAAGCTTCGCTCGGCCTCGATTTCGGACCGACCGTCTTCTATGACGGACAGGGAATCATGGTTCCGGCCAAGCTTGGCGTGAAGAGCGCCAAGGAATTGAACGATGCAGCAATCTGTATTCTTCCCGGCACGACGACCCTACAGAACCTTGCCGATTTCTTCCGCACCAACAACGGCAAGTTTGAATCCGTCGTCTTCGAAAATCCCGACGAACTGCGCAACACATTCTTCTCCGGGCGTTGCGATGCGCTGAGCAGTGATCGCTCCGATCTCGCATCCATTCGCGCTGTCGCCCAGAACCCGGCCGACTACATCATCCTCCCGGATACGATCTCGAAGGAACCGCTTGCTCCGGCCGTACGGCAGGGCGACGACAATTGGCGCGATATCGTTTCCTTCACCACCTATGGCATCATTGCCGCGGAAGAGAAGGGGATCACCCAAGCCAATATCGACGACAAGACAAAGAGCGAAGACCCTGAGATCCAGCGCATGCTTGGCGTGACCGGGGATCTTGGACCCATGCTCGGCCTCGACAACAAGTGGCTCTACAATGCCATCAAGGGCGTCGGCAATTACGGCGAAATGTTCGAGCGCAATCTTGGCGAAAAAACCGCCCTCGGCCTGACCCGCGGTCCCAATAATCAATGGACCAATGGCGGCCTGCTTTACGCGGCGCCGTTCCGCTGAGCTAAAGCGAGCCGGTGCGGGATAAATCTCCGCATCGGCTCATCCATTTCAATCGGATCTTGCATGCTGGGGGGCTTCGATGCGTGTCGCGCAGGCACCGTTCCGCTTGAATTTCCGCGATAAGCGGACGCGGGGCATTCTTTATCAATGCTTGTGCGTCGCCAGCGTCGTTGCCGCGGGCCTCTATCTCTTCAATAATGTTTCGGAAAACCTTGCACGGCAAAGCATCGCCACGGGCTTTTCCTATCTCTGGCGCGAGGCTGGATTCGTCATCAGCCAATCGCCGATCGACTATCAGCCATCCGACAGCTATGCGAAGGCGCTGCTTGTCGGCATCCTCAACACGATACGCGTCTCTATCCTCGCATCGGTTGCTGCCACGATCATCGGCACTCTGGTCGGGATCGGCCGGCTCTCGTCCAACCCTTTATTCGCCCGTCTGATGCTGCTCTATGTCGAGGCCCTGCGCAACGTCCCGTTGCTGCTGTTGCTGTTTCTCTGCTATGCGGTCATCGTCACCATCCTTCCGCCGGTCCGCGAGGCCTTGCAGCTTCTGCCGTTCGTCTTTCTCAGCAATAGCGGCCTCGCAGTTCCATCCATCGCCTGGAGCAACGATCACACGATGATCGCAGCGGCATTCCTGTTTGGTTGCGGATTGGCCTACCTCTATGCGCGCCACCTTCAGTTGCGGCGTATCGAAAGTGGGACCGACCAGTCCAACTGGCCGCTCATCAGCGCAATAATTGCCATTCCACCGCTTGTCGCCTGGCTCATCCTGCGTCCCGAGCTCGATCTCAGCCTGCCGGAACTCGGCCGCTTTCGCCTCGCTGGTGGTGCGCAGCTAACGCCCGAGTTTGTCGCTCTCTTCGTCGGGCTCGCCCTCAGCGCATCAGCCAACGTTGCCGAGATCGTCCGCAGCGGCATCCTTTCGATCCGCAAGGGCCAGCGTGAAGCCGCGGCCGCGCTCGGGCTCAGACCCTCGCGTATCATGCGGCTGGTCATCTTGCCCCAGGCCCTGCGCGTCATCATTCCACCAATGACGAGCGCCTATCTCAACGTCTTCAAGAACTCGTCGCTGGCGATAGCCATCGGCTATCCCGACGTGGTAATGGTTTCCAACACCACAATGAACCAGACCGGGCAGGCAATAGAGCCGATCGCGCTGTTCATGCTGGTCTATCTCAGCCTGTCGATCACCATCTCGCTGTTCATGAACTGGTACAATGCGCGCGTCGCATTGCGGGAGAGGTGACATGACCGCAGAAGACGTCTCCATCTCCGTTCAGCGCTATCGGCCCTCGCTCTCTCTGAAGAGCAAGCTCAAGCCCTATTTCGGCACGCCGGTCAATGGCGCTATCACCGTCGGCTGCATCCTCGTCATCGCCTGGGCACTGAAGCATGTCATCGCCTGGCTGTTGGTCGATGCTGTCTTTACGGGAGCGCCTGCTGTTTGCCAGCAGCAGGGCGGGGCATGCTGGCCCTTCCTCGTTGCCAAGATTCGCTTCATGCTGTTCGGCTTCTACCCCTTTGAAGAACAGTGGCGGCCGCTTCTTGCCCTGCTGATGTTCTTCGGCACATGCGGCATCGCCATGATCCCGATGTTCTGGGGGCGCCGGCTCCTCGTCCTCGGTGCCGCGGCGTGCATCGTCATTTTCTGGCTTATGCTCGGTGGATTTGGCGGCCTTGTCTATGTGCCGACGTCCAAATGGGGCGGCCTTCCGCTTTCGTTCATGCTGTCCGCCGTCGGTCTCGTCTGTGCCTTCCCGCTCGGCGTGCTGCTGGCGCTTGCGCGCGCGTCAAACCTGCCGGCCATCCGTGTCCTTGCCGTTGTCTTCATTGAGCTCGTCCGCGGCGTCCCGTTGATCAGCATTCTGTTCATGGCTTCGGTCATGCTGCCCCTCTTCCTGCCGACTGGCGTCAACATCGACAATCTGTTGCGGGCGCAGGTCGCAATCATTCTCTTTGCCGCCGCCTATATCGCTGAAGTCGTTCGCGGCGGATTGCAGGCACTGCCCAAGGGGCAGGTCGAGGCTGCCTCGGCAATGGGCCTGCATTACTGGCAGACGATGCGCCTTATCGTTCTCCCGCAAGCCCTGAAGATCGTTATTCCGCCGCTTGTCTCGCTGTTCATCGGCTTTTTCCAGGATACGACGCTCGTGACGATCGTCGGGCTTCTCGATTTCCTCGACACGGTACGCGCAGCGATGCGCGATCCTCAGTGGCAGGGTATTGCCGTGCTCGAAGGTTATGTGTTTGCGGCTTTTGTCTACCTCGTTTTCAGCGCCATCATGGGCGCCTACAGCCGCTTTCTTGAACGGAGATTTAGAGTTGGTCATGACTGAGAAAGTTACTGTCATCCGGGACGCTGCCTGGATTGTCGCCTGGGACGCGGAAACCGATGCTCACGTCTACATGAATGACGGTGACGTAGCTTTCTCTAGCGCGGGGGTTATGCAAGTCGGCGGCCATTACGTCGGTGCGGTAAACGAGGAGATTTCTGGGACGAACCTCATGGTTATGCCCGGCCTCGTCAATATTCATTGCCATTCAGGCGACGAGCCGCTCGCCAAGGGACTGTTCGAGGATGCCGGCACGCCCGCACTCTGGGGCAATGCGCTTTACGAATTTTCGGCCTTGCTCGATGCGGATGAGGACGCGCAGGCCGCGGCGCAGACTGTCATGCTTGGCGATCTGATGCACAGCGGTGTGACGACGATGCTCGACATTGCCGGCGATCATCCGCGCTGGATTTCGACCATGGCGGAGAGCGGCTTGCGCGGATATCTGGCTCCGGGATTTCGCCAGGCGCAGTGGCGCGTCGTCGAAAGCCACCGCCTGGATTTCGACTGGGACGATGCAGCGGGGAACGATCGATTCCGGCAGGCCTTGGCGCTAGTCGACGAAATCAGTGCCCACGAGAGCGGCCGGCTTCAGGGCGTGGTCGCGCCCTCGCAGATCGAGACCTGCCGGCCGGAACTTATGGCCGAAGCCGCCGACGAGGCGCGCCGGCGAGGCGCGCCGATTACCATCCATGCGGCGCAAACCATGACCGAGCATGAGGAACTCTTGCGGCGCCACGGTCGCACCGCAATCCAGCATCTCGATGCAATCGGCATACTCGGTCCCGATCTCATCCTCGGCCATTGCATTTTTGCCGATCACCATTCCTGGACGCGCCAGCGCACCCGCAACGACATTGCCCGCCTGGCCGAGACCGGGACAGCGGTTGCCCACTGCCCGGTAACTTTTGCGCGCAGCGGCATGACGCTTGAAACGATCGGCGCCTATCAACGCGCCGGGGTGACCATCGGGATCGGCACTGACAGCTATCCGTTCAACATGCTCGAAGAGATACGCCAGGCGCTGATCTGCGCGCGCATCGCCGGTCGCAACTTCGCGGAAATCGATACGCAAGGCGTCTTCAATGCGGCAACGATCGGCGGCGCCAAGGCGCTTGGACGGGACGATATTGGCAAGCTTAAGGTCGGAGCCAAGGCCGATCTGGTCCTGATCGACATCGCGACGCCGGGCATGCAGCCTGTGCATGATCCCCTGCGCAACCTTTTGCACTGCGCAGCCGATCGTGCGGTCCGGGATGTCTTTGTCGACGGATCGGCCGTCGTCCGCAATCACGCCGTGGCCAATCTCGACTATGAGGGGGCCGTCCGCGAATTGCAGGACGCGCAAAAGCGGATGATTGCACGAAGCAGTGCAGGCGGGTCGGCGTTTGGCAAAGGTGCAAGGCTCTCGCTTGCCGTCAAATAACGATTTTTATGATATCGACCCGGCATCGCGTGCGCAGAAGCAACTGTGATCCCGTGGTAATGCTTATCGTTTGAGAGATTGGCGCCAGAAACGTCGGGCGCCTGCATCTTTTCGCGATCAGGCGCGTTTGTCTGCCATGTATCAAGCGCGGTCGAGGTTATCATGGCAAGCGGCAAGCTCTCCCGTTACACGTCCAAACGCGACTTCAAGCTCACACAGGAGCCAAGCGGAGGCGGCGAAGTCAATGCGTCGAACAGGCTTCGCTTCATCGTCCAAAAGCACGATGCTTCAAGGCTGCACTACGATCTCCGGCTGGAACTCGACGGCGTTTTCAAATCCTGGGCGGTGACGCGGGGGCCCTCGCTTGATCCAAAGGACAAGCGCCTTGCGGTCGAGGTCGAAGATCATCCGCTCGAATATGGCGACTTCGAAGGCACGATCCCGAAGGGCCAGTATGGCGGTGGAACCGTGTTGCTGTGGGATCGGGGTTATTGGGAACCGGAGGGTACCAAATCCCCTCAGGAGGCGCTTGAGGAGGGCGATCTCAAATTCGCGTTGGATGGCAAGAAACTGCACGGCAGCTTCGTGCTCGTGCGCATGAAGAATGACCGGGACGGCGGCAAGCGCAACAACTGGTTGCTGATCAAGCATCGCGACGACCACTCGGTAGATGGAAACGGTGACGCGATCCTCAAGGAAGCAGCCTCGGTGGCGTCGGGCCGTACCATGGAGGCGATAGCTGCGGGAAAAGGGCGCAAGCCCAAGCCGTTCATGACGGAGGGTTCTGACGCGGCAGCGGACGCAACTTGGGAGAGCAATCGCAACGGCTCCGCAGCGCCGACTAAACGCAAGCGGGGAACGCCTGCCGCCTCAAGTGAAGCGACGATGCCGGACTTCATCCCGCCACAGCTTTGCGAAAGCGTTGCGCGTCCTCCTTCTGAAGCTGGATGGGTGCATGAGATCAAGTTCGATGGCTATCGCATCCAGGCCCGGGTCAAGGACGGAGATGCGACGCTGAGGACCCGCAAGGGTCTTGACTGGACGAAGAAGTACACGGCAATCGCCAAGGCATTCTCGGCATTGCCGGATGTGATTATCGATGGGGAGATATGCGCTCTCGATGATCATGGCGCACCCGACTTTGCCGCGCTGCAGGCGGCACAGGCCGATGGCAAGACCGGCGACCTTGTCTACTTCGCCTTTGATCTGTTGTTCGAAGCCGGTCAGGATTGGCGCGACCGCCCTTTGACCGAACGAAAGGCACGGCTGCAGTCGATCCTCGACGACGCGGGCGGTGACCCGCGGCTCAGATATGTCGACCACTTCGAGACGGGCGGTGACGCGGTACTGAAATCCGCCTGCAAGCTTTCGCTGGAGGGAATTGTGTCGAAGCAGTCCGACGCAACCTACCGTTCGGGGCGAACCGATACGTGGGTTAAAGCGAAGTGTCGCGCCGGCCACGAAGTCGTCATCGGCGGTTGGTCCAAGACCAACGGAAGATTCCGCTCGCTGCTCGTCGGTGTCTTTCGTGAGGACCACTTCATTTATGTCGGCCGCGTCGGCACAGGGTACGGAGCGGCAAAAGTGAAGTCGCTGCTGCCCCGACTCGAGGCACTTCGCGCCGAAAAGTCGCCCTTCACCGGGGGGAACATGGCCAAGAAGGTCGATCCAGATGTCGAATGGGTGAAACCCGAACTCGTGGCGGAGATCGAATTCGAAGGCTGGACTGCCGACGGTCTCGTGCGGCAGGCTTCGTTCAAAGGTATTCGTGAAGACAAACCTGCCCTGGAAGTCGAGGCGGAGAAGCCGGCCAAACCTGAAACCACGGACGTTCCCGATCCCGAGAAACAGGCGCGGAGCATCGGCAAGCGACGTGGAGCGAAGGCCGAAATCATGGGTGTTGTTTTGTCCAATCCAGACAAACCTCTGTGGCCGGACGCCGGCGATAAGAGGCCTGTCACCAAGCTTGATCTTGCCGAGTATTGCCGGGCGGTCGGCCCATGGCTGCTTGATCATATCAAGGGGAGGCCATGTTCGATCATCCGCGCCCCGGACGGCATTGGTGGAGAACAGTTTTTCCAGCGCCATGCAATGCAAGGCGCGTCGAATCTGATCGAATTGGTAACGGTTTCGGGCGATCGAAAACCCTATCTGCAAATCGACCGGGTGGAGGGATTGATCGCCGTCGCCCAGATCGCTGCCCTCGAACTCCATCCATGGAATTGCGCACCTGGAAATCCGGACGTTCCAGGACGGCTGGTATTCGATCTGGATCCCGGCCCCGATGTGCCATTCTCAGTGGTGGTCGCGGCAGCGAAGGAAATGCGGGAACGTCTCGAAGCGCTGGACCTCGTCTGCTTCTGCAAGACCACGGGCGGCAAGGGCCTGCACGTCGTCACGCCACTTGCGACCAGCAAGAAGAGCAAGCTCACCTGGAGCGAGGCAAAGGCATTCGCCCACGATGTCTGCCAGATAATGGCCAATGATCACCCGGACCGCTATCTCGTCAAGATGGCTAAGAAACTGCGCAACGGGCGGATCTTTCTCGATTATTTGCGCAACGATCGCATGGCTACCGCGGTGGCGCCGCTCTCGCCTCGGGCTCGTCCTGGCGCAACTGTATCCATGCCCTTGGCGTGGGGGGACGTAAGGGCTGATCTCGACCCCAAGCGTTTTACCGTGCGAACGGTCCCCGCACTTCTCGAAAAAACCGACGCTTGGGCGGATTATCTCGATGGAGAACGTTCATTGGAAAAGGCCATCAAGCTTCTGGGAAAGTCCGTGAAAGCAGCAGCATGATCGAAGTGGGGAAACGGAAGATTTCACGCTCTGCGTGGGCCCTGCCTCTCGATACGCAGCCGATGGAGGCCCGATCGGCCGAGACCCTGCCTGCCGACGGCGGCTGGCAATATGAACCGAAATGGGATGGATTTCGCTGCCTGGCATTCAAGGACGGAACCGAGGTTGATTTGCGCGCCAAATCCGGGAAGCCGCTGGGGCGCTTCTTTCCGGAGATGGTCGAGTTGCTGGCGGCGCTGCCGGTTCAACGTTTTGTAATCGACGGCGAACTCGTCATCGAGAGCGGCGGCGCGCTCTCCTTTGAAGCCCTGCAAATGCGACTTCATCCTGCGGAAAGCCGTGTCAGAAAGCTCGCGGCTGAAACGCCGTCGAGGCTCGTCGTCTTCGACATGCTGATGAATCCCGACGGCAAGTTAATCATGGATAGTCCGCTTACCGTTCGTAATGCGCAATTGTCCGCCTTTCTGGCGCTCGCGCGCGAAGCCGCACTGACGCAATCGCCGCATACGAGCGATATCGACGAAGCACGTATCTGGCTCGAAAATGGTTATGCGGGAACCGATGGCGTCGTGTGCAAGCGCGTGGATGGCCCATATCTTCCGGGCGAGCGCGCCATGATCAAGGTGAAGCGTCTTAAGTCAGCGGATTGCGTGGTTGGCGGGTTCCGTTACGAACATGACAGCAAGCAAGTCGGGTCTCTTCTTCTTGGCCTCTATAACAGTGACGGCAAGCTCGATCACGTTGGCTATACGTCAACCATTACGGATAAAGAGCGCGGGGAACTGACAGAGAAGCTGGAGGCATTGGTCGGGCCTCCCGGCTTTACCGGCAAGGCTCCAGGTGGGCCGAGCCGCTGGAGCACAGAGCGGAGCGGCGAATGGCAACCGTTGAAGCCGCAACTCGTTGTCGAGGTAAGATTTGATCATATCAGCGGTGATCGGTTTCGCCACGGGACCAAATTGTTGCGGTGGCGTCCCGACAAGAGCCCTCGCCAATGCACGTACGAGCAGCTCCGGTCAGGCGTGCATTAGGCCGGTACCTTCTTGTGGCGAAGGGAAAGCGTATCGGCAATGAAACGCTCCTGGCTCGCCGCAGTGGCGGCGATCAGGTTTTCGTCACGCAAGCCCCCATCGAAAAGGGTCATCACCCGTTTGGCAACCCTGTGGATTTCGTCCAGGCTTGTACTCGGTACATGGAGATCGCGGCACGCGATGCGGTGTGCGTGTTCCATGAGGTTCCAGTCTTCGCGGGAATATATTGCTTTCCTTGCACGTCGCATGAATGCCTCCTCATCGTCGTCAAGTATTAGGCCGAACACTGGACGCGGCGCCGGTGGGTGTCATTCAAATTGTTTAACGGAATCGTCGAAACATGTTTTGCGAAACTGCACGATGATCGCTGGATTATGAGCGAACCGCATTGAATCGGAACAAAAGGTTTCGCGGCGACTTGTAGCTAGATAAGCAACGCAATCTTACCGAGACGGCACTGTCTTCGGATTTTCCAGCCACTCATTGGAAAACGTCAGGCTCGCGATTGAAATGGGATTCCCTTCCTCGTCTCTCACAGTCACGGTGACAATCAGACGCCCCGTGTCGCCGACTTCGTCGCGAGCAATATCGAGCAGGATGCGCGTTGCCTCCTGGGTTACGGCATTGAGCGTCGCCAATTCCACCCCGTGGTCGTCGCGCAGGGGGCCGGCGCCATTGTGCAAGTCAAAGTAATATCGGGACATTTGTGTGTACACGCTGCTGGTTTCGTAAGGATAGTAATCGTTCGTGGGCCAATCAGTTCCGTCATTCGTCACTATTCTGGAAAATTGGATGGAGGTTTTTTTGATTGAATCACTGCTTCTGAATCTTGAAAGTCGCGACATTGTTTCCGAGGAGGAGAAATCGCTTCTTCGATCAATCATCACACGCGGGCGACAATTTGAAATCGATGAAGATCTGGTGCGGGAAGGATCACGGCCGACATATAGCACCTTGATGCTGGAAGGCTTCGCCGCGCGCTATAAGGTGCTCGATGACGGCAGCCGGCAGATTACGTCCCTGCATATTCCCGGCGACTTCGTCGATCTTCACGCATTCCCCCTGAAAATCATGGACCACGGTATTGTCGCCTTGTCCCCGTGCCGTGTCGCCTTCGCCGACCACAACGCTCTCAAGACGGTCACCGAAACTGTCCCGCACCTGACGCGGTTGCTCTGGCTTTCCACCCTGATCGACGGCGCCATCCATCGCGAATGGATCGTCGCGATGGGGCGAAGATCAAAGAAGGCGCATCTTGCTCATCTGATCTGCGAGCTCTACGTCCGCCTGCAGGTCGTGCAACTGACCAACGAACAGAGCTTTCACCTACCGCTGTCGCAGGTCGAGCTTGCCGATGTCGTCGGGATCTCGGTGGTCCATCTCAACAAGACACTGCAGTCGCTGCGCCGCGAAAAGCTCGTGACCTGGATCAATCGGACAGTGACAATTGTCGACTGGGAAGCCTTGAAGGAGTTCGCGGAATTCAACCCGCTTTATCTCAATCTTTCGGTCGAGGCGCGGTAGCGATTACAGATGTCGTATAAGACAGCCGAGATATTTCCGGGATTCACCTTGGAGACGATCGTTCTCAGCGAAGCCACCTTGCGGGTTCGTCACGGGGGTAACGGACCGCCGCTGCTTTTGCTTCACGGGCATCCGCGCACGCACACCACCTGGTACCGGGTTGCTCCTTTGCTCGCGCTTGAGTTTACCGTTGTCTGTCCTGATCTGCGCGGATTTGGCGGTTCGTCCAAGCCTGCGGACCATCCCGATCACGCCGGGTCGTCCAAACGAGCGAAAGCGCGTGACTGCGTCGAGCTAATGCACGGACTGGGGTTCGAAACATTCTCGGTCGCCGGCCACGATCGCGGCAGCTATACGGCTTTTCGCTGTGCGATGGATCATCCGCAGACGATCAGATCTCTATCAATCCTCGATGGAGTTCCAATCATCGAGGCTGTCGAGCGATGCGACGCCAAATTCGCGAAAGCCTGGTGGCACTGGTTTTTCTTCGCTCAGGCAGAGAAGCCTGAACGGGCCATCCTGGCCGATCCGCTCGCATGGTACGGTGGTACGGCCGACAAAATGGGAGAAGCGAACTTCGCGGATTACAGCACAGCCATTCATGATCCGGCGACGGTCCACGGCATGATCGAGGATTACCGTGCCGGCCTTGAGATCGACTGGCGCCACGACGAGGAAGACTGGAGCGCCGGACGGCGCTTGGCCTGTCCGTTGCAGGTTTTATGGTCGGGGCAGGACGATCTCGAGGACCTCTACGGCGATGTTCTTGGCGTCTGGCGGCGGTGGGCAACGGACCTGTCCGGCCACTCCCTGCCTTGCGGGCACCATATGGCGGAGGAGGTGCCCGAGACGTTGGCCAATGCACTTTCGCGTTTTCACAGCCTGTACTGGTAGCCTAAAAGGCGATGAACCTGAGTACAGGGGTTGGAACTTTCGAACCCGCGGGCCGTTACATTTTGCTACAACTTCTGATGGTATAAAGTTTCTGGTCTTGACTGGAGCGTCATGATGACGGTGCAGATTTCTCCGCCCTCGCATTTGGCAACCCATTCGGTTCGCGAGTCGGATTGCGTCGAAGCCATCAGGGCAAGGTTCGAAGAACTGCACGATCCGGGTGAAGATTACATCGATCTCATCAGGGAGGCGATGGCGGCAGGTTGGACCATGCGCGAAGCGCGGCTCGCTCTCAACAAGCTGCTCGGGCTCGACCTCAGGGATCAGGAGCAACACTAGCACTTGTTAATTTCCGGCGCGGTTCAGCACTTCTTCCAGTTCGGCGATCCTGCGCCGTATGACCTCTGCGGCACTGTCACCCGGTACTGAATCACCTTCCGTGGAAATGCCGAAGGTTTGGCTGCCTTCGGCGACGGCGAGATCGTCCTTCAGCCGCGCCAGTTCTTCGCGCAAATCCGCTTTTGTAGGCTCGTTGCTCATGACACCCTCATCTGCTTGGCGACTACTTCCCGTGAACGATTTTCCAGTCGTTGCGTTCCCGGAGTCTCCCACTCTCTAATGCGTGCCCAAAGGTGACGGAACTTCCGTTTCCTCCATGTGTTTCACTGAAACTTACGATGCCAATTGACAATCACTGCAATGACGCAAATTCGAGCAACAGTAGGGAGCAATCTGATGGGTGATCCTGGTCCTCGTCCAAATCCCGATCCGCCAATCCCTGACAGGCCGCCGGTGCCCGCGCCGGGACCCGGACCGGTGCCGCCCATTGTCGAGCCGCCATCTCCCCATCAGCTGCCGGACGAAGTGCCTTTGCCCAATCCTGACGAGGTCCGTGATCCGCCCGCGCATGTTTGGACTAGGCAGAACGAGCCAACGGCGACTTTCATGGTCTCACCTAGGGAACGAATGGTGGTGCGGAGAGTTCATTCTCGACAAAGGAAGTGCGAGGTCCCACATGCCGCTGTTTCGTTTCGTTTTCGATGAAGGTGAGGGGCTTGATGCCATTACACCGATCGCATTTCCTGACCATGAAGCTGCGATCGACGCTGCGCACAAGGCAGCAAGGGAATCGCTCATCGACGCGGTCATTGAAGGCTACGATCCAACGACATGGGTCGTGCGCATCTATAATGAACCGGGCGAACTTTTGAAGACGATTTTCGTGTCTGACCTCCTGCGCACAAAAACCGAATAGCTCTTTATTTGCCGATCCTGGCGAAGAGGGCCCCCTACGAGGCCCTCCATTCTATCCCACACATGGCAGCGTTACTGCGATAGATAAACAACCTTGCGGTCCTTGCGCGATACGATGATCGGCTGCTTGTCGACGTAGACATAGGCGTAGTCCGGGCTATCCGGAATCGGTACCAGCTGAACCTCTTGGGGAACGACGGCTCCAACGGCAACATCGCCATCGATCACAACAGGATCCGAAGGATGGGCGATGACATAGTCGCGCGCTGGCTGTGGAACTTCCACGATGACAGCGTCCTGCGCAAAGGCATAAGTCGAGCCGGCGAGGAGCAATGCGGTGGTTATTGCAACGATGCGTTTCATAAGTTTTGTCTCCTTGTGTGTCCCTGGGCAAGAAACCGGCAATAGGCCCGTTTGGTTCCAGAAGAAGTGACAACCCTCACCGACACAGGCTTTGCTGCCGCGAAAAGTCAGGGCCAGCGAACGGCGCTACAAGAGCCGGCGTGCTCCGCCGCTTAGAAGATTTTTGCCGCGTCGAATGGAACCCGACTTTGCCACGGCCGTTTTCACGCTAGACAGCGGTGGCCGTGTTAACCAGACGCGACGGTAGGGCGGACAGGACAGTTTTTCTGGTTTCCGGTCCTGGCCAACGAAACGGCAGGCGAGCGCATAACCCGTCCGGCCGCCACTGTCACTGAACCTTACGTCCTCCATTTTTCATGGTGGTCGCCGGAACATTGCTCGTATCTGTGAATTGCAGGATAGAGGCAAAGATATCGGTCCCGCGCATGAAGGCATCCACAAAGCGAACTAAGGAACAAGTGCGTAACGCCCGTGCGCGGCAAAAAGCCCGCGGCCGTCGCGCCAAGAAGCCTTCAGAGATTCCGGCGCTCGGATGGAAGGACGTCCTTTACCGGGTGTGGCAGTCACTGTCACAAGACCGCATCATGCTGATAGCGGCAGGTGCAGCGTTTTATTTGCTGCTCGCTCTTTTTCCCGCCTTGACGGCCTTTGTGTCGCTTTATGGCTTTCTTGCTGATCGTGCCTCTGTTGCAGGGAATGTTTCGCTGTTTGCCGGCATCTTGCCCAATGACGCGATAGCTCTGATACGTGCTCAACTCGAGGCACTCGCCGCGCAGGATACGAAGTTGCTTAGCATCGGCTTTCTGTTCGGTTTCGTCATCGCGCTCTGGAGCGCCAATAATGGCGTCAAAGGCATTTTCGAAGCGTTGAACGTCGCCTACGGGCAGAACGAGACCCGCAGCTTCGTCAAGCTGAACCTTGTTTCATTCGTCGTTACTCTGGGTGGAATCTTTTTCGGAATCGTGCTGCTTCTGGCGCTGGGCATCATGCCGAAACTTCTTGACGCGATGGGGCTTGAAGGTTGGAGCGCCGGTTTGCTGAGCCTCGCCCGCTGGCCGGTTATGATGGGCGTTACCGTGGCTGCAATCTCGATCGTCTATCGCTACGGCCCGGACCGGGAATATGCGAAGTGGCGGTGGCTTTCATGGGGTGCCGTATTGTCCGCTGTGATCGGCATCGCCGCCTCTGCAGCGTTCACATCGTATCTTACAAACTTTGCTGATTATAACGCCACCTATGGCGCCTTGGGCGCAGTAGCCGGCCTGATGATGTGGATGTGGATCTCATTGATCATTCTTATTCTCGGCGCAGAACTTAATGCGGAGCTCGAACACCAAACCGCAGTCGACAGTACGACAGGTCCGCCGCAGCCCATGGGCAAGCGGGGCGCAGTCGTTGCCGATACGCTGGGCGAAAGCGTGGCTGAATAATCAGCGCAGAATTTTATTGGTCATCACCCATTTCACTGACCGAGGCCACGCATAATTTGCGCCCATTCGCAGATCGGTGAAGCCCTCCGCAACGGTCTTGCCGCTTTTCGCATCAAGGATGCGAATGAATACGGCATGTTCGGTGCGGTTGACACGGGTGACGACGCCGAGGAGTGCGAGCGATGCGCCGTTCTGGCGAGCGATAGCGGCCTCGCAGCCCCCGCAATAGCGCAGCCCCTTCGCCTCTGCCTCCGCAGGCACCGTAACGCCCACCACAGTATAGCGGCCCGAGCCCGTGAGCATGTCCTTTGCCATTTGTTCTGACTCGGAAAGATAGCGCGTGTCGTGCTCATCGGGCGCAATGATGCCGGCGCCCGCACTCCTGTCTTCAAGTTCAATGGGAAATACTGCGATCGAGGCAGGCGGGTTTTGCTGAGCGCCGGCCGGGGTGCACATCATCAAGCCCAATATCATCAGAAGCAACGGGCGCATGTTAACCCTCCATGCGGCTTTCCTCGCTGGGTAAAGGCCGAGGCGGACAAATCATGCCACGTTGCTGCTAATTCGCAAAGCCGCGGCAGGTTCGGCGGGAAATGATTACATAGGATAGATCAGCATCAGGACGCCGATTGCGATCAGTGCTAAGGCGGGCCAGTTGCGACCCGCGCCGAGGAATCCGAGACCTTGCCGTTTTGGCTCCAGTGTTGGTGCATTTTGATTGTCGGGATGCCTGGGCGGAGAGCTGAGCCGGCGCGAACTGATTGCCACCCACACTGCGTACAGTATGCCGAGGCAAACAAATAACGCGCCAGCTATCTTCATGGTTGAACTCCAAGGACGGCCTAAGTCCAGCCGTTGGTTGGAAACTAGTTCTTGCAGTCCTCGGCCTTGGCCATGGCGGTCGGTTCGCCCTTCTGCTGCGCCTGCACGTCCTGCGCTGAGGTGGCTAAATTCTTGTCACCTGCGCCTTCCGTGCCGGCGAGTGGCATGGTTTGGCCGTCCTTCTGAGCGGTCTGGGGGCTATTATTGGTTGTTGTACCCGTACTGGCCGCACCCTTTTGTATCGTGCTGTTGCCCGAATTTTCCAAGGGAACGTGCGTGCCATCCTTGGCGATGCCCGGCTTTGCATCGGAATTTATCGATCCGGTTGTCGTGGGGCATGCGGCACATGCGATACCGGGGGCAAAAGCCAGTGCGGCAGCGGCGATGATCGGTGCAAGCGCTTTCATTTGATTTCCTCCCTATAGGTTCAATATCGGTAAACCGGGCTATCGCGTTATTGTTCCAGTTGCCTTGGTCGCAAAAGGGCGGTGAACTTTCGCTCACCGCCAACTATGAGCCCCAGAAAGCTCGGCGTAACCGTTGAACCAGGGCGCGCTGACCTGGAAAATCAGCGCACAATGAACGCCCGCTAAAAACGCTCGTTCCGGCTTGGTCCGCAATCGTACCGAATTTGCTGCGCGGCAAATGAGCAAAGACGCTTATTCGCGCGGGGTGCGGTGCCTCTTCTGGCGCTGAATTCTTGATCGCCGATATT
The DNA here is from genome assembly GCF_900113985.1 of Phyllobacterium sp. CL33Tsu. Lineage (NCBI taxonomy): Bacteria > Pseudomonadati > Pseudomonadota > Alphaproteobacteria > Hyphomicrobiales > Phyllobacteriaceae > Phyllobacterium > Phyllobacterium sp. CL33Tsu. The sequence continues at coordinate 35,693 of NZ_FORJ01000004.1, read as the reverse complement.
GCAGGATATGTCTCGACGGTTTGAAGTGCGACTGAAAGCGGGTTGCATTAGATGCCGTCAGCAGCTCGTTTCTCCCTTCCATACTCGCCCGAAATTTTATCGCGTTCCTGCAACAGATGGCAGAGTCTGTACGTTTTCGGACGTTGTTCGCAATGCTTTCGCAGGCCAATTCCGATAGAGACAGGAGCACGTGATGAGTTTGGCAGCCGGCAACTTCGCCAACCATCTCCTTGCAATGAGCAGGGCTTGCAAGGGCGACGAACTGTTTGCCCATCTCGAAACGGTCGACCTCCCGCTCGGCATGCTCCTCAACGAGCCGAACCGGACGATCCCGTATATCTATTTTCCAGATAGTGGCATTGGATCGGTGATCACTTCCCTGTCCGATGGCCGCGATATCGAGATCGGACTGTTCGGCGCAGACGGGATGTCACATGTCGGCGCAGTGTTGGGCGACGAACTGAGCCCTTACCGCACCGTTGTTCAAGTGGCGGGAAAGGGCAACAGGATCGCTGCGGACCGATTTCGCAGAGCTATCGAGGGCAACAGCGACCTGATGCGATTGTTCCTGAAATACGCGCGCTCCTTCTCCATCCAGACCGGATCGACCGCGCTTGCCAATGGCCGGTCGACGATCGAGGCACGTCTCGCACGATGGCTGCTCATGATGCACGACCGGATCTCAGGCGAATATCTCGGTGTGACCCATGAATTCCTTGCAACGATGCTTGGCGTCAGGCGTCCCAGTGTCACCGATGCGCTGCATATTCTTGAAGGCGAACATCTCGTGATCTCGAGACGCTCGGAAATTGTCATCCGCGACCGCCATGGCCTCGCAGCGATCGCCGATGGTGCCTATGGACTTGCCGAGCGGGAAGCCGAAAGATTGACGGGCTGGCGCGGCAAGCCGCTTTCCCGCTCAGTCTGACCCGACGATTTCCACCGTGAACAGCCGACCCTGAATGGGAATGCGAAGCCGGCAGGGAACGGGGTGAAGCGGACTTATGGGTATATGAAAACGGCCGGGAATTTTCCCAGCCGCTTTCATTAACTGCATCGATTACCGGACCTACCTATTTATTCTTGTGGCTCTGCTCGCCAGCTTTGCCCTGTTGTTCACCGCTCTTGGAGGACCCGGATCCCTGCTGGGAGCCGCGTGAACCTTGTCCCTGTTCCTGCTGCTTGGACGTGCCCTTGCCGCTCTGTGAACTTCCGCTCTTTTGACTATTAGGCATTTGTCTTCTCCGTTTTGTTAACCCCGCATTCAATCAATCCGGCGCGGTGACGAATGTTCCTGCTAATTGAATTGCAGATCGGAACTGTACGGTAGCGGACACAGCGCTTGTATGTGCGGTAGCGAATGGGCCAGTTTCGCAGTGTCAAGAACGTGTTCGTGACTTTGCTAAGAGTGGGTTCGGAAAGGAGCAATTTAACGCGATGGAAGACATCACCACCATGCTCGACGAGAGCTTTTTCCAACGAAGTTCGGAGGAGGTTGCCCGCGCCCTCATTGGCGTTTCTCTGTTTGTCGATGGGGTGGGCGGACCGATCATCGAAACCGAAGCCTATGCTCCAAACGATCCTGCCTCGCACAGTTATCGCGGGCCCGGGATCGCGAACCGGACGATGTTCGGTCCAGCAGGTCGCGCCTACGTCTACCGGTCGTATGGTATCCACTCGTGTCTGAATTTTGTGTGTCTCGAGGCGTCAGCAGTGCTTATCCGGGCAATAGAACCCGTTCGTAACATCGAGATCATGCAGCGCCGCCGCGCCGTCGATGACATAAGGCTATTGTGCTCGGGACCGGGAAAACTTGCCCAGGCGCTTGCTGTAGACAAGTCGTATGACGGCAAATCTCTGTTTGAGCCGCCTTTTTTGCTGGAGGCGGCAACGGATGCCTTCGAGATCAGCATAGGACCACGGATCGGTCTGACCAAGGCCGTCGAAACGCCGTGGCGTTTCGGCGCCCGCGCTTCGCCCTTTCTCAGCAGAAAGTTTCCCCTGAAATAGCCGTTCATGTAAGCCGCGTATATCGTCAGCGTGTTCATGGCCGCGGCAATAATTGTCCCGCGGTACCATCGAAAGATCCGCCGGGGCGCTGCCAGCGTATACATCCAAAACAGGGATCAAACATGCTTAAATACGGACTGGCATATTTCGTCACCGCAGTAATTTTCCTTGCGCTCGACATGTTGTGGCTTGGCACGATGGCGACGAGCTTTTACCGCGCCCGCATCCCAGACATAGTGGCGTCGGATGTGAATTACGCACCGGCCATCCTGTTCTATCTGATCTACGCGGTCGGCATCGTGATCTTCGCCTTAAGCCCGGCCATGGAGACCGGCCGATGGCACACCGCGCTGATTTATGGCGCGCTTTTCGGCTTTTTTGCCTATGCCACCTATGATCTGACCAGCCAGGCGACTTTGAAACAATGGTCGACCGCCCTTACGGTCGTGGATATTGCCTGGGGCACTTTTGCTTCCGGTTTGTCGGCGACCTTGAGCTTTCTGGCGACGAACTGGCTGCTGGCGAGGCTAAGCTAACACATCACTTACTCGCCACGAAGCATTGCGTCTGTTCAGTTGCGGTTGGAATGCGCGCGGACGAAATTTGCCGTATCGTCCAAAGTCGGAGCGACGAAGCGCATGGGCGACCCCATCGCGCCGATGATGCCGAGGTGTCCAACGCCCGGGTAGAGCTTTATATCAACGTTGTTTCCGCCAGCGCTCAACTTCTCGGCAAGCCGCGTGCTGTTTCGCGGAAAGACCGTCGTGTCGCTTTTGCCGTGCAGGAGCAGCGTAGGCGGCTCGTGGCGTCCGGCAAACGCCACGGGTTCGGCCAGCGTCGTCGTTTCGGCGGTGCTGAATATGGCCGCTATCTTTTCGTCCTGCGATGGCAGGAAATCATAGGGTCCGGCAATACCGACAAAACCCCCGAGGTCCCTATTCGGCGTCATGCCCTCCCTCCCGAGCCACGTCTTGTCGAGTGCGAGCATCGCGGCAATGTAAGCGCCGGCGGAGTGGCCGACGACGAACAGCTTTGCCGGATCGCCACCGTATTGGCGTGCATGATCCCTTGCCCAGCGAACGGCCTTGGCGCCGTCGTCAAGAAAGCCTTCATAATGAACCTGGGGGTAAAGCCGATAATCGGGTATCACCGTAACGATCCCCTTGGCGGCCAAAGCCGATCCCACGAATTGATAGGTTTTCTTGTCGCCGTTCTGCCAGCTGCCGCCGTAGAAGAAGACGGCCACCGGGGCGGCATGCGCACCGGCCGGTGCGTAAACATCGAGCGTGCGCCTCGGCCCTTCGCCATAAGCGACGTTCTGCTCGACTCGAGCACCATTGGAAGTAGTGGCCATGTTCAAGATTGTTCCCGGCGAGCACGCCGTCAGGACCATGGCCGCACCAGCGACCGCCGCGATTGCCAAAAAGGGGCTCAAGTGCTCAAAACCCCATGAGGGGTTGGACAAGCCGGCCAACGAGGCTCTTCATCCGCAAGCGGCCATCGACCACAGCGAGACATATACAATCCTCATCAGGACCCGCTGCTGGCTCGTGCTCGAGACTGGCATCGGCAACGATGAGATCGCCGACATGGTAGTCGCCGTCCGCATCATGGAGCGAACCCTTAAGAATGAGCGTGTATTCGGTACCGGCATGGGTATGTTCGGGCAGCAGCATGCCCGGTTTCGAGCGCAGCAGCATGGGGCGGTTGCGGGCGGAGCCACCGCGGCCGATCGAGCTCCAGCGTACGCCGGGCGCAAGGAATTTCCACTTGCCGATATCGTAATGTTCAAGCGGCTGCGGCAGGCGCATCCCCTCTGGCAACTCAGCGAGCCATTTGCCCCGTTCCACCACTTTGGAAGGCGGGCCTGAATCGATCCGCGCGAGCGTCTTCTCCAATGCGTCGGGCGAAAGAGCGCTTTCGGACGCGTCCTCAAGCGCGATCCCGCCAAAGATTTCGAAAGCGCGGACGCGCTCGGCGCTTTCCGGACACATCGTCAGGTGCGCCGCGACCACGAGCGCGGGACCTGGCGCCAGGGTTCCGGCGGCATAGGCCATCAAAAGGTCGTCGGATGGACGGTGGGACATCGTCATTGTTCCTCACCCAGCAGGCCGCGCAAGCGCTGCATGGCCAGCCGCAAGCGGGATTTCACCGTACCAAGTGGCAAACCCAGCACTTTGGCGATTTCACTGTGGGGTTTGTCATCGAAATAATGCAGACGTATGACGTTCAGCTGGTCCGCCGAAAGCAGATCGATCGCAGTGCGGACCCGGTGTTCGCTCTCGGTTCTTAGCACCTCGTCGGAGGGCGAGGCCGGAAGTTCGGGCGCCGGATCTTCAAGCAGATGCTGCGCCGGATAGCGCTCACGGCGTACTGAATCCACGCGCAAATTGCGTGCGATAGTGAATATCCAGGTCGAAGCGGAGGCTTTCGCCGGATCGTACAGCGCCGCCTTGCGCCAGACCATCAGCATGGTTTCCTGTGCAAGTTCCTCCGCCTGCCCGGCGGCCATGCCACCACGCATGAAAAAACCTTTCAGGCGTGGTGCAAAGTAGCCGAAGAGTTCTGCGAATGCCGCCTTGTCGGCCTGTTGCGCTATGGCAACGAGCCGCGCCGACTGCTCCGCCTTTTCCGTCATGATGACGCACCCGCCGGCAGGTGCGCCTTTAGCCCGACGCGCCGACATTGCTCGAAGCTGCCCCCGCCAGAGGGTCTCGAAATTGTAAGAGGCAAACGTACCGACGTCATTCATACCGCTCTATACGCAGGCCCACCGCAATCGGATCATCGCTTCGGGACCAGCGAAACTATCAATGATCCATTCCCGTATCTGCAACGTATTGATTGCAGCACAGGGAGACAACGTCTGATTTCCCTTGGCTGTCGGTGTTTGCAGGATGAGTTCGGGAGAACAGGGTTGAAAATCGCAGTCATAGGGTCCGGTATATCCGGCATGTCGGCCGCATGGCTTCTTTCGCAGAAACACGAAATCACCGTCTACGAACGCGAAACGCGCATTGGCGGGCACAGCAATACCGTGATTGTACCCGGTGAGGGCGGTGTGGCCGTCGATACCGGCTTCATCGTCTACAATGAACAGACCTATCCCAACCTGACCGCGCTGTTTGCCTTGCTCGGCGTTGAAACCGCGGCGTCGGAAATGTCATTCGCCGTCTCGCTCGATAGCGGCAGGCTCGAATATTCCGGAACGGGCTTCAGCGGCCTTTTTGCCCAGCAACGTAACCTCGTCAATCCGCGGTTTTGGCTCATGCTGCGCGACATCTTGCGCTTTTATCGCGAAACTCCAGCCCATGCGGGCAAGCTTGGCCTCATTGCGCTTGGCGATTTCCTCGAACGTGAAGGTTACGGCCGCGCGTTCCGTGACGATCACCTGTTGCCGATGGCATCGGCCATCTGGTCGGCGCCGGCTGCGAGCCTTCTCGACTACCCGGCCGAAGCATTCATCCGCTTCTGCGACAATCATGGATTGCTCAAGCTTGCCAACCGGCCTGTCTGGCGCACGGTCAAGGGCGGAAGCCGCAACTACGTTGAGCGCCTGACGGCGAATTACAGGAACCGCGTCCGCACCGGCTGCGCCGCCGCATCGGTCCGGCGTGCCGGCGATCATGTCACGGTCTCAGATATCCACGGAGTGACCGCCATATTCGATCATGTCGTGATGGCGGGTCATGCCGACGAGACGCTTGCCCTGCTCGCAGACCCGTCGGCACTCGAGCAAAGACTTCTTTCCGCCTTTCGCTACTCGGTTAATCGCGCCGTGCTGCACGAGGATGAAACGCTCATGCCAAAGCGGCGTTCGGTGTGGTCGAGCTGGAATTACCTTGGCGAACGCAAGGAGATGCAGCCCCCAAGTCAACTCTGCGTCAGCTATTGGATGAACAGGCTTCAGCCCCTCGAAACCGATCGCCAGTTCTTCGTTACCCTCAATCCTCGCCATGCGCCGGACCCGTGCAAGGTGCTGCATACCCAGACCTATGCGCATCCACTCTTCGACAGTGAGGCCATGCAGGCGCAGCGCCAGCTCTGGCAGTTGCAAGGGGCTCGCAACACCTGGTTCTGCGGCGCTTATTTCGGCGCGGGCTTCCATGAAGACGGGCTCCAGGCAGGCCTTGCCGTTGCCGAAGATTTGGGTGGCCTACGCCGTCCTTGGACCGTTGCCGATGAATCGGCGCGCATCCATCGCCAGCCATTGGCTAGTCCGGTAGAGGTTGCGGCATGAGCGCGTTTTCCTCGGCGATTTATGCGGGCAAGGTGACCCACAAGCGACTGCGGCCCCGCCAGCACTTCCTGCGCTACCGCATGTTTTACATGCTGTTCGACATTGATGAGATTGACCGGATCGCCCGGGAGCACTGGCTGTTTTCGCGCAACCGCTTCAATCTCTTCAGCTTCTACGACCGCGATCATGGCAGCAAGTCCGAGGTCGCCAATGACGGCTCGCCGCTGCGAAGCTACGTCGAGGATCATCTTCGCGCGGCGGGAGCAGAGCCCGATGGCGGCGCAATCCGCCTAATGTCGATGCCGCGCATCCTCGGCTATGTGTTCAATCCCCTCAGTGTCTATTTCTGCCATGATCGCGCCGGCGCATTGGCCGCATTGATCTATGAGGTGGATAACACGTTTGGCCAGCGTCACAGCTATGTCTTCCCCCTCGACAAAGGCACCGGCAGCGCCGGACCATTGCATCAGGAATGTGCCAAGGCGTTTTATGTCTCGCCCTTCATGGAGATGGCGCTGGGCTACGATTTCACCATCAAGATTCCCGATGACGCCGCCTCGATCGTGATCAATGCCAGCGACCGCGAGGGCCTGATCATCGCCACCGCTTTTGCCGGCAGGCGGAAGGAATTCAGCGACTGGCAACTAGCGAAATTGTGTTTCGCCTATCCCCTGCTGACCCTTAAAGTCATTGCCGGCATACATTGGGAAGCGCTGCGGATATGGTTGAAGGGCGTCGGCCTCAAGCCTCGGCCGCAGACACCCGTTCAGACCAAAACCATCATAGCGCGATCGACCCGGGCAGAATGACTGACGACAACACTGATAAGCCGGCGATCGTGCTCTTTCGTCACGACCTGCGCATCCGCGATAACCGCGCGCTGCTGGCTGCTGCCGGCTCCGGCAAGCCGGTTATCCCGATTTTCCTTTGGGATGAGACGAACGAGGATTCGCGGCCAATCGGCGGCGCGCGGAAGTGGTGGCTGCACCATTCACTGAAAGCGCTGGGCGCTTCGCTCGAAAAACTGGGCGGCCGGCTCATTCTGCGGCGGGGAAACACTGCGGCGATTGTCGACGAAGTACTGGATGACACCGGAGCCGATGCCGTGCTGTGGAACCGTCGTTACGATCGACCCGGCGTTGCCATTGATACGGCACTCAAGGCCGGATTATCAAGCCGGGGAATCGCGGCCGAGAGCTTCGAGGGCCATCTGTTGCACGAGCCATATGCGCTGAAGACAGGCTCCGGTGGGTATTATCGCGTCTATTCGCCGTTCTGGCGCGCGCTGAATGCGCAGCCCGAGCCCCGCGATCCACTGGCCGCGCCGCGAGAACTATTGGCCTGGCCGCACCCGGTAACGACGGACAGTCTCGACGACTGGGCGCTTCTGCCCCATGAGCCCGACTGGGCCAATGGCTTTCTCAGAGACTGGACACCTGGTGAAGAAGGAGCCCATGAGCGGCTTGCGGACTTCCTCGACGGGTCGATCGACCGCTACGTAGCCAAGCGCAATCGTCCTGACATGGAGGCGACATCGCGATTGTCGCCGCATCTTGCCCATGGCGAGATAACACCCTTCCAGATATGGCATGCCTTAAGGGCGCCCGAAGGGCTCGACCATCGATCCGGCGCGGAAAAGTTCCGCGCAGAGGTAGGCTGGCGGGAATTCTCCTGGCATCTGCTTTTCCACAATCCGAAGCTGCATTCGGAAAACTTCAAGCCGGCCTTCGACAATTTCGCATGGGCGGGCGATGCCGGGGGCCAGTTCACCGCCTGGAAGCGCGGGCTGACCGGCTACCCCATCGTCGATGCCGGCATGCGCCAGCTTTGGCAGACGGGATGGATGCACAACCGGGTGCGAATGGTCGTCGCTTCCTTCCTCATCAAGCACCTGCTCGTTGACTGGCGCGAGGGCGAAGCATGGTTCTGGGATACGCTCGTCGATGCGGATCCCGCCAACAATTCTGCGAGCTGGCAATGGGTGGCTGGGTCCGGCGCCGACGCCGCTCCCTATTTCCGCATCTTCAATCCCGTCCTTCAGGGTGAGAAATTCGATCCGAAGGGGGACTATGTTCGAAAATTCGTACCGGAACTGAAGGCGCTTCCTGCAAAATTTGTGCATCAGCCTTGGAATGCGCCCGAAGCCGTTCTGAGAGAGGCGAATGTCAGCCTCGGCGAGACTTATCCGTGGCCCATCGTTGATCATCAAGCCTCCCGCCGCCGAGCACTGGATGCCTATTCCACGGCGATGAGGTAACGATCTGGTGCTGGAGTCGGACGGGTCTCCCAGGCAGGATACAAGTGTGTCCCAAGACGTATCATCGCTGCGTGGAGGGTCTTCACTCTGTTCTCATCGCCCTTGGCCAGAGCCTGCTTGTGTGGATCGAACTTGTCACGGGGTTAGTCCGCGCCTAGTGTTTGCAAGCAAACATTAAGGGCATGGGGCTTCGTGACATCATGGATGCCGCACCAAATACAGCATTTCGCGTGGTCTACACCATTAACGGCGTCATAAGGGTGGCGACTATCGAGCCGTGGGTGACGCTGCTTGATCTGCTACGGGAGGAGTTTGATCTTACGGGCACCAAGAAGGGGTGCGATCATGGCCAATGTGGTGCGTGTACCGTGCTCATTAACGGTATTCGGATCAACAGTTGCCTGGTGCTCGCCGTTAGCCGCAGCGGCTCCGTAGTGACAACAATCGAAGGCATTGGAACTCCCGACCAGCTTCATCCCCTGCAGGCGGCGTTCGTGAAACATGACGCTCTCCAATGCGGATACTGTACACCCGGGCAAATCTGCTCGGCCATCGGATTGATTTCGGAAGGTATCGCGAAGACGCGGGACGAGATACGCGAAGGCATGAGTGGTAATCTCTGTCGCTGTGGTGCCTATATCGGGATCGTGGACGCGATCGAAGAAGTCGTGGCAGCGGCACCCGACGCGAACTCTTTGCCATGAAGCGGTTCACATATGTCCGAGCCGCGTCGATCGATCAGGCGATCGAAAGTCTCTCCGTCCATGCAGACGCAAAACTGTTGGCCGGAGGCACCAACCTCATTGATTTGATGAAGTACGACGTATCGACCCCGACGACCATTATCGACATCAACGACTTGCCGCTCCGTGAGATAAATGAAACCGCCGATGGAGGATTGCGCGTTGGCGCCCTCGTGACAAACTCCGAGGTTGCCATTCACCCGTTTATCGCGCGACATTATCCTTTACTAGCCAGCGCCATCTTCGCCGGCGCGTCGGCCCAGTTGCGCAACGCGGCCACAGTCGGGGGCAACCTCATGCAGAGAACGCGTTGCCCGTATTTTTATGACGTGCTGACTCCTTGCAACAAACGAGCGCCGGGTAGCGGATGTCCGGCTCGAACAGGGCTGAACCGCAACCATGCCATACTTGGCGCGAGCCAACTTTGTGTGGCTACCCACCCGTCCGACATGTGCGTTGCCCTCGCAGCCATCGGAGCGACAATAATCGTTCAAGGCCCCAAGGGAGTACGCTCCATTCCCTTCGCTGACTTTCACCGACTGCCGGGCGACTCGCCTGAGAAAGACACGACGCTTGTCGATGACGAAATCATTCTTGAAATCTTTCTGCCGCCGGTACTCGAGCATCATCGATACAGCTATTTGAAGATCCGCGATCGCCTGTCTTACGCCTTTGCCATCGTCTCGGCCGCGGTGTTAATGACGATAAACGACGAAGCCGCGGTTTCGACGGCCAAAATTGCCTTGGGCGGCGTCGCGCACAAACCGTGGCGGAACACGGCTGCGGAAGCGATGTTGATCGGCCGGCCTGCGTCCCGTGTGAACTTCGACCAGTTCGCATCGATGCTGCTATCAGGCTCCGTTGCATTGTCTGAGAACGACTTCAAGATAGACCTTGCCCATCGGACGGTCGTTCGAGCGCTTGAACAGGCCGCATCACGAACGCCTCAGTCGCAGTTCGACAAGCGTGTCCATTGAGGGATAGATGGATCAAGAGCAGACGGTCACGGGCAAGAGCATTCTCCGAGTTGACGGACCACAGAAGGTTCGGGGCGAGGCCAAATATGCTGCCGAATACAATATTCCCGATCTCCTGCATGCGTACGTCGTGACGGCGTCGATCGCGAAAGGTCGAATACTGTCGATCGATCTTGCTGCAGCAAGACGTTTTCCGGGCGTGGTCGAGGTTCTGTCCCACAAAAATCGCCCATGGTTCTGGCCAGTCTCATTTTTTTATAAGGATGCAGCGGGTCCGCCAGGAAAGCCATTCGTGCCGTTATACGATGACCGCGTGTATTTCAGCGGTCAACCCGTCGCGCTGGTGATCGCTGAAAATTACGAAGCTGCGCGTGATGCGGCCGCTTTGGTAAAGGTGACATACAAAGCCGAGCAGCATACCACCGACCTCGCTGCATCAACGGCGTTCAAACCGCGGAAACGCCGGATCGGTGTCGCCCCTGTCCCTCATCCGACAGGAGACGCCGATCTGGCGTTCGCAGTTGCTCCTCTGAAAATCGAATCGACCTACACCACCTCTCCGGAAAACCATCATCCCATGGAATTGTTTGCAACGACGGTGAAGTGGGGCAAGATCGTCACTGTTTACGACAAGACGCAAAGCCCAAAGAGCGTAGAGCTCTTCCTCAAGGTCGCGTTTCGCTTGATCGGACGCAAAGTGCGGGTTGTTAGCACCTATGTCGGCGGTGCGTTTGGTCTTGGTCTACGACCACAGCAATCGGTCTTTCTGGCGGTGATGGCGGCGAAGGCGCTCAAACGCTCTGTCCGACTGGTTTTGCCGCGCGACCACATGTTTGCGCTCGGGTACCGCGCCAACGCCGTCCAAACCGTATCCCTTGCGGCCGACGAGCAAGGCCGTTTGCAGGCGATCAGGCATCGAGCCGTGGCCGCCACCTCGCAATTTGAGGATGCCCAGGATCCGATGCTGCTATTCTCTGCAAGCCTTTACCGGTGCAACAACATCAAGCTCACCTACGAACTTGCAAAACTCGACACTGTTTCGCCTTGTGACATGCGCGCTCCTGGTGCGGCGACCGGAATGTTTGCGCTGGAATCCGCGATGGACGAACTGGCTTACGTCCTCGATATGGATCCTCTGGCTCTGCGCCTCACAAACTACACGGAACGGGACCAGAGCGAAAATCGACCATTTAGCAGCAAGGCACTACGCGAATGCTATGCTCTGGGAAGCGAGCGCTTTGGCTGGCACAAGCGCAGTCGCGCACCGCGGTCGATGCGCGAGGACAAAGAACTGATCGGTTGGGGCATGGCTACAGGAGCCTGGGAGGCCGCAATGTCACCCGCGCCCGCGCGGGCAAAAGTTATGGTCAGGAGCGACGGGAAGTTCGAGGTGACATCATCCATCACCGACATCGGCACCGGTACCTACACGATCCTAAGTCAAATCGCAGCGGACACGCTTGAAACGACGATGGACCGCGTTGTGATACGGCTTGGAGATTCAGCCTTCCCCTTTAATCCAATTCAGGGCGGCTCATGGACGGCAGCAACGTCTGGCGCTGCCGTCCAGTCCGCTTGTCGCAAGCTCAAGTCGACGATCAGGTCGCGGGCGAAGCATACAGGCGTTCTGGGGCGCGGGCAGGGTGCCGAGCTACTTTCTGCATCCGCTCTCATCGATTTGTTGAAACTGCAGCGCGGCCGCAAACTGAGCGCAACCGCCACGATGTTCAGCTTCCCGTTTGGCAAAAAGTTCTCCAGTGCCACCCATGCGGCAGTGTTCGCCGAGGTCCGGGTCGACGAGGAGCTATCAGTGGTGCGTGTCACCCGGATCGTATGTGCCGTAGCCGCCGGACGCATTCTTAATCCCAACACTGCCCGCAGCCAGATCATCGGCGCAACTGTCATGGGGATTGGGAAGGCGTTGCACGAGGACGCCGCCTACGATCACAACCTCGGACGCTGCATGGCACACGGTTTCGCAGACTATCACATCCCTACCAATGCCGACGTTTATGACATAGACGTCGTGTTCGTCGACGAGACGGATGCCGAGGTTAGCCCACTGGGCGTGAAGGGCGTCGGCGAAATCGGGGTCGTCGCCGTGGCACCTGCCATCGCGAACGCAATCTTCCATGCGACAGGAGAAAGGATGCGACACCTTCCGATTACCATCGATCGTCTGGCACGCGCCGGATCACGATGACCGAAGCGCTGGATGAGGGTCCCTTCTTTCACGGCACAATTGCGGATTTGCGCGTTGGTGATTTGCTCACCGCAGGATACCGGTCGAACTATCGACCTGAAGTGGTGATGAACCATATCTACTTCACTGCCATTGTGGACGGTGCCGGACTTGCCGCGGAGATCGCAGCTGAACTCAGCAATGGCGGCGCAGTCCCGCGTGTTTACGTCGTAGAACCGACCGGGACATTCGAGAACGACCCGAACGTGACCGACAAGAAATTTCCCGGCAACCCCACACGGTCGTATCGCAGCAGCGCACCGCTCAAGGTCATCGACGAAATCACGCATTGGACCAGATTGACGCCCGAAGCACTACAGGAATGGAAAGAACGACTGACCACACTGCGCTCAGACGAACGAGGCGAAATCATCAACTGATCCGAGGGAACGCATCGTGTGCTCATCAAACGATCGGATAGCTAAAACGAGATGATCAGCTCTCCACCCCGAACTGGACAGCCAAATCCGGCACGCCGCTACTTCGAGATTTTCCTGCGATTTTTCTCACACCCGATCCAAGGCCTGCATTCTAAGATCCGCGCTGAAGAGCTGACCTTCCGCTTCCGCAATGTGTCGTCATTCAACTCAACGTCGTAGTAGCGCGCCGGGTCATCGGTAGTAACTATCCCTGTCCACCGGCACATTATGTGTCAGTAATGGTAAAATCAAACGTCTCAAGAATTCGCGGCAACAATGAATTGGTTGTAGCGTGCTCACTAGTTGAGCGTTTTATCGAATCGCTCGGCCCAGTCCTATTGGGACAGGAGTTGGATGATATGGACAGCTAAAATGAGACAATTCTTTGCAGATACGTTTGCCCTTATTGTGTTCTCAACCGTAGCCGGGATAACGGTCGAGTTCTTCATCGTTGGACTGACCCCATCACAGGTATTTCAGGCGCGGCTCGCTGCCATCCCCGTTATTGTTGTCACTGCCCGACCTTACGGGATTTATCGCGATTGGCTGTTCGCCCTGTTTGATGCGCCGACAGGCAACCGAGCTAAAAAGACGGCGGTCGACGTCAGCGCATTCGTTACGTTTCAAGTTCCAATCTACTGCGCAATCCTGGCACTCGCCGGGGCGACTATCATGCAAATTGTCACCGCTGTAGGGTCAGCCATTATCGTTTTGACGGCCTCGGGTCGCCCCTATGGACTCTTTCTTGAGTGGAGCCGGAAACTGTTCGGCGTTTACAAGAATGCCTGAGGCACAGAGTTGCCGGAGCAGTTGTCATTGCTCGACATTTCTCGGAGTGAGTTCCAACAAGGGTACTTATCAAGTGTCAAAGAAGATCAAGGACACAAAAAGGATGCACGCGACGCCTGCGTTAGCCGAAGGCGGTCGCCGAACAATGGGCTGGCGGGCATTCCGCCTGACCTCATCAAAAAACGCTGCGGCACTGCATGCGCAATAACAACTCTTATTGACGTGGGGGAAACGGCCACGGCGTCGAGCCGACGCGATCTTGAATGCATACCAACAATAAACTGTGATTTTATGAACTTTCGATTAGCGGATACTCTGCCTGTGCACCACAAGACCAAGGAGTTGAACGATGAGAACAATCCTCGTATTTGCCGCCGCTTGCGGGCTCACCGTGTCGGCCGCTTCGGCCGAGTGTGTCGGACATACCGCCTCCCTTGACAAAGAGATCACAACGGCAAGTGTTTCGAAGGACCAAACACAGGACCAGACCACTATTCAAACTGATGCTAGATCAGTAAAAAAGGAACCGCCGCAATTCGAGGGCGAGTAGCTGGTGCCCCCCAGGAACAGAGCCTTCGAGAACTCGGTGCTCAAGAAGGATCAGTCCTGGTAAGTGCGTAGATTGCCTAGCTAGTTGTTGCCGGATGTCGGCGTTACACATTGGAGATATTGAGGCACGCGCTTATTGTCCGCTTTGGTTTCTGGAAGCTGAGCTGTTTCCTTGCTCTTAACCCGTGCGTATCGAAGATGCGCCGAGGACGATCGGGCCAAACACCACCGCAAACCAAAGGTACTCCATTCTAGTGTCCTTCAGTGGCAAGATGACGATGCCCACTTTTGGGTGGGCCGATCTCGGGAATGGAGGAGAGAAGGGCGGCGATCAAAACTGGAAGCGTCGTCCACAACAAATCATAGGCGACCATGGGTCAGCGGCCTCTAAGTTCGCTCTCGATCTTCTTCCGACTGCCGCCGTGCTTCTTGATGAGCTCAAGCGCCCGGTCCCTGCTGAGGTCATGCTTCGTCATGAGGTAGTTCACCTCGTAGTCCTCGCTTGCCGATACTGTGGCGCGGTCTCGATTGTCCTGCTTGAATTTGTCATCTGACATTTGGGTTTCTCCCCGGCTGTTGCTGTTGTTTCTCAACAGCCGCAAAGGATTTAGGTTCCCTGTCGCCTTAAGTGGGGATCGGCCACTAACCCGATTGCGCCGCTCATGGCGAGCAGCGCTTTCCTGGGTTCCAGTTGTTGCTTACTTATCGAGATCCTGGGCCATAATCAGATGATGTTCCAAGGCCGGCTCTGTCGTAGCGGCCCACGCCTTAAGGTCGGGATTATCGCCGCCTTCGCCGTAGCGCTTGAATAAGTCAACTGCGTCTTTGTGCGCCGAAACCTGATCGGAGTGATACTGCTTGGTGAAATCCTCACTTTGCAGACCGTTGAGCTTATCAAGCGTGCTTTTCTGCGCTGATGTCATTGCCGTAGGGATTGAGGCCTTGACCTTCCCGCCGTCAACCAATTGCTTCAGCTCCGCCGACGTCTTCTGATGGTCCGCGATCATCTGCTTCGCGAAAACCTTGGTCGGATCGTCAGCCCGTTCCGCGGCGAGCTTGCTCGACTCGATTTCAAACATGTCACTGGTGGCAGCTTCCATAACGAAATCTTCCGTTGTGGGGGCCGCGCCGATCAGAGAGTTGACGCCGGTCTTTTCAGCCGCCGTCTGGGCAAACGTCGACGTTGACATCATTAACAAGGCAACAGTCACTAAAAGCTTGTTCATCTGGGTTCTCCTTTGCACTGAGCGAACAACGCGGGGTAGAGAACACTGTTCCAAGCACGCAAGCCGATGCCAGCGCGCTTCATTGGACAATGCTCGTCGCTGTCGACGTTATTCGTGCTCGGCTTGTTCCTGATCGGATGCGGTCGATTTACCAGGTTAGCGACCGATCCTTACCGGCAGGGTGTGTACCATCGAAGCGAGACTTAAAAATCAGTGCTATTCAGGTGGCGGGATTCACACCATGCCCAGCAACAATTGACTTGCCGGCCAAAGACTGTCCAAAATAGTGTTCAGGTATGGATGAGTACACGTGACTTTTCGACTGTCGTTTGCATATCGGCGGTTCAGTCCAATGCGCGATGGTAATCGTATTATTGGAGAGTCGTCCAAGTCACGTCAGCTTAGAGCCGCTGTTTTGTACCCGCGCTAGTCCCGTCGGAGCTTTTAGAACGTTCCTCAAAACGGTCCGCGCCCTTGGCTAGGTCAGAACCTTTCTGGGCTTCCACCTTCTTTTGATCTTCTGCCGCGCTCTTCCTCAAACCTCGCGCAGCCTTCCTCCCTTTTTCCGTAGGTGCTTGCTCGATACCCATTGCACGTCCTCCGTTTCTCTCCACGCTCAACGAACAGGCTCCAAGTTCGTTCCGTGACCTCCCGGTGCCAAAAATGAGGACTAGCCACGATGTGACAACAAGCCCCACTGCCGCAAAGGCATAGAATAGCCAGCGGCCTGAAACCATCTCGGCAGTAATAGTTATTGTTTGTGCCAGCGTTGATGGGCTGCCAATGGAGAAAGCGGCCAAGCAGATACTTACGGCTATGCCGGTAACTTCACTCGTGCAAAAAGTTTAGCTTAATCTCTATGTCGTTGCCGAGAGAATTCTGAGATTTGCCGCTCAGAGAAATGTGATCGCCCCTAATCTCGCCCACCAGTTCAAGCCCGTTTTCATCGCCTCCAAATACGGATGCAATGGTTTCAGAGGTCATTCCTTTAAATGGGCGGGCCTTAACTTGGGCAGTAATGAAATTTCCAGAAAGCGAGTAGGTCCCAACGTAATAAATCAAAGTGTCTCCACCGTACACGCGACCGTCTCTAAGAACCACCAAGCCAATTCCCTGCATTGAGTGTGTATCAAACTCGGCACGATAGATTCCCTCGCGAAAGTTGTTAGGCATTAGCGTTCCTCCAACGTTCAAATTGTAAAAACGATCTTACCACCGGTGAAGGTAAGTACTGGGAAACTTTCTAGATGGATCTGCGGAAGATTGGTAACGATTGCGATGAGCAGCATACGTTGCAGCGACCGGCGTACAGTTGCACTGCCAAAGCCTGACAGTTCTATTGCAAAGAAGCCGGGTACCCGCAAACCCCCCTGGCGCGCCGATAATCGTAAAATCTAATTACCCGACAAATCGGCTATCACGGGAGGCAGTCCTTATGAAATGATGCGTCACGGATTGCGCTTAACGTATTATCATGAAAATTAGGGAAAACGGTCGTTTGAAGCTGCCGATATAGCAGGATTCGCCCCAAATCGCTCATTTATACTGAAGCATTTGAGATGAATGGATTGCAGCAAGGGGATTAGTGCCAGTCTGCTGTGGCCGCCGTTGGAAATGGCATTACCACATCGAGTCATCTGTTGGTTTCAACGGCGCCATCCGGATAGCAAGTAGTTGCTTGGACTAAAAATTTAGTGCCAATAGAAGCTAGTTAATCACGGGGTCGTCGGTTCGATTCCCTTCAGACCGTAGGTTTCTCCAAAAGGCTACAACTGGGATTATCCCAGAACCGAAGACAGAAACTCACGCGTGCGCGCCTCTTTCGGCGCGCCGAATATCTCCTCCGGCGTTCCCTGTTCGCAGATGCTTCCCTTGTCGAAAAAACAGACGCGGTCGGATACTTCCCGCGCGAAGCGCATTTCATGTGTGACGAGCAGCATGGTCAAGTCGTGCTCGTGCGCCAGGCTGCGAATGACGGAGAGGACTTCCCCAACCAATTGCGGGTCAAGCGCTGACGTCGGTTCATCGAAAAGTAGAACCTGCGGGCGCATCGCAAGCGCACGGGCAATAGCCACGCGCTGTTGCTGCCCGCCGGAAAGCTGCACCGGATAGTGGTCTTTCTTCTCCGCAAGCCCCACCATCTGTAGCAGTTCAATTGCACGCGCTTCCGCTTCCGCCCGCGCCATCCCCAAGACTCGAACCGGCGCTTCGACAATGTTGCGCAGGACGGTCATATGAGGAAAAAGATTGAAGCTCTGGAAGACCATGCCGACGTGATTGCGGATCTGGCGCAGGTGTTTTTCCGAGGCCTGGAACCGGCCTTTGCCGCCCGGCTCGTGGTAAGGCGTGCCGGCAAGTGTCAGCCTGCCTTCCTGGAACGGCTCGAGCGTCATCAGCACGCGCAGAACGGTCGACTTGCCGGAGCCGGACGGGCCGATCAGTGTCACTTTTTCTCCCTTCGCGACGCTGAAATTGAAATTGTCGAGCACAGTCAGAATACCGAAGCGCTTGGTGACGTCGGAAAATTCGATGATGGGCTGATCATTATTATTGGTCATCGCAAGGGTATTCCCGCTTTTGGAAGGGCTTTCTGCAGGCGGTGGAGGCCAGCCGAGCAGATCAACGTCAGGACAAGGAAGATCAGGCCGACAAGCGTCAGGGGCACGAGATATTCAAAAGTGCGTTCGCCGATCATGTTGGCGAGCCCCATCATTTCTAGAACTGTAACCACGGAAAGGACGGGCGTTTCCTTGATCATGGCAACGAGATAATTGCCCATGGCAGGCACGATTCGCGGTATCGCCTGAGGAATGATCACATCGCGATAGGTCTGCATCCGCGTCAGATTGAGGGCGGTTGCCGCTTCCCATTGGCCACGGTGCACCGCCTCTATGCCGCCTCGATAAACCTCAGAGGTATAAGCAGCGTATTGCAGGCCGAGCGCCAGCGCGCCGGTGAGGAAGGCGGGCAGAACGACGCCGAAATCAGGCAGAACGTAATAAAGGAAGAACAGCTGCACCAGCAGCGGCGTGTCCCGCAGGAACTCGACGATGAAAGCGGTCGTCCAGGAGATCACCTTGATGCGGCTGCGGCGCAACAGCGCAAACACCAGGCCAAGCACCAGCGCAATTGCAAAGCCCGCCGCCGCCGCCTGTAACGTGACTGTCAAACCGATAAGGATGATGGGCAGGATCGAGGTTGTATAAGTGATCCAGTTCGTTGTGTCCCATTCGTAGCCGTACATCATAATGGTAAGATCCTCACGAATGGCGGGCGCGGGGGAAGACGTCGCCGCGCCGCACGAAATGCTCGATGATGCGGATAGCGACCATCAGCAAGAGCGACATGCCGAAGTAGCAGACGAGCGTGATCGAATAGATACTGGCGCTATCCAGCGTGATGTTGCGGATCGACTGGGCCGCGAAGGTGAGATCGGCGATCGATATCAGCGACAACAGCGACGAAAGCTTAAGCGTTTCGATGGCGAGATTGCCAAAAGCCGGCATCATCTCGACAACCGCTTGGGGCAGGGAGATGCGAAACAGCGTCTGAAAGCGACCGAAATTCAGTGCACGAGCGGCCTCAAGCTGCTGCGTGGAAACGGCCGAAAGCGCGCCGCGTACGATTTCCGCGCCGTAGCCGCCGGCATGGGCAGCCAGGACCAGAATGCCTGTGGTGATGGGATCGAAGCTCAGGCCGACCAGCGGCAGCGCATAATAGAACCAGAACAGTTGGACGAACAGGGAAGTGCCGCGAAACACCTCCGTATAGCAGAGCGCTATCGCCGACAGGATCGGCCCACCTTCGACACGCAGAATGCCGAAGACAAAAGCAAGCAGGACGCCGATGGCAATGGCGGCCAGCGTAATTGTCATAGTAACGACGGCACCTTGCCACAGCATCGGCAGGTAGGCTGTCCAGTCCATCTGGAAGTCTCCCGGTTATTGCGGATGGCGCCCGACTCTCGACCGAGCGCCTTCTGCCGTTACTTCCCGGCGCAAAGGTCGGCGACGTTCTTTTGCGCGGTTGCGGCGATGCTTTGTTCCGAAAGGCCGTATTTGCCGAGGATTTTCTTATAATCGTCTGTCTCGCGGAAGGCGACCAGGGCAGTGTTGAAGGCGTCACGCAGTTCCTTGTCTTCCGGGCGGAAGGCAAAGCCGCCGTAATTGCGAACCGGTGCTCCCTTGACGACCGGATCCTTGAAGGGAGTGACCTGCTCGACATTGGCCTGGCCTTTGGCGAGCTCCGAAACTGTCAGCTCGGTCGCCGCATAGGCATCGGTCCGGCTTTGCACCGTCGGAATCGCATCCGCGTTGGCCGGAATGAAGACGATCTGCTCGTCCTTGACGCCGACGGCGCGCAGGAAGTCGACATTGTTTGCACCCGAAACGACGGCGACCTTCAGTGACGGATCCTTTGCGATATCCGCATAGGTGGTCAGGCCCTTGGGATTGCCCTTCTTGACCAGCAGTCCTTCGCCGTACGACGAGTTCGGCTCGGTGAAGGCGACCTGCTTGCAGCGCTCTGGCGATATGTTCTGCTCTGCGGCTGCAAAGTCGAAGCGACGGGCCTTAAGACCGGGAATGAGTGTTCCGAAGGGCGTTACGGTCCAGTTGACCTCCTCGATGCCCATGGACTTGAGGACCGCATTGGCGACGTCGGGACCGATTCCGGCCGATGTTCCGTCCGGCTGCATGTAGGAATAGGGCACTTCGTTCGCCGTTGCAGCGCGAATGTAGCCCTGCGACTTGGCTTCCTCGACGGTGAGGGCGCTGGCGGTCGTGACGCTGATGGACAGTGCAATGGCGCCAAGCGCCGCGATTTTCGTCATAGTCATTCGTCATTCTCCTCTGGTTAAAGTTTCGGCGGTCCGTTTTCGGATCTCGCATCGATTGTTCCGGTCAGATGTTCTCCGTGATCGTCGCGATGACGGAAAGGCAATCGCCGACCTTGATGAGGCCGGGCACATGGCGTGCTGCAAGAACGCCATCCATGACGGCGCTGTATTCGACAGGGGCGATGCCGGTCCGGCCCAGCGGGTAGACGCGGGCAACGGTCTCGCCGGATCTGACCGGATCACCGAGATCACGGACAAACGCGATCAATCCGTCGTCCTGCGCGAAAGTGAAGCAATCGTCCGACCGCATATCCAGCCAGCGGGTCGGACGGACATCCGGCTCGCCTTTCAGGATGCCGGCGTGGCGCAGGAGGTTAAGGCTGCCCTTGCGTGCGATCTCTATGGAGCGGGCGGTTGCCGTGCCGGCCCCGCCAAGCTCGGTCGTGACGAAAGTCTTGCCCATTTCCTCGACCGTCGTATCCAGCATTCCAACCGCGTCGATCTCCAGCATCTTCATCGAGAAGGGCGCCGAGAAGGCGGCAACCGCTTCGAAGCAGCGGGCTTCCTGGTCCTTGTCCGGCAGCTCGTGAGCCGCAGCATAGGGCAGAAAGTCGAGCGTCTTTCCACCCGAATGGAAGTCGAGCACGATATCGGCCAGCGGAATGAGATGGCGCGTCACGTAGTCGGCGATCTTCTCCGTCACCGTGCCGTCCGGACGGCCCGGAAAGCTCCGGTTGAGGTTGCCGCGATCGATCGGCGAGGTGCGCGTACCGGCGCGGAAAGCCGGATAGTTGAGCGCCGGGACGATGATCACGCGCCCGCTCACCTGCGACGGATCGAGTGTCTGTGCCAGTTCCAGCAAGGCAGCCGGTCCTTCATATTCGTCGCCATGATTGGCACCGGTTAGCAGCGCAGTCGGGCCTTCCTCGTTGGCAATCACGCAGATCGGAATCATTACCGAACCCCAGGCGCTGTCATCGCGGCTGTAGGGCAGCCGCAGATGACCGTGCTGCACCCCCTTGGCGTCGAAATCGACGGTCGGAGCAATGGGCGAAGGGCGGGACACGCTCATCAGCACGGTCTCAGCCCTTCACGTAGAGCTGGCGCGGCACGTTCGACAGGCATTCGACACCTGTTTCCGTGATCGCGATGCTCTCGGTGATTTCCAGTCCCATGTCTTCCAGCCAGAGGCCTGTCATGAAATGGAAGGTCATGCCGGGCTTCAGTTCCGTACGGTCGCCCGGGCGCAAGCTCATCGTGCGCTCGCCCCAATCCGGCGGATAGGACAGACCGATCGGATAGCCTGTGCGGTTGTCCTTGATGATCCCGTATTTCTTCAGGACGGCAAAGAAAGCGTTAGCGATGTCCTCGCAGGTATTGCCCGGTCTTGCGGCGGAAAGGCCTGCCTCCATGCCTTCGAGCGTCGCCTTCTCCGCGTCGAGAAAGGCCTGTGTAGGCTTTCCCAGGAATACGGTTCGCGACAACGGGCAATGATAGCGTTTGTACGCGCCGGCGATCTCGAAGAACGTGCCTTCGCCCGACTGCATCGGCTTGTCGTCCCAGGTCAGGTGGGGGGCCGAAGCGTCGGCCCCGGAGGGCAGAAGCGGTACGATTGCCGGGTAGTCGCCTCCGAATTCGGATGTGCCGCGAATGCCGGCATCGTAGATTTCGGCGACGAGATCGCATTTGCGCATGCCGGGCTCTACGACATCGACAATGCGCTTGTGCATGAGCTCGACGATCTTGCCCGCCTTGCGCATGTAGTTGATTTCGGTCGGGCTCTTGACGGCGCGCTGCCAGTTGACGAGGCCCGCAGCATCCTTGAAGCGGGCATTCGGCAAATGCTTTTGCAGCGATGCGAAGGCCGCAGCCGAGAAATAATAGTTGTCCATCTCGACGCCGACGGTGAGACCCGACCATTTGCGCTCGTCGATGATCTGCGACAGGAGATCCATCGGATGACGCTCGGTCGACTGCACGTAGTGATCGGGGTAACCGATGATATTGGCGTGGTTCAGATAGGCGGTGCGCTTCGCGCCATTGGCATCCTGCTTGCGGCCGTACCAGATCGGCTCGCCCATCGGCGGGACCAGCACGCATTGATGCACGTAGAAGGACCAGCCGTCATATCCGGTAAGCCAGTGCATGTTGGACGGGTCCGTGACGATCAGAAGATCGATTCCGGCCTTTTCTGCGGCATGACGGGTTTTGGACAGGCGCTCGGCATATTCCTCGCGCGTAAAGCTCAGTGTCACGCTCACACTGCATCTCCCGTGTTGATATGGTTTTCGATGACCTGACCGCTTCCAGCATCTTTCGCGCGGGTGACGGCCAGATTGGCAATGGCGGTGTCCTGCACACCGGTGCCAGTAAGGTCGGCGAGGGTGATGTCATTCGCACCGGTCCTGCCTTGTGCCTTGCCGGCTATGACGGCGCCGAGTTCGGAAAAGGGCTGGTCGGGCTGTGCCGCGCCTGCGATGATCGCATGATGCAATTCGCCGAGAATGCGCGTCTGCGTGATGCGGTCGGCGATATAGGTGGCGCAGGAGAAGACGGCCGGATCGATCTCGTTCTTATGTTCGGCGTCCGATCCCATCGCGGTCAGATGCTGCCCGGGCTCCAGCCAGTCGGCCATCAGGATCGGCTTTTCCGCCGGCGTCGTGGTGACGACGATGTCCGCGCCTCGTACGGCTTCATGCGGATCGGCAATGGCGACGACGTCGATGCCGTGGGCGTGGGAAAATTCGGCCGCGAGCGTTAGCGCTTTCGCGTGATCGCGCGCCCAGATGCGTGCGGACCTGATTTGCCGCACCAGCATCAGCGCCTGAAGTTGCAGTTGCGCCTGCATGCCCGCTCCGAAGATCGTGGCGACGGCAGCGTCCTCGCGCGATAGATGCCGTGCGGCGACCGCTCCGGCCGCAGCCGTTCGAATGTCCGTCAGATAGCCATTGTCGAGAAGAAGGGCTTCGACCAGTCCGGTTCTCACACTGAAGAGGATCATCAGACCATTGAGGCTCGGCAGGCCAAGCCTGGGATTGTCGAAGAAGCCGGGGCTGATCTTGATCGCAAAGCTGTCGAAACCGGGCACATAGGCCGTCTTGACGTCTACCTCGCCACGGAATTCCGGAATGTCCAGACGCAGGATCGGCGGCATCGCGATTGCCTTGGTGGCGAGCGCGGCAAAGGCCTGCTCGATACAGTCGACCGCAGAAATGTCGAGCCTGACAGCCGCGCGAAGATCTCTTTCCGTGAGGATGCTCATCCGGCTCATGCTGCGGTCCCCTCGACGATTTGCCGATGGGTGTCCGGATCGATATTGCCACCCGATACGATGATGACGGTGGGTCCCGAAAGTTTGATCTTCCCGGCGAGGATCGCAGCGACGCCGACCGCTCCGGCACCCTCCACGACTTCGTATTCCTCTCGTGCCATGTGGCGAACGCCAGCGGCGATCTCGGCTTCCGTCAGCAGCACGATGTCATCGAGCAGGTCGCGGCAGAGCGGGAAGGTGATGGTGTTTGTGAGGCCGATGCCGCCGCCGAGGGAATCCGCCAGCGTCTCTTCTTCGCGGATCCCGACCGGTTTGCCGGCTGCGATTGCCGCATACATGGCCGCGCCGCGCTCCATGGAGATAGCGATAACCTGTACCTGTGGTTTCGCGGCTTTGACGGCTACAGCTATGCCGCCGACCAGGCCGCCGCCGGATAGAGGAACGAGCACGGTTGCGAGGTCGGGCAGGTCCTTGACGATTTCCAGGCCGATCGTCCCTTGACCCGCCACTACATCGACATGGTCGAATGGCGGGATTGAAACGAGGCCAAGGCTTCGAACCAGGCGCTCGACTTCCTCCTGCGCATCGTCCTGCGAGACGCCGACGATACGGATCTTGGCACCGAGTGCGCGGATAGCCTCGATCTTGTTCGCAGGAACTCGCGACGACATGCAGATAGTGGCCGACAAGCCGAGTTCCCGAGCGGCATAGGCTACGGCACGGCCGTGATTGCCCGTTGAGGCGGTGACAAGGCCACGTTTCCGCTCGGCATCATCGAGCGACAGGATGGCGTTCATTGCGCCACGCAGCTTGAAGGCCCCGATCGGCTGGCGCGTTTCGAGCTTGAGATAGACAGACTGGTGGGTGCGTTCAGACAGTGTGCCGGAGCGCGCTAGGGGCGTAGGCTCCAACCGACCGGCAATGCGCGCCGCAGCCTGCTCGATATCCGTCGGCGTAACCGGCAGCATCGCTTGGTCGGGAGTTCTGGGCAGGTTGGCGCTCGTCATGATTGTCATGTTGGGAGCGAAGTAAAATCATGTCAATTATTATATTGTCATGATTCAATGATTGTGGAGGATAGCCTCAGCCGATCGAACCTATATCGTAGACGGGCGGCAATTGCTCGAACGCCTGGCGCACCGTCGTTAGCGCCTTGGAGAGGCTCGAATGGCTCATGCGGCCGCCGAGGCAAATGCGGATGCCGCCGCCATGGCCGGGGCCGGCGACGAAGGGCTCGGATGGCGTTACGGCGACATTCTGGTTGGCAAGCGAACGCACCAGTCCGTCTTCCGCCCAGTGCTTCGGCACTTTCAGCCAGGCGCAAGGCGACAGCGGATGGCTGGAAGCGATGTGATCACCCAGAATGTCTGTCGTGATTCCCTGGCGGGTTCGGATTTCGCCGCGCTGGATACCGATCAGCCGCTGGACCGTACCGTTTTCGATCCAACGTGTGGCGATTTCGGCGGTCAGATAGGTGCCGCTCCAGCTCGATACGCGCAAGATGGAGGCCGCACGAATGGAATAGGCGGGGGGCACGACAAGATAGCCAACACGCAACCCGGTCAGCACGGTCTTGGTGAAACTCGTGACGAAGAAGCCGAGATCGGGCAGCATTTCGGCGATCGAGGGCAAGTCCTCGTCGATCATCGGCCGATAGACCTCATCCTCTATGACAAAGATACCGTGACGCTTTGCGATCGTGGCGATTTCATGTCGTCGGGCGGCGCCTGCGACATGACCCGTGGGATTGTTGAGTGTCGGAATCCAGACGAGCGCTCGAACGCCACCTGATGCGCACGCGGCTTCAAGAGCGTCGGGCAGGATACCTTCTTCGTCGGTGGGCAGGCCCTTCAGGCTGAAGCCGAGTATATTGGAGAGGCCGATAATGCCGTGATCGGTGAGATTTTCGCAAAGAACCACATCGCCGGAACGAATGATGCAGGTAAGCGCGAGAAATATGCCGTGGGCCGCACCGTTCGTCACGAGGATGCGTCCGGCATTGGCGGAGACGCCCAGCGTGCGCAGCCAGATCCGTGCGGTCTCGCGATGACGGTCAAGACCTGCGATCGGGCGGCAGGGACGCATGAAGTCGGCGACATTCCCTTCAGCCATCTCGCGAAAGATTTCTCGCGATGCGGTTTCATGCTCATCGAGATAGACACCGCGAATGATGGACAGGTCGAGGACTTCGTTGGAGCTATGATCCAGCATCATTCGACCGGCGCGATCAGTCACGCGCGCCTTCACGAAGGTGCCGCGGCCGATCTCGCCGCTCAGATAGCCGAGCCGTTCCGCCTCCTTGTAGGAAAGGCTGACGGTCTGCACGGAAAGCCCGAGATCGCGCGCCAGGTCGCGATGTGTGGGCATCCGGTCCATCGGCTTGAGAAGGCCGCCATCGATATCGGCGATGATGCGTTCGGTTAGTGCCGCGTGCTTAGTCTCGCCCTTCTGTTTGGCGAGGCTTGGTCGCCACACCACCGGCCTGGTCGCAGGGCTCGGGTCGGTGGCAAGCGGATTGGCTTGGCGGCGCATGAAATTGTCTCGTTTTTAGAGCTATAATTTCATGACATTATGCACGCTTCATCCATAAAGATGAAGCGTTTTGCACGACACGGCGGCAATTGGCTTGGAGATAAGCGCAATTGTCGGGCTTTGGGCTCCGAATATGTGCCGGGAGAGCGAATCCAGCCCGGCACATGCCGGGATCAGATTTTTTCGCCAGCTTGTGCCAGCTCATCCATGACGGATCGGACGGCAGATTCTGCAATGGCGACGATTTCGTCGACTTCGGCTTTTGTGGTGACGAGCGGCGGCGCAAAACCCAGGATGTCGCCATGCGGCATGGCGCGGGCAATCAGGCCACGATTGCGAGCCGCCTTGGAGACGCGTGCGCCGACAGCGAGAGCCGGCGCGAAACGCGTCTTCTTATCGCGATCCGCGACGAATTCGATCGCACCCATCAAGCCCACTCCGCGCACTTCGCCGACGATGGCAAGCTGGGCGAACCTCGCCTTCAACTGCTCCTGGAAGTAGGTGCCGACCGCCCGCGCATTGCCCGGCAGGTCTTCCTTCTCGACGATGTCGAGAACGGCATTTGCTGCCGCTGCACCGATCGGATGGCCGGAATAGGTGTATCCGTGGGAGAAGGTTCCGACGCGATCTGCTCCTTCCTCCATGACCTTGTACACCTTCTCGCCGACGATGGCGGCCGAGAGCGGGAAATAGGCTGAAGTAAGGCCCTTGGCGACTGTGATCAGGTCCGGTTCGATGCCGTAGTGCTGCGAGCCGAACATGGAACCGGTTCGCCCGAAGCCGGTAATGACTTCATCGGCGATCAGCAGGATGTCGTATTTACTGAGGATTTTTTGCACTTCTTCCCAATATCCCTGCGGCGGCGGCGTGATGCCCCCGGTCCCGAGCACGGGCTCGGCGATGAAGGCCCCGATGGTCTCAGGGTCTTCTCGCAGGATCAGGGCCTCGAGTTCTTCGGCACGGCGCTTGGAAAACTCGAGCTCCGTCTCGCCGGCCTCCGCTCCCCAATAATGATGCGGAGCGCCAGTATGGAGGATGCCCGCACGCGGCAAATCCATGTGGTCATGGTAGAAGCTCATGCCGGTCATGGATCCCGAGACGACGCTGCAGCCGTGATAGCCGCGTTCGCGGGAAATGATCTTCTTCTTGTTCGGCTTGCCGCGAAGGTTGCTGTAGTACCAGACGAGCTTTGCCTGGGTCTCATTGGCATCGGAACCGGACATGCCATAGAAGACCTTGCTCATCTTGCCCGGCACCATCTTCACGAGGCGATCGGAAAGGATTGCCAACTCATCCGTCGTGTGCGCGGCGTAGGAATGGTAGTAGGCGAGACGATAGGCCTGGCGCGAAATTGCCTCGGCGACCTCGGTGCGGCCATAGCCGACATTAACACAATAGAGGCCGGCAAAGCCGTCGATCAGCTGATTGCCAAGCGCGTCCTCTATGCGGATGCCCTTGCCGGTCTCGACGATCGTCGGATCGCCCATCTTGCCGCTGGCGAAGTCATTGAGTTTCGTGAAGGGATGCAGGACCGAATTGCGGTCCATCTCTGCAATCCGAGTGACGTCTATGGCCATGACAGGTTCCTTTCAGGCAGAGAGGTTGCCGAAGCAAACATATTTTGATTCGAGATATTCGGAGAGGCCGTGGCGCGAGCCTTCGCGACCGAGTCCGGATTGCTTCCAGCCACCGAAGGGGATGGGCGCGCCGGTGAATTTTGCGGTGTTGACCGCCACCATGCCGTATTCGAGCCGGTCGCTAAGGCGCATCGCGCGGCCGAGATCGTTCGTGTAGACATAGGCCGCCAGCCCCATTTCGGTGGCATTGGCGCGCGCGACTACGTCCCGCTCGTCGTCGAACGGTAGTATCGCGGCGACCGGTCCGAAAGTTTCCTCGCGAGCAATCGTCATGTCGTCGGTCACATCGGCCAGCACGGTCGGTGTGACGAAATTGGCGCCAAGCGGGCTCTCCTGCGCGCCGCAGACAAGGCGCGCGCCGGCAGAAAGCGCCTGCGCGATCTGCTGGCGGCATTTTTCCGCCACCGACCTCCGCGTCATCGGGCCGATATCGGTCCCGTCTTCAAGACCGTGCCCGACATGGAGTTTAGAGGTCGCTTCGGCGAAGGCCTCGACGAAACGATCATAGATCCCGCATTGAACGTAAATCCGGTTGGCGGCGAGGCAATCCTGGCCCGAGGTTGCGAATTTGGCAGCGATACAGCCTTCGACGGCCTGAGCGAGGTCGACATCGTCGAACAGGATGAAGGGGGCGTGCCCGCCGAGCTCCAAGGAGGCTTTCTTGACGGTAGCAGCCGATTGCGCCAGCAGGATGCGCCCGACTTCTGTCGAACCGGTGAAGGAAAAAGCGCGCACCTGCGTATGTTCCAGAAGCCGGCGTGCAAGCGGCTCGGCTTCGCCGGTCAGAACCTGGAATACGCCGGCGGGCATGCCGGCCTCGTCGGCCAGCTTCGCCAGGGCGAGCGCCGAGAGGGGAGTTTCCGGAGCGGGTTTGACGATCATCGCGCAGCCGGCGGCCAAGGCTGCGCCCGCCTTGCGGGTGATCATCGCCGAGGGAAAGTTCCAGGGCGTGATGGCGACGGTCACCCCCAGCGGCTGCATGTGGACCGAAAGCCGGCTAGCGGGCAGATGGCTCGGAATTGTTTCCCCATAGGCGCGCTCGCCCTCGGCGGCAAACCAGTCGAGGAAATTGGCAGCGTAGGAGATCTCGGCAAGCGACTCCGCCAAAGGCTTGCCCTGTTCGGCCGTCATGATGACTGCAAGATCCCGTGCGTTGTCACGCATCAGTTTGCCCCAGGCCCGAAGGACCTGGCCCCGTTCAACGGGAGGTCTGTCCCTCCAGTCGAGAAATGCCTTTCCCGCCGCACCGACGGCGTCATCGGCATCTTCAAGCGAGCAAGCCGCAACATCAACGAGGTGTTCTCCCGTCGCAGGATCGACGACGTCCAGCGTCCTCTCGCGCGCGGCCCAGGTGCCATCCAGAAAGGCCCGACGTTCGATCAGATCAGGTCGTGACAGATTGGTCAAGGCAGCAGCGGCGGTACGGTTCATAGTTGCTCCGGATTGTCTTCATAGGAAGTGTACTCGCGTCTTCGCATCGCATTTCTGCGTTGACTTCCTTTTTGATGCAGAAAATATGCGATTATCGATTTGCTTTCGCCGGAGTTCTGCATGGGTGAACTTGATAGAGCTGACAGGGTACTGCTTGATGCAGTGCAGAAAAACAACCGCATGACGTCGGAAGAGTTGGCGCAGATCGCCAACCTGTCGCCGACCGCATGTCAGCGACGACTGAAACGGCTGCGTGAAGAGGGCGTGATCGAGGCGGACGTGGCGATCGTGTCGCCGAAGGCCGTCGGGCGCGGCATCACCATGATAGTGCTTGTCTCCCTGGAGCGCGAACGGGCGGATATCGTGGACCGGTTCAAGACAGCGATCCGTAAGACCAAGGAAGTCATGATCGGCTACTATGTGACGGGCGACGCAGACTTCATCCTGGTGATCACGGCAAAGGATATGGAGGATTACGAGGCTTTCACGCGGCGGTTCTTCTATGAGAACCACGATATCAAGGGCTTCAAGACCATGGTCGTCATGGATCGAGTGAAGGCTGGCTTTGCTTTTCCGATTGAAAATTGACCATCATATCTAGATTTCCATATTGCATACGGCAGTCTTCGATCGAAGGGAATTTCAGTCTCATAAAGTCTAAATTGTTGAAGACCGAGGCTTCGATCAGGTGCCGTCCATCGAGAAGTGCTCGTCCGACAAGAGAGCCTTAGCCGTGGCTGGCTCAGAAAGGCGACTAGGAACGCGGCGGCGATGTCGCCCGCCAAGAGGCGCTCACGGTTCTTGATGAATACTGTGACGTCCCAACCGCGTGTCCATCGACAAGCCGACGAACCATCGGAACAACACATTGTAGTCCACCTGCTCCATGAACTGACGCTCAGAGCAGATCGTAAAAGGCCCGCAACAACAGGGCACGCAGCAGTTTGTCCGGCGGAATCGACGGGCGACTAATCGCCGAATACATGACCTCGAAATCAGGCGATTGAACTTCCAGCGCCTCGTCTACAATGGCACGGATCGTCTGCAGCGGATCAGGACTCATATTCCTAGACTGGGTCGAACCGTTCAGTGACCTTTCGGGTATGCAGCGGTCTGCAAATCCGCACAACCTGTTTAAACTTCAAGACGACATCGCTGGTTCGATGGCTACGCCGCTGGCTCACCCCTACGGTGTTATTTTTCGAAGCGACGTAGCCCCTCTCACAATAACCTCCGGTGGGTGTCCACGCCCGTACTTGCACCTAGGCTATTGTCGCCAGGCCATATGATATTACAAAATCCACTCTTCGGTCCCGAGTTGGTTGAAGCGGGCTTCGCGCGCTATTGGGGCTGCTTAACTGTCTGGGCACTTCACTCACTGCCTTATCTCGTCGCGGTCCGCTTTCGATACCGTCTCAACTCTCTCCGAAAAGCGGGCTTGACGATCCCGGGAAACGTACGGCTTTGCTGGCCTGGTCTGTAAGTGGGCGCCGTATATTACACGATGCTACACGTATTCGCGTTCACATCGGTCTACACTCCAAGTTGCATGAAACGGGCAAAGCGCCCGCTCGACGGAGGCATAGTGAAGCGGCTGAAGAGACGCTCCTCTGCCTGACGTCAGCCCACTCGCTCGCCCAGACGAATGAACTAGTCACCATAGGCAGGGGAGATACCGCGATGCCGAAACCGGCCAAGATGCTTGAGCAGCGGATAGACCACTTCTTCTCGATGCCCGCGGAACGCGCAGACCGGTGGCGCGATGTTGTTGCCGCAGCGCGCGCATGGTCGGTCGGGCGAGCCGATCAGAACGCGGCCGAAGCTGCCTTTGCAGAGTTAGGCCCCATTGAAGGGTTTCACGCATTCCCAGGCTCTGCGCTCATGGCGAGGCTAAGCGACAGGCTGCGGGGAGGCGATGCTGTTGGCTTTACTGATTTGGTGCGACGCGTTTCGGCCGCGATTGTCACGCGTGACTTCAAGTATGATCCTGCCGAGTGGCGAACGACCGAGGAAGTCGTCGATACGCCGGCTGATGTCCTACCGCCCACGCTCAGACACGGTGACGTAAAGCGCCCCTACTTCGAAATGCTGATTGTTGCGCCGGGTGCCACAACGCAAGCTGCCGATCAAATCGCGCAGTTGCGCAAGCTGCGACGTCCCGAGGACGCGTTTATTTACGAAATTGTCCCGGTAGACAGCTTCGAAGATGCGATCTGCGCTGCGATCATCAATCCGGATATTGCCGCGGTTACGATCTTCGAGGGCTTTAACTACGCTTCGCGACATTCGGCGCCGGTGTTGCGCAGCGTGCTGTCCGGCCTCGGACTGGATGGGGCGCGAGCGGAGGACGCTGATCTGGCGTTGCTCTTGGCAAACTCGTTGAAACGTCTGCGACCAGACCTCGACATTTATCTTCTGTCTGACCGCCAGGTAGAAAATTTGGCGGGCGATGCACGGTCGGCATCCATCCGTCGCGTTCTCTATGCGATCGAAGAACCGTTGGAACTACACCTGTCGGTGCTTGAGGGGATTCAAGACCGTTTCGAGACGCCGTTCTTCGACAACCTCAAGAAATATGCGCGGCGCCCGATAAGTACATTCCATGCGCTTCCGCTCGCTCGAGGAAAGTCAGTTTTCAAGTCTGACTGGATCCGCGATATGGGGGAGTTCTATGGTATCAACCTTTTCCTTGCGGAAAGCAGTGCCACAACGGGCGGACTTGATAGCCTGTTGGAGCCGACAGGCAATATCAAGCGCGCTCAGGAAATGGCCGCGCGGGCTTTTGGCGCGGACCATGCCTTTTTCGTAACCAACGGCACAAGCACGTCGAACAAGATGGTCCACCAGGCGATTGTCGCGCCCGGCGACATCGTCATCCTCGACCGAAACTGCCACAAGTCCCATCACTATGGGCTTGTCCTTGCCGGCGGGCAACCGCTCTACGTTGATGCATTCCCGATGACAGAATACTCGATGTATGGCGCGGTACCCCTCAGGAGCATAAAAAAGGCACTCCTGGATCTGAAGGCCGAAGGCAGGCTTGACCGTGTCAAAATGGTGGACCTCACGAATTGCACCTTTGACGGCCACATCTACAACACGCGTCGGGTCATGGAGGAGTGCCTCGCCATTAAACCGGACCTCGTATTCCTCTGGGATGAGGCGTGGTTCGGCTTCGCGCGGTTCTCACCGGTATTGCGTCCTCGCACCGCAATGGGCGCAGCGGCCGCAATTGAAACATGGATTCACGGTTTGGCCGCGGTTGAGGCCTACGAAAAACAACAGCAGGAACTTGGGTCTGACCCCACCGTCGACGAACTGCTAACGACGCGGTTGCTCCCGGACCCGCGGAAGGTTCGTATTCGCGTTTACCAGACCAACTCGACGCACAAATCCATGTCAGCGCTGCGCCAGGGCTCGATGGTTCTCGTGAAAGACGTCGACTTCTACACAGTTGAGTCGCAGTTTCACGAAGCAATCTTTACGCATGCTTCGACAAGCCCCAACCAGCAACTGATCGGCAGTCTCGACGTAGCGCGGCGGCAAATGGAATTGGAAGGCTACGGCCTCGTGCTCAACGCCATCGAGATCTCGCTTGCTATCCGGCGTGCGGTCAATTCACATCCGATAATCTCGAAATACTTCCATATGCTTGGTGCTGACGGCATGATCCCCGCGCAGTACCGGGAGAGTGGGTTTGTGGATTTTCTGGCGCCGGACACAACCTGGGCCAGCCAGGTGCGCAGCATGCACGACGACGAATTCTGCCTCGATCCTACGCGTATGACGCTTGTCTGTGGAACGGCAGGTTTCGATGGAACCGAGTTCAAGGCGTTGCTGGCCAATGTCTACGACATTCAGCTCAATAAAACGTCGCGCAATTCGGTTCTGCTGCAATCCAATATCAACAATACACGGAGCGATGTGGCGCAGCTCGTTCGCGTGCTCCTGGAGATTTCTAACGGGATCGAGACACGCCTTGCCCGGGGCGGCGATGGCGAAAGAAACGCGCTGGCCGCTCGCGTCAAGTCGCTAATGACGGACGTGCCTGACCTACCGAATTTCAGTCATTTCCATGAAGCGTTTCGACAAGACGCGGGGCGTGCCACACCGGAGGGGGATATGCGCACAGCTTTTTACGGCGCTTATGATGCCACGGGCTGTGAATACATTCCTTTGCATGGAGATGAATGTAATCGTCGCCTTCGCGAGGGGCCGGAAATGGTGTCCGCCAACTTCGTAATTCCCTATCCACCCGGCTTCCCGATCATGGTGCCGGGTCAAGTGATCACAGAGGAGACAATTGAGTTCATGCGCAAACTCGATGTGAAGGAGATTCATGGCTACGAGAAAGCGCGCGGTCTCAAACTGCTAAAGCCGGAGGTCATCTCTACCAAACTGAGGCACTAAGATAAGCGCCTGTGGGCGCGTCTGCTTGCCCACGGCGGGTTCGATCCGAGGTTGGTCGTTGACTCCTTGAGCTTGACAATGGGCAGGAGTAGGGGATGACTTTTTTTGTACAAGCATTGCGCGACAATCCTGAACTGGCAATCTTCCTTGCGCTGGCCATTGGCTTTTTGATTGGACGGGTAAAGCTCGGAAGTTTCAGCCTCGGAATCGTGGTGGGGACGCTCTTGGCGGGGGTGTTGATTGGACAGCTCGATATCAAGATTCCACCGATTGTGAAGGTCATCTTCTTTGATCTTTTTCTGTTTACAACCGGCTACAAGGTCGGACCGCAGTTTTTCCGCGGGCTCAAACAGGACGCAATTCCACAGGTGGCGCTTACCTTGGTCTTATGCGTTGCATGCTTGCTCACTGCATTCGGTTTTGCGACGCTGCTTGGGTACGACGTCGGAACGGCCGCCGGACTGCTTGCAGGAGCATTTTCAGAATCGACGGTGATTGGCACGGCCGGGGAGGCTATTCAGCGCCTGGCTATTCCCGAAGCGGAGAGAGTTAGCCTGCTGAACAATATTCCAGTGGCTTACGCAGTCACATACCTCATTGGAACCGCCAGCCTTGTATGGTTTCTCCCTACAATCGGACCCAAACTGATGGGAGTTAACCTGCGCGACGAAGGGATGCGTATGCAAGGCACCGCATTGGTAGGCTCCGCGCAACTGGAACTTGGCGTGACCTCCGGAGCAAGACTGTTCGATCTGCGTGCTTACCGTGTCACCAATCCAAAACTCGTGAACAAGACGGTGGCAGAACTTGAAGCCTTGCCGCAAGGTTCGCGCGTGTTCATCGCAAGAATCCGACACCACGGAGGCATCGTGGAGGCGCTTCCCAATTCGGTCATCCGCGAGGGTGATGTCGTGGCCGTACTTGCTCGACAGGAAATACACGTGAACAGCGGGAAGATCGTCGGCCCGGAAGTAGACGACAAGCCTCTGCTCGACCTACCGGTCGAAGTGCTGGATGTCGTGGTTACGCGTGGGCTTGCGGTTGGAAAAACGCTTGGAGAACTGGCGCAACTCGAATTCACTCGGAGCGTGTTTCTGCGGAAGCTTACACGGGCCGGACAGGAGATGCCCGTTACTGCAAAGACGACCATCGATGGTGGAGACGTGCTCAGTCTGATCGGCACTAAGCCGGAGGTTGAGAGGGCCGCAAAGGAATTAGGCTATCCAGACCGCCCGACTATGGCGACGGACATGGTTTTTGTTGGGACAGGCATCGTGCTTGGGGGCCTTGTTGGCCTCTTGTCGGTAACCGTTGGCGGTATCCCGTTAACTCTGACTGCAAGCGGAGGTGCGCTGATCATGGGGCTGGTTTTTGGCTGGCTTCGGTCTGTACACCCATTTTTTGGCCGAATCCCGGAGCCGGCGATCTGGATCTTCGACACTGTCGGTCTGTGCATTTTTATCGGTGTAGTTGGCATCAACGCCGGGCCCAGCTTCTTCTCTGGGCTCCAACAAACCGGTTTGAGTCTTGTGATGGTGGGGCTGGTATCGGCGTTGCTGCCGCATACGATAGCGATACTTTTTGGCCGCTATATGCTCAAGATGAACCCCCTTATTGTTCTTGGCGCCTGTGCCGGTGCAGGAACTATCACGGCCGCCCTCCGGGCGATTCAAGATGAATCTCGGAGTAGTATTCCTGCTCTCGGTTATACGGTGCCCTATGCCATTGGTAATATTCTTCTCACTGCGTGGGGGCCCGTGCTCGTCGCATTGATGACGATTGGCGAATGACGAATGTCCACCTCGCCTTTGGTACGATGGACCACCGGGTGTGGCTGAGCGGAGACACTTTGGATGGGCCGACTGATGATATGATTGTGGAATCTGCGCGAAGTGCTCGAACGTATCTTGCTGACTAGTTGGCAGAGAATGGGGGATCGCATGGCTATTCGGAGGCTTTTTCTGATATCGGGTGCAGTACTCGTGACGACGTCGGCCTATGCAGCGGATGCGGTGGTCGTTGCGGAGCCCGAGCCTGTTGAATATGTCCGGGTATGCGATGCCTACGGAGCGGGCTTCTTCTATATCCCGGGAACCGAAACATGCCTCAAGGTCAACGGTTAC